>NZ_CP136946.1:2214658-2531038 GCF_050916355.1 Jeongeupia wiesaeckerbachi
CGGTACCGGTTTCTACAGCCGTGCCGATTTTATCGAGATCCTCAAGTTCGCCACCGAGCGCCACATCGAGGTCGTGCCCGAGTTCGACGTGCCAGGCCATGCGCGCTCGGCGATCAAGGCGATGAATGTCCGTTACGCGCGCCTGAAGGCCGCCGGCCAGCTCGAAGCGGCCGAGCAGTATCTGCTGGTCGATTTCGCCGACCAGTCCGAGTACGAGTCGGTGCAGCTGTGGCACGACAACGTGATCTGCATTGCCCGCGAAGGTGCGTACAACTTCATCGAGACGGTGATTGTCGACGTCAAGGCGATGTATGCCGAGGCCGGCGCGCCGCTGACCACCCTGCATACCGGCGGCGACGAAGTGCCGCATGGCGTCTGGGAAGGTTCGCCGATCTGTCAGGCGTTCATGAAAGAACACGGCATGACGACGATCCAGGAACTGCAGGATCATTTCCTGGCGCGCTACCGCGACATCCTTAACAAGCACGACCTGATTTTCGGCGGCTGGGAGGAAATCGCACTGGTCAAGGAAACCGTCGACGGCGTCGTCCATCACGGTCCGAATCCAAAGTTCGTCGATGCCAATTTCCGCCCCTACATCTGGAACAATATCTGGGGCTGGGGGCAGGAGGATTTTGCCTATCAGCTGGCCAACGCCGGCTACAAGGTCGTGCTGTGCAATGTGACCAATCTGTACTTCGATCTGGCGTACGAGAAGGATCCGCAAGAGCCGGGCTATTACTGGGGCGGTTTCATCGACACCCGCAAGGCCTTCGACTTCTGCCCGCTGGACATCTACACGACGGCGACGGTCAATCTGTTCGGCCACGAACTCGGCGACTCGCTCAAAGGCAGTGCCCGTCTGACCGAGCAGGGCGTGCAGAACGTGCTCGGTATCCAGGGCGAGCTGTGGGCCGAGAACATTCGTGATGCCGGCCGCCTCGAGTATCTGGCGATGCCGCGCCTGATTGCGCTGGCCGAGCGGGCATGGGCGAAGGATCCGGGCTGGACGCTCGTTGCCGACAAGGCCGTGCGTGACGCGCGGATGGACGCCGACTGGAACCAGTTTGCCAACCGCCTCGGCCAGCGCGAACTGCCGCGTCTGGACGGCGTCGTCGGCGGCTATGGCTACCGGGTGCCGGTGCCGGGTGCCAAGCTCGACGGCGGCAAGCTGATTGCCAACGTCGAAGCACCGGGCTTCGTGCTGCGCTACACCACCGACGGCAGCGAGCCGACCCTGGCGTCGACGCAGTATGCCGGCCCGGTTGCCGTGACGGGGGCCGTCAAGCTGGCCGCGTTCACCACGACCGGTCGTCGCGGTCGCGTCGTCAGCGTCGGCTGATTGCCGTCGCCGACCCAATAAAAAACCCCGCTTCGGCGGGGTTTTTTATTGGGTCCGAGTGGACCAGCGGTCGTCGGTCAGTGCGGCTAAGCCCGCTTGGCTGGCCAGCTCAACCGTGCCCGCTTAGCTGGCCAGTTCAACCAGGTGCAGCTCGATCTCGACGTTCTC
Source organism: Jeongeupia wiesaeckerbachi (assembly GCF_050916355.1). Taxonomy (GTDB): domain Bacteria; phylum Pseudomonadota; class Gammaproteobacteria; order Burkholderiales; family Chitinibacteraceae; genus Jeongeupia; species Jeongeupia wiesaeckerbachi. The sequence goes on from NZ_CP136946.1 coordinate 2,216,169, forward strand.
GTCCGAGTGACGGATCTGTGCCAGCAGCACGGCGTCGACGAAGTTGGCGAAGCGGCGCAGCAGGATCGAGTTCGCGAGGGCCGGGACCATCTCGTTGCGGAAGCCCGAGACATAGCGCAGCGCGCCGACGCAGTTTTCCTCGAGTTCGTCTTCGTACTCGCCGAGCAGATCCTTGATCGCCTTGCGAATGTCCTTCACTTCCTTGAACAGGTCGCTGGAAATGTCGCACAGGTCGGTAAAGCGCAGCGCGACATCGATGTGGCCGCGACCGGCGATGCGGCGGGCGAGCGTGCGCGAGGCCTCGCACAGCCGGTCCAGATCGTGGTCGGTCAACTGGACGTCGTCGAGCGGGAAGTATTCATGCACTGCGGCAAGTGCCTGGCGGATGCCTTCGCTGTTGCGCAGCGTTTCGGGCAGCGCGCTGCTGGCGCGCGCGGTGATCTTGTAGATTTGGGCCATCGTATTCTCCTGTTCCTGGCGGTGCCGGCGCCCGATTTTCTGTGATGACGGGCTGCGGCAGTGCAAGGCTACACCATCGGGATGACCGTGGTCCTAACGGCGCTCACGCTGGCGTACCGACTGTGTCAACAGCATCAGTTCGCACAGGCGCTGCTGCCCGGTTTGTGCCGCGATCGAGTACGGGGTGTCACCATCGCGATGCCGGGCCTCGGCGTCGGCGCCATGATCGAGCAAGCGGATGGCTACATCGGTATGCCGGTTGGCGACGGCCTTGTGCAGGGCGGTCCAGCCGTCCGGCGTGCTGGTGCCGACGCGGGCACCGGCGGCGATCAGCCGTTTGACGATGACGAGACGGCCACGACTCGCGGCCTGGATCAAGGGGGTGAAGCCGGTCTGGCTTTCGGCATTGACGTTGGCACCGCGGCTGACCAGCATGTCGACGACCGGGTCGTAGCCGTTCAATGCAGCCCAGTGCAGCGGCGTATAGCCGCCGCGATCGCAGGCGTGAATGTTGGCGCCGTGCGTCAGCAGCCACTCGGCCGAGGCGGCGCTGCCATCGAAGCTGGCGCGCATCAGCGCCGTCCAGCCGTTGTCGTCGGTGCTGTCGATCTTGATCCCGGCCTGGCGGTATAGCTGCAGGGTTTCGGTCGAATTGAGGCCGACGCTGCGGTGAAAATCGCCGACGGTCACGCGCAGCCCGCGTTGCTCGAGCGCGTCGACCGCCGCTTCGCGCACATGGTCCCAGACGCCGGCGGTGTCGGCGGGCCGACGCATGATCTCGTCGTGGGCGTTGCCGAACACCATCAGCTCCATGCCGATCTCGGCCGGAAAGCCCTGCCGGTCGGGGCGGTCCATGATCATCAGCGATTCGAGATATTCATTGATCGCGTCGCTGCCCCACAGCTCGACCAGCCGGTTGGCGATACGCGGAAAGCGTTCGATCAGCTGGACGGGGCTGCGGTGGGCTTGTCCATGTTGTTCCAGCAGCGCATGCAAGGGATGTGTCATGGGGAAGGAAGGAGGAGGCCGAGTGCTCATTTAATAGTGATTTGGCCCTGCGGCACAAGGCCACCATCACCACGATATTTTTCGCGGCAAGGCTAGACAGGCGGTATGTGGCGGCGTATATTCCCGTCTCTCGCAAGACGCACCAATCCTCAGCGTCGCGAGTTGCTGCAAATCGATTGTGAATGCCGACATGGTGAAATTGGTAGACACGCTATCTTGAGGGGGTAGTGGCTTCGGCTGTGTGAGTTCGAGTCTCACTGTCGGCACCATTCAGATCGAAACCAGAGCCGAAGCGCATGCTTCGGCTTTTTTGTTGTCCGCGCGCGGCGCAGCTACAGTCAACTGTATAATTGAATGCTGATTGACGGAGTGCGACGTGAACACACCGGACGAGCTTGGATTTCATCGCGAACTGCAGGGTAGTCAGATCGATACCGAATGGTTCTCGCCGCGCGGCGAGCCCCGCTATCTGCTGAACTGGCGCGTATCGCTGGTCTACCAGGAAGCCGGCCAGCGGCAGACTTTCCGTGGGCGGGTGTTCGATTTGTCCCGCACCGGCTTCAGCCTGCTGTCCGACCACAATCTGCCGGTGTCCGATCAGGTCACCGTGCTGATTTCGGTGCCGCCGATGGCCGCGGGACAGCGGCCACGCATTCTCGAAGTGAAAAGCAGGGTGCTGTATACGGTGCTGTCGAGCGAGTTCCAGCAGTTTCGCATCGGCGTCCGTTTTCTCGATTTCAAGGCCGATGGCCGCCGCTATCTCGACGCCAATCTGGCCGCGCGCGTGCCGGCGCCGGTGTCGACCCGGCGCGGCGAATGACGCGCTAGACTTGGGGCATGGCCCCGTCCGCGCCTGGCATGTTCACACTGACCAAACCTTCTTTCCGCCAATTGCTGCTGCTGGCTTTCGTGCTCACCGCCGTGCTGCTGAGCGCGACGTCGCTGCGCGCCTTGTCGACCTTGCAGCACGCCGCCACGCAGAGCCGTTCGCTGTCCGACGCTGCGGTGCGGCAGACCGAAGCGGTCGAGCGCCTGAACGAGCGGACACAGCTGTTCGAGCGCAGCTTGCGCCAGTATCTGGTGCTCGACGACGCCAGTTTTCTGCTGCGGGCGCGGCAATCGCATCAGGACGCAGCCGACGCTGTGCGCTGGCTGCGCGCGCATGCCGGCAGCGAGCCGGCGCTGACCACGGCACTGCAGGACTGGGCGCGGCTCGGCGGTCTGGTCGACGCCGGGCTGGCGCGTGACGCCATCCATGATCGCAACCGCCAGATCATGCTGTTCGAACATATCGCCAGGTTGCACGGTCTGAACGAGCGGATCGCGCAGGAGAGCCGCCACGAACTCGATCGCCGCAATGACGCGCTGCTCGACGAGCTCGATCACGAAAGGAAGACGATCGCGATCATGGTCGCCGTTGCCGTCGGGATTGCGGCGCTGATCGCGCTGGCGCTGGCTGGCTGGCTGGCGCGGCCGTTGGCGAAGATCGAATCGGCGATCCATCGGCTGGGCGAAGGCCAGCTCGATACGCCGATCGTGATCCGGCGCGGCCCGGCCGATCTGCGGCGGCTCGGCGTGCAGCTCGACTGGCTGCGCCAGCGCCTCGCCGAACTCGATGCCGAAAAAACCCGTTTCGTCAGCCACGTCTCGCACGAGCTGAAAACGCCGCTGGCGTCGCTCAGGGAAGGCGTTGCCTTGCTGGAAGACGAGGTGCCGGGCGTACTCAATACTGGCCAGCGCGAGGTCGTCGACATCCTGGCGCATAACGTCGCCGCGCTGCAGCGGCAGATCGAAGACCTGCTGCGTTTCCATTCGATGCAGTTCTCCGCGCGGGAACTCGTGCGGACGCCGCTGGACTTATCGATGGTGATTGCGTCGGTGATCGAGGCACAGCGGCTGCACTGGCAGGCGCAGTCGCTGACGGTTGAACTCGACGGCGCGGCGCCGGCGTACCACGGCGACGCTGACCGGCTGGGCGCGGTGATCGGCAACCTGCTGTCGAATGCCATCCGCTTCAGTCCCGATGGCGGCCGGATCCGCTTTTTGCTGGCGTATCGCGATGCCACGACGACGATAGACTGCATCGACCAGGGGCCCGGCGTGGCCGAGGCCGACGTCGAGCGGATCTTCCAACCCTTTGTCCAGGGCGAACGCCAGCCTGGTGGTGCCCGTCGTGGCAGCGGGTTGGGCCTGTCGATCGTCAACGAATACCTTGCCGCCCACGGCGGCCACATCGTCCTGCTGCCCAGTGCGCAGGGCGCACATTTCCGGATTGAATTACCCGATGAAACGATTGAAACGACCTGAACTGTTGCTTGTCCTGTTGCTGGGCGCCTGCGTCAGCCCGCCCGAATCCAGGCCGAAGCCGGTTGCGTCGACCCCGGCCGCCAAGGTGATCGCCAGCGAAACGGCCGCGATCGCTGCGCCGGACTGGCGCGGCCTGTTCGACTATGGCGCATCGCTGCGGGTGAGGGCGCCGGCCGACCTGAACCGCGAGATCGCCCGGCTCGGCGCCGAACCGGGTGAAACGGCGCAAGTCCAGCGTGCAATGGCCTACGCGCAGTTGCGTGGCAATGGCGACCTGACGCGGGCGATCGGCCTGCTCGATGCGGTGCAGAAGGCGACCTCCCCGCAGGCCGAGGCCTTGCGGCCGCTGGCGCAATGGTTGTCGGCGCAGTACGCCGATCTGCGTCGCCAGGATGCCGACGCCGACAAGCTCAACCAGCAACTGAAAGACGCGCAAAAGCGCGCCAACGACCTCAACGACAAGCTCAACGCACTCAAGGCGATCGAGCACGGTCTGCCGCTGAAACCGGCTGCCAAGGCCGCGCCATGAGTGGCGCTTCGCTGCTGCTGGTCGACGACGACGTCGATCTGCTCCGCCTGCTGTCGATGCGGCTGACCGCCGCCGGCTATAGCGTCAGCACTGCCGAAACCGTGCAGGCCGCGCTGGCGCAGCTGGCGGTGGCGACGCCGCAGCTGGTGATCAGCGACGTCCGTCTGCCCGATGGCGATGGGCTGACGCTGTTCGGCGAAATTCATGCCAGATTGCCGGCGCTGCCGGTGATCCTGCTGACGGCGCACGGTACGATTCCGGACGCGGTCGACGCCACCAGCCGTGGCGTTTTCGGCTATCTGACCAAACCGTTCGACAGCAAGGTCTTGCTCGACAAGGTCCGCCAGGCGCTGAGCGTCTCGGCGGCGACGCCGGAAGCCGGCGACGAGGCGTGGCGCAGCGAAATTGTCAGCCATTCGAGCGTGATGACCGAGCTGCTCGGCGAAGCCCGGCTGATCGCCGCGTCCGACGCCAGCGTGCTGATCCGCGGCGAATCGGGGACCGGCAAGGAATTGCTGGCGCGGGCGATCCACAAGGCCAGCCCGCGCGCGGCCAAACCCTTTGTCGCGATCAACTGCGGCGCGATTCCCGAGGCCTTGCTCGAATCCGAGCTGTTCGGTCACGTCAAAGGCGCATTCACCGGCGCGGTCAATCACCATCGCGGCCTGTTCCAGGCCGCCGATGGCGGCACGCTGTTTCTCGACGAGATCGGCGACATGCCGCTGGCCTTGCAGGTCAAGCTGCTGCGCGTGCTGCAGGAGCGCGCGGTCCGGCCGGTCGGCAGCAGCGAATCGGTGCCGATCGACGTGCGCATCCTGTCGGCGACCCATCGCGATCTCGACGCGGCCATGGCCGGCGGCGAGTTCCGCGAGGATCTGTACTACCGGCTCAACGTCGTCGCGCTGACGCTGCCGCCGCTGGCCGAGCGGCGCGAGGATATTCCGCTGCTCGCCAATCACTTGTTGCAGCGGCTGGCGGCCAAGTATGCGAAGAAGCTCAACGGCTTTGCGCCCGATGCGCTCGAAGCCCTGTCGACGGCGGCGTGGCCCGGCAATGTGCGTCAGCTGTTCAACGCCATCGAACAGGTCTGCGCGCTGTGCACGGCGACGATCGTGCCCGTGGCGCTGGTGCAGCGGGCTCTGCGGCAGCCGTCGGCCGAGGTGCTCAGTTATGCCGAGGCCAAGCGCCGTTTCGAACTCGATTACCTGACCCGGGTGTTGAAGCTGACCGACGGCAATGTCGCCGACGCCGCCAAGCTGGCCGACCGCAACCGCACCGAGTTCTACCGGCTGCTGCAAAAGCACGGCTTGAATGCGGCGCTGTTTCGCAGCAGCAACGACGCTGGCGACGCGTAGCCAGACCCGGTCGGCGTAATGAAAAAAAGCTGCCCGAGGGCAGCTTTTTTTAGATCGACACCGCTTCTTGACCTGGCGATCAGGCCTGCATCGCCAGCATCAGGCCATTCAGCCGCTTCACGAAGCCGGCCGGATCGTCGAGCTGGCCGCCTTCGGCGAGCAGTGCCTGATCGTAGAGCAGGTGGGTCCAGTCGCCGAAGCGTTCGCCGTCGAGCTCGGTCTTGAGCTTCTGCACCAGCGGGTGACCCGGGTTCAGTTCGAGGATGGGCTTGGCGCCGCCGACGTCCTGGCCGGCCGACTTCAACAGGCGCTCCAGGTTGGCACTCATGTCGTGGTTTTCGACCACGAGGCAGGCCGGGCTGTCGGTCAGCCGGGTGGTGACGCGCACATCCTTGATCTGGCCGTCGAGCGTGGTCTTGACCTTGTCGAGCACGGTCTTGAACTCGGTTTCGGCGGCTTCCTGCTGCTGCTTTTCGGCTTCGTCGGCGAAGGCATCGAGCTTCAGTTCGCCCTTGGCGACCGACTGTAGCTTCTTGCCTTCGTACTCGGTCAGGCTCGACGTGAACCATTCGTCGACGCGGTCCGACAGCAGCAGGACTTCGATGCCCTTCTTCTTGAACACTTCGAGGTGCGGGCTGTGCTGTGCGGCGGCGAAGGTGTCGGCGGTGATGTAGTAGATCGCGTCCTGGCCTTCCTTCATCCGGCCGATGTAGTCGGCGAGGCTGACGTTCTGCTCGTCTCCCTCGTTGGCGGTCGATGCGAAGCGGACGAGGCCGGCGAGGCGGTCCTTGTTGGCGATGTCCTCGCCGACGCCTTCCTTCAGCACCTTGCCGAATTCGTTCCAGAATACCGTGTAGTCATCCGGACGGTTGTCGCGCAGGTCTTCGAGCAGGCCGAGCACCTTTTTGACGCAACCGGTGCGGATCGCATCGACGTCGCGGCTTTGCTGGAGGATTTCGCGCGAGACGTTCAGCGGCAGGTTGGCCGAGTCGATCACACCGCGTACGAAACGCAGGTATTGCGGCATCAGCTTGTCGGTGTCTTCCAGAATGAAGACGCGCTTCACGTACAGCTTCACGCCATGGCGGCGTTCGCGTTCGTACAGGTCGAACGGCGCGCGCTTGGGGATGTACAGCAGCTCGGTGTATTCCTGCCGGCCTTCGATGCGGGCGTGGCTCCACGTCAGCGGCTCGTCCCAGTCGTGCGAAACGTGCTTGTAGAAATCCTTGTACTGCTCGTCGGAGATCTCGCTCTTGCTGCGTGTCCACAGCGCATTGGCCTGGTTGACTGCTTCGAATTCGCCCGACGGCGGCAAGGGCTTGCCTTCGTCGTCGTGCTCGGCGGGCTTGGCCATCAGGATCGGCAGGTTGATGTGGTCCGAGTAGCGGGTGATCACGCTGCGCAGGCGCCAGTCGTTGAGGAATTCGTCCTCGCCTTCCTTCAGGTGCAGCACGATTTCGGTGCCGCGACCGGCCTTCTCGACGTCCTCGAGCGTATATTCGCCGTCGCCCATCGATTCCCAGCGCGTCGCGGCGGTTTCGCCAGCACGGCGCGTGGTCAGCGTGACCTTGTCGGCGACGATGAAGGCCGAGTAGAAGCCGACGCCGAACTGGCCGATCAGGTGACTATCCTTGGCGGCGTCGCCGGTCAGCTGGCTGAAAAATTCCTTGGTGCCCGAGCGGGCGATGGTACCGATATTGGCGACCACTTCGTCACGGCGCATGCCGATGCCGTTGTCACAGATGCTGATCGTGCGCGCATCCTTGTCGAACGACACCTTGATGTTCAGCTCGCCGTCACCTTCGTAGAGATCGGCATGCTGGGTTGCTTCGAAGCGCAGCTTGTCGCAGGCATCCGACGCGTTCGAGATCAGCTCGCGCAGGAAGATTTCCTTGTTCGAGTACAGCGAATGGATCATCAGCTGCAGCAGCTGTTTGACCTCGGCCTGAAAGCCCAGCGTTTCCTTGCTCATGTGTTCTCCTTGCGTATGACGGTCGGGGATCGGTACGGCTGGCGCCGGATCGGACGCGTCGCACTTCACCCCGGAGTGGGGAAGAACGTGGGGGCGTGATGCCCCTTTTCAAGGCAGGGTTAATGCCGCAGCGGCACCAACGCAAAAACGGAGCCCGAAGGCTCCGTTTTTTTTGACGCTGTTTCTAACGATCGAAGATCGATTAGAAGTAGGTACGCACGCCAACGATACCGCGTTGGGTGTCTTCACCCGCCGAGGTCGCGCTGTAGTTGTACAGGTCGTCATCGGCGCTGTAAGCCGAGTTCGCGTCGTTCTTCACGTAGCGGTATTCAGCGTACGCGAAGGTGTTCTTCGACATGTGGTAGTTGTAACGAGCCGAGAACGCTTGGGCGCCCGAATCCGACGGCGCATCGCCACCCTTCAGGTCTTCCAGGTAGGTGTAACCGAGGTACACGTCGTTACGGCCTTGGTTGTACGACAGCATCAGGTTGTACATGTTCTGATGGTAGTCTTCACCCGCGTTCAGCGCGGTGCCACCGTAGGTAGCGCCAGTGGTGTTCGGGGTGAACTGCATGTACTTGTAGCCACCAGTGATGCCGAAGCCGTTCTGGAACTTGTACTGCGCACCAACGTAACCGGTTTGGCTGTCGGTATCGTCCGAGCCGCCGTTCAGGCTGTCGCCGTACTGGTACGAACCATCGGCTTGCTGGAACGAAGCGCCGGCGGTCACGTCTTGGGTGCCGTCGAAGCCTTGGCGACCTTGGTAGCCAGCGAGGACCTTCAGGCCGCCGTTGGTGTAGGTACCAGCGACGTCGTAGCCGTTGCTGCTCGAACGACCGGTGCTTTGGTTTTCGAGGATGTAGTCAGCCGACAGTTGGAAGCCGCCGAACACCGGGCTGGTGTAGCCGACGATGTTGTCAGCACGTTGGTCCATGCCGCGACCGTAGTCGGAGAAGAACCAGTCAGCACCGGTATCGCCGTACAGATCATCGGTCAGTGCGTACACGCCGGTACGGAACTTACCAACGCGGACGGTACCGAAGTCGCCTTCCAGGCCGCCGTATGCATCACGGTTGCCCCACTGGCTGTTCGCGGTGTAGCTCGAGCCAGCGTTGATGTTGTTGATTTCCTGGTTCAGGGTCCAGATGAAGTTCATGCCGTTGTCGAGCTTGTCACGGCCGCTGAAATCGATCTCGCCTTGGTACTTCACGGCACCTTGGGTGCTGTCGCCGGTGTCACGTGCTTGAACACCGAAGTCAGCCTTACCGCTGATGGTCACTTCTGCCTGTGCAAGGCCTGCGGCGCCGAATGCCAGAGCGATGGCGAGAGCTGCATGCTTCATTTTCATTTGGTTTTTCTCCTTCGAGGGAAAGGGTCTTTGCACTTCGGTTCGAGACACCCGAACCACGACGTGCAGTCTACGAACCCTGCGAAAGCTAATCCGGTAACTATTTCCACTATTGAATCGGTAATTATTACTGCCCGTGGCGGAACCTTATTCGCCTTACGTGCGCGTGCTATATTTGGCTCGACGCAATTGGCGTCTTGGCGGGATTCAACGATGCTTCGTCGGGTGGTGTTCAACCAGAAGGGGGGCGTGGGCAAGTCCACGATCTCGGTCAACCTTGCCGCGGCCGCCGCGCAGGCCGGACGACGCGTGCTCGTCGTCGACCTCGATCCGCAGGGCAACGCCAGTCGCTACCTGCTCGGTGATGCACTCGAATCCGCCACGCCAACGCTGGCCGGCTTCTTCGATCAGGTGCTCAATTTCAGCTTATACGCCAAGCCGACCACGGCGTTCATCCATCCGACGCCATTTGCCGGACTATCGGTCATGGTCTCCGATCCGGAGATTGCCGAACTCGAGGGCAAGCTCGAGTCGCGCCACAAGATCTACAAGCTCAAGGAAGCGCTGGCCGAGCTGGTCGACGATTTCGACGAAGTCTGGATCGATACGCCGCCGGCCCTGAATTTCTTCACGCTTTCGGCGCTGATTGCCGCTGATGGCTGCCTGATCCCGTTCGATTGCGATGCATTTTCGCGCCAGGCGCTGCTGTCGCTGATCGGCCGCGTCGACGAGATCCGCGCCGACCACAATGCCGGTCTGGCCATCGAAGGCATCGTCGTCAACCAGTACCAGCCCCGCGCGAGCCTGCCGGTGCGCATGGTCGAAGAACTGGCCGAGCAGGGCCTGCCGCTGTTGCCGACCCGGCTGTCGAGCTCGGTCAAGGTGCGCGAATCGCACGAGCGCGCGGTCCCGCTGCCTTTCCTCGATGCGCGGCACAAGCTGGCACTCGAATTCACCGCGCTCTACGCCGATCTGGCCGGCGCCCGCGCTTGACGGGTATGCTGGCCGCCGATGCTCACGCCTTTGGGAGAGTAGATTGCCACAGCAAGAAGCCCGCATTCTCGTCGTCGATGACGAGCCGTTCAATCTGGAAATCCTTGGCGAGCACCTGACCGACGTCGGTTACGAAGTCGTCACCGCCGAGGATGGCGAAGCGGCGTGGTCGCTGCTGACGCACGATCGCGACTTCGACACCATCCTGCTCGACCGGATGATGCCGCGCATGGACGGCATGGCCTTGCTGGCCCGACTGAAGCAGTCCGAAATCAGCCACATTCCGGTGATCATGCAGACGGCGGTCGGCGCCGCCGAGAACGTCCGTGAAGGCCTGGCGGCCGGCGCCTACTACTACCTGATCAAGCCGTTCCAGCGTGACATGCTGCTGGCGATCGTCGGCGCTGCGGTCAAGTTCTACCGCGAGAAGCGCCAGCTCGAATCGCAACTGGAAGCACAGGCGTCGACCTACCGGCTGCTCGAGCGCGGCGAGTTCCGCTTCCGCACGCTGGACGAGGCACGGCAGCTGACCCTGCTGCTGTCGAATGCCTGCCCGGAGCCGCAACGCGTGGCCGTCGGCCTGTCCGAGCTACTGGTCAACGCGGTCGAGCACGGCAATCTGGGCATCAGCTACGCCGACAAGACCCGGCTGTTGCAGCAGGGCCGCTGGCAGGAAGAGGTCGAAGTGCGTTTGGCCAGCGCCGATTACCGACGCCGCAACGTCCATGTTGCGTTCGAAAAACGCGTCGACACGCTGGTCTTCACGATCACCGACGAGGGCGAGGGTTTCGAATGGCAACCCTTCCTCGAGTTTTCGCCCGAACGCGCGTTTGATCCGCACGGTCGCGGCATCTCGATGGCACGGATGTTGTCGTTCGACAGCGTCGAATACCAGGGCTGTGGCAATGCGGTGATTGCCCGGGTGCTGATCGCCGACGACTGATCGCGGTTGTCCGCTGGACAGGTTCCATAGAAAACCCCGGCCTTGACCGGGGTTTTTTTCGTACGGCCCGAAGGATCAGTCCAGGATTTCGACCTGCATGCCGATTTCGATGTGGCCCGACGATTCGGCGATGATGTGCTGGCCGAACAGCACGCCGTCTTCGCCCTTGCGCCGCTTGGCTAGCGTCCGCAGCGGCTCCTGATCGGCCGATTTTTCACCGGTGTCGGGGTCGATGGTCGTGAACACGCAGCGCTCGCACGGTTTGACCATACGCAATACGACGTCGCCGATGCGGATGCGCTGCCAGCCGTCCTCGGCGAACGGCGCCGCGTCGTCAACGACCAGATTCGGCCGGAAGCGCGCCATCGAGAAATCCTGGCCGGCCCAGTCGGACAGTTGCCGGCGCGAGCCTTCGCCGATCAGCAGCAGCGGATAGCGATCGGCGAACGACAGCGGCAGGTCGGGGTGGCGTTTGACGCGCCGCTGGCTTTCCGCACCGGTATACAGCAAGCGCGCTGCGGTGCCGAGGTAGTCGGACAACCAGCGGTCGGCCTCGGCGGGGCCGTGCCACGCGCCGAATTCGTCTTTCCAGACCTGGGCGGGATGCGCTTGATCGAAAGCATACCGCGCGACGGTCAGCGCCGGCATGCCCGGTGCGTTCAGCGTCAGCGTGGCGGGGCCGACGTCGGCGTGGATCCGCACCAGTTGTGGCCAGTCGCGTCCGGTCATGAAACGGCCGTTGGGATCGGCGACCAGCCAGGCACGGTCGTCGGGCAGCCCGCTGGGGCCGATCGCACTGTGCGTCAGCGATTCGCCGTGGATCGATTTCACCGGGTAGCGGTATAGCGCGGTCAGGATAGGCATGGCGGGCTCTGAGGGATCAGGTGCTGACTGTATCAGTCGGCATGCGGCTCGGGGAGTGACAGTTCGGCGCCCGCGCCGGCCGACCAGTAGGCCCGGTGAGCGGCGCGCCAGCGCCCGACCTGGACCTGCGGGCCGACATCGAGCGTGATCGCGCCATCGTCGTCGGTACGCAACAGCGTTGCGCCGGCATCGGCATAACGCTCGACGATGCTCGGATTCGGGTGATGAAAGCGGTTGAGATAGCCGGCTGAAAACACCGCCCATTGCGGCGCCGTCGCGTCGATCAGGCTTTGCGACGATGACGAGCGGCTGCCGTGATGCGGCGCGACGACGAGGTCGGTTGCCGGCAGGCCGCGCGATACGAGTTCGAGTTCTTCGTTGCGGCCCAGGTCGCCGGCGAGCAGCAAGGCATGGCCTGCGGGTGTGCTGATCCGGATCGTGCAGCTTCTGGCGTTGTCGTTGGTTACGACCATGCCGGCTGCCGGCCAGAGCACGTCGAAGCGCACGCCATCCCACATCCACGTCTGGCCGGCTGCGCAGTCGACATGCGGCGTACCGAGCAGGCGCGCCGGGTGCTCGGCCGGCAGGGTCGAATGCACACGCTCGACATCGAATGCGTGCAGTACGGCCTCGGCGCCGCCGCTGTGATCGTTGTCATTGTGCGACACGGTCAGCAGATCGAGCCGGCGAACACCCAGTGCACGCAGCGTCGGCAACAAGGCGCGGTCGGTCGCCATCGGCGGGCCGGTGTCGTACAGCAGCGTGTGCGAGCGCGTCTGCACGAGGACCGCCAGCCCCTGGCCGACGTCGATCACGGTGGCGCGGAACGTGCCCGGTTCGCGCATTGCCGGCGTCGGCGCGACCAAGGGCAGCAGGAGTACCGGTGCATACAGCCGTCCGGGCAGGCCGCGCGGCGACAGCCAAAACACGACACCGAACGCCGCCGGCAGCCAGGCCCAGGCCGGCGGCGACGCCAGCGTCAGCACCGGCGCATGCGCGCACAGCTGCAGCCAGCGGTCGGTCAGCGCGAAAGCACGCTCGGCCAGCCAGGGCAGGGTGCCGGTCGGGTCGACGACGCCGATCAGCGACAGCGGCGTGACGACCATGCTGACCAGGGGAATCGCCAACGCGTTCGCCAGCGGCGACACCAGCGGCAATTGCTGGAATACCAGCGCCAGCACCGGAAAGCTCGCCAGTGTTGCAATCCACTGTGCACCGACCCAGCCGCGCCAGCGCGGCGTGTCGCCCAGCGTCGGCGCCCCGGCGTACAGCAGCGCGCCGACGGTCAGGAAGGAGAGCCAGAAGCCGACCGACAGCGGGGCGAACGGATCGACCAGCACCACGGCCGCCAGCGCCAGCAGCCAGATCAGCAGCGGCGACGTGCTGCGGCCGCGCCAGAGACCCATCGCGGCGACCAGCAGCATCAGCAGTGTCCGTTGCGTCGGCACACTCAGGCCGGACAACACGCTGTAAGACAGTGCCGCGAGCACGCCGGCGACCAGCGCGGCGCGTTGCGCTGGCACGCGCATCGCCAGTCGCGGTACGCGACGCCAGCCGGCGTTGACCAGTGCACCGAACAGCGTCGCCCACAGCGTGATGTGCAGGCCCGACACGCTGATCAAATGGGTGACGCCGGTCGTGGCAAAGCGTTGCCACTGGTCTTTCGGGACGCCGCCCTGATCGCCGATGGCCAGCGCGACGATCACGCCGCGATACGGTGCGTCGCCGAGCTGCTGCTGCAGCCGATCGCGCAGGGCCTCGCGCAGCCGGTCGACGCCGGCTTGCCATGCGTGGCCGGGCAAGCGTTCGGCGGCTTTGACGCTGGCGGTTGCGCCGATGTTTTCACTCAGCAACCAGCGCTCCAGATCGAAGCCGCCGGGGTTGGCCAGCCCATGCGGCCGCTTGGGCCGGAGCGTCAGTCGCCAGCGCTCGCCGGCGCGAGGCTGCAAAGCATCGCCGTAACTGCTGACCTGCACGCGCGTCGGCAGCCCCGGAGGATCGCTGCCGGTGACGGCAAAAGTGAAGCGCCAGCCGTACTGGCTGTGCTGCGGCAGAGCGACGATGTAGCCGTCGGCGACGACGGTGCGTTGCTCCAGCCCGGCCGGCAGCCGATCGGCCAGCCGCTCTTGGGCGCGCAGATCGGCGTAGCCGAAGCCCAAGGTGGCAGCCAGCACCAAGGCAGCAAGCGGTCGCCATCGTACCGAGCCCAGCAGCGGTACCAGCATGATTGCCGCGACAAACAGCGGCTGCCAGAGCGGCGGAAGCGTGGAAAGGGTCTGCAAGACGCAGACACCGACAACAAAGGCGACGAGGATCAGGCAGGTAGGCACGCATCAGCGTAGATGCGGCATTTCGTTCAGGCAAACCGGCCTGCTACACTCTGCGCCATGCATTACGACGCAGATATCCTGATCATCGGCGGTGGCCTTGTCGGCACCGCACTGGCCGCCGCGCTGGCGCCGAGCGCGCATTCGGTGCTGCTGCTCGAAGGCCGCACGCCGCAGACCGAAACCCCAAGCGCGCAGTGGGACAACCGCGTCTACGCGATCAGCCGCGCCAGCGAGAAGCTGCTGCGCGGTATCGGCGCGTGGCAGCGGCTTGATATGGCGCGCATCCAGCCGGTTTCGCAAATGCAGATCACCGGCGACGACGGCCGCAGCGGCCTGACCTTCGACGCGCTCGACGCCGGCATCGACGCGCTGACGACGATCCTCGAAAGCGGCAATCTGCAGGCGGCGCTGTGGCAAACCGCGCTGGCCGCGCCGAATGTCAGCGTAATGGCGCCGGCCGAGCCGAGCGCGTTTGCGCATGACGAAGACGGTGTTACCGTCACGCTCGCCGATGGCCGCGTGCTGCGTGCCCGGCTGGCGGTTGGCGCCGATGGTGCCAATTCGTGGCTGCGTCGCAGCGCCGGGATCGACAGCACGGCGCGCGCGTACGAGCAGTGGGGCGTGGTGGCCAACTTTGAAAGCGAACGGCCACACTACGGTGTCGCGCGGCAGTGGTTTTTCGACGACGGCATCCTGGCCTGGCTGCCGCTGGCCGGCAACCGGATTTCGATCGTCTGGTCGTGCTTCGAGGCGCGCAAGGAAGAACTTCTGGCCTTGTCGCCGGCCGAACTCGACGCCAGAGTGGCCGCAGCCGGTGGCCGTGCGCTGGGTGAATTGCGTTGCATCACCCCGGCGGCGGCGTTTCCGCTGCGGCTGACGCATGTGCGCGAGCTGGTCCGTGCCGGCGTGGCTCTGGTCGGCGATGCGGCGCACACCGTGCACCCGCTGGCCGGGCAGGGCGTCAACCTCGGCTTTGGCGACGTGGCCGAACTGGCCAGACTGCTGACGGCTACCGAAGCCAGCCTGCTGGGCGACCACCTCAACCTGCGCCGCTACGCACTGGCGCGGCGCGAAGCGATTTATCTGATGCAGGGCGCGTGCGACGGCCTGCAGAAGCTGTTCAACAACCGCAACCCGATCTTGAAAACGCTGCGAAACACCGGGCTGGGCCTGACCGATTCGCTCCCCTGGATCAAGCAGCAGTTGATTCGTCACGCGATGGACGCGTGAGCCGCCACGCGATTGACGCGTGTTGTACCCATAAAGGAAACCGCATGAAGTTGACCCGTCTTACCAAGAACCTCGCCGTCATCGGCATGGTCGCGCTGACCGCGTGTTCGGCCCAGGCCGATTCGAAGACCGATATCAAGCAGATCCGAGAAAAGCTCGCGTCGACGCTGCAAGGCCGCGAGATCACCGCGGTGAACGCCAGCCCGATCAAGGGCGTGTACGAAGTCGTGATCGCCAATCGCCAGATTGTCTACACCGACGCACAGGCGAATTTCGTCATCGTTGGCGACATGGTCGACGTGGCCAAGAAGGAAAGCGTCACCGAGCGCCGCATGGCCGAGCTGATGAAGACCGACTTCAACAAGCTGCCTTTCGATCAGGCATTCAAGGAAGTGCGCGGCACCGGCGCGCGCAAGCTGGCGGTGTTCTCCGACCCGGATTGCCCGTTCTGCAAGCGCCTCGAACAAGAAAGTCTCAAGGGTGTCGATAACGTCACCATCTATACCTTCCTGTTCCCGCTCAACATCCACCCGGATGCCGAACGCAAATCCAAGCTGATCTGGTGTGCCGACGACAAGGCCGCGGCGTGGAGCAACTTCATGAACAACGGCAAGCTGCCCGAAGGCAAGGCCGATTGCGCGACGCCGATCGAGAAGAACTTGGTGCTGGGCGAATCGCTCGGCATCACCGGCACGCCGGCGCTGGTGTTCGGCAACGGCCGCATCGTCTCCGGCGCGATTCCGCGCCAGCAGGTCGAGCAATTGCTCGGCGCGAAGTAAGCCGCTCGCCCGACAAAAAGCCCACCGCGATGGTGGGCTTTTTTGTGTCTGTGGCGACAGGATCGGTGCTGCTGTTCACCGCAAAACCGGCTGCCGTGTACACTTACAGACAGCAAAATAGTAACCTTTTAGAAAGTACGTGACGTGTCGGCGGAGTGATCGGATATGTCGCAGATTCCTTAATCTACTGTGATATGCACCATGGCGCATACACCACGTTAGAGTGCTCTTGGCGATGATTTCCTCAACTGATAGAAACGGCTTACCTGTCCACGTGGGCTCACGCATTCGGCTGTTACGGTTATCACCGGATCTTCTCGCGTCATTGCCCGCGGACGAGCTTTCGGAAGTCCAATCAATGATTGGTGAAATTCTTGTCGTTTATGAAATTGACCAATATGGATGCGTTTGGGTTGAGAAAACGTGGAATGAAATAGAGCAAGAACAATACATGAGCCACTCGCTTGGTCTTGAATCTCACCAGATGGAGCTCGTTGGTTGAGTCCTCTAATTCTTCTTTCAACCGGAACGGGCTAACGTCCACCCATTAATTAAAATGTTAGGTTTTCCATGAAATTTCGCGACACGTTTTACATAAAAATCAGTAAAAACACGATCACGATCCGTTGCATCGAAACTCAAGAACAAGCCACTGCAACGTCAGAATTCAGCTCCAATCGATTATTGGTCGGAAATTTCACAAATGCCGATAAAACGATCAAAGAGCTTGTTTCGCGTGTAACGGCGCGTCGTTTTTATAAAATCCCAGTGGCTGTCATTCACCCTCTTGAAATGGTCGATGGTGGTTTGTCGCAAATCGAAGAGCGCATATTCAAAGAACTCGCTCTTAGCTCAGGTGCACGAAAAGCGTACATTCACTTGGGGCCTTTGTTAAATGACTCAAGTGTACTTGCCACAACGAAAACCTGATCCTTCAGTCAACCTGACCGCCCAACGCTGCGCTTTGGGTTCCCTCCGCTGCAGCGCAACGCCGGCGGCAGCGTGCTTTCAACGTTAGGTGCCACTTGATGCGTAATCTCGTTTTGCCACTCCTGCTCGCCTTCCTTTGCGGTGCTTCGCACGCTGGAATTTTGTCGGAACCGCAACGAGAAGAGTTTGTTTCTCTCGTGCTCCAGAACTTCTGGGGAAAAGCAAAGCTTTCCAATGGTCAGTTTGCCCAGCCAGCCTCAGAGAGGGAACGAACTACAGTCCCAATTCCAAAAGCAGTCATCACGCGTTCTTTCGATGCTGGTGAAGTTTCAGGTCTTGCCGAATGGTGCAGTCTTGACTGGCAGTCCAATTATGCCGCTCTCACCAAAGGTGCACGTGATAGGGGATTCGGTGACAAGCAGGTTGCTTTTGTATCTTTCTTGCACGGAGCAGCCCAAGCTCGTATTGCTTCTGCAATGTCCAATTCAGGAGCATGTAGCGCTCAAGATCGAGAAAAAATTGAAAAGTGGCTTGATCAATCCAAAAGGCGAGGGCTTGATGGCATCTAACACGGCGCTCAACCTCGACCCTTAGGGCGTTGGGCGCTATGTTAGGCATATAGATACCCATGATTGCGAGGCCCAATAGATGCCATACCAAGAGCAATTTCTTCCGGCTACTTTAATCGTTTACGCAACGTTGACGTTCTTCGTGTGGGAGCGAGTTCGTCCTGGTCGGGCGCTTCCGTCATCGCCTGGTTGGTATGTCCGAGCGACGTTGATGAATGTGTTGTAGCTTGTTCTGATCGGCGTTGGTGGGCTGGTATGGAACCGTTTTTTTCGAAGTCATGCGCTGTTCCAGCTTGGGGGTTGGTCAAACCCAATTGCCGAGGGCGCTTTTTACTGGGTAGTCGGGACGTTTGTGTTCTATTGGTGGCATCGACTCCGCCACGCAAATGGATTCTGGCTCATATTCCATCAGGTGCACCATAGCCCGTCACGGATTGAACTGCTTACGTCGTTCTACAAACACCCGATCGAGATCGCGGCCGACTCCATCCTCACGGGATTATTGATCTATTGCGTCTTCGGCGGTACGGCTGAAGCTGGCGCCTGGACATCGCTCTTTGGTGCTGTCGGGGAGTATTTCTATCACTCAAACATTCGAACGCCACGGTGGCTAGGGTGGTTCATTCAACGACCAGAGCACCATGCTATTCATCATCAATTGGGCGTGCACAGATATAACTTTGGAGATATAACTTGGTGGGATCGTTTGTTTGGCACTTTCAAAGACGCCGAGCCCTTTGTGGATCGCTGCGGCTTCCCCGGCCGTCAGGAAGAGAAGTTGTTTGATATGCTGCGCTTCAAAGATGTGTATCGACAATGAAGAATCCACCAGATCGGTTTTGTCACCTTTTCCCGTTGCTCAACGTCAAAGATGGCCTTTGTTCAGTATGGAAATGATCAAAATAAATACAACACACTAATGTTTTATTCAATCCGGGCTGGCTTAAATATGCTGGTTAATTAAGATGTTTTGGCGCATGAATTCTCCTGACTCTTTCCTATCGGAACCGATATGACCGTCATCAAGCGACAAACCGTCATGGCCAAGAATGGCTGCACCATTCAGGCTGCGTTCTTTCGTCCGGATAGTGATCCGAGGGCTGCGGTGCTGATTGTTCCGGCAATGGGCGTGAACCAGGGCTACTACGCGCCGTTGGCGACGTGGCTCGCCGCGCAAGGCTATCTGGTTGCGACGTTCGACTACGCCGGCACAGGTTTATCGAACAATGGTGACATACGAAAACTCGACCTTGATATTGTCGACTGGGCGCGCTTTGATTGCGACGCGATGATCAATGCCACTTCCGCCTTGGCGCCCAGCATGCCGCTTTACTGGCTGGGCCACAGCCTCGGTGGCCAGATTCCCGGTTTTGTTGCTGATCTTGGCCGTATCGCCAAGATCATCACCATTGCCAGCGGGAGTGGTTACTGGATCGAAAACGCGCCTGGCCTCAAGTGGAAAGTCTGGTGGTTATGGTATGTCGTAGCGCCACTGGCTACGCGGCTCTTCGGCTATTTCCCGGGGAAACGGCTTCGCAAGGTCGGTGATTTGCCCCGGGGCGTGATGATGCAGTGGCGGCGCTGGTGCCTCAACCCGGCATATGCCGTTGGCGCGGAAGGCCCTGCGGCTCGGGAAAGTTTTGCGGCCGTCATCACGCCCATGACTTCGTTGTCGTTCACCGATGATGAATTGATGTCCGCCCGCAATACCGCTTCGCTGCACGGGTTCTACGAGCAGGCGCCAAGGACAATGAAGCGTATTTCGCCGCAAGACATCGGCACGACGCGCATTGGCCATTTCGGGTTCTTCAACGCGCGATTCGAGGGCGCTCTTTGGCGGGCGCATCTGTTGCCCGAGCTGTCCTGAACGTATTTGCTCCAACGCATTGTTTGAGCGGATCTTGCACATAAAGTCCGCGAGACTGTTCAACTTCAAGTTAAAACATTGCGCCGCACAAGGTGTCCAACACGCCAATACAGCAGGATTTTCGCGAAGCGCGCTTAGTCGGAACCGGTCGAACCGCCCAGGTGTTCTCCTGGGGGGATATTCGGGTGTTGAAGCTGTTCAATCCGTCGGTCGATCGCGCCGAGGCCGGGGTGGAAGCCGCGCACGCACTGGGCCTTAGCGCGCCCCGGGTTGACGGCATCGTGGAGGTGCAAGGCGGTGTGGGCATCGGCTGCGAGTGCGCGCCAAGCCGTGCCATGGGGCCGGATCAGCGCTTGAGCAGGCCCGGCACCGAATGCGCGACGAAATCGGCGAGCAGGGCGCTGGCGCCATCCCAGACGATCTGCACGCCGAGGCAGAACAGGATGAAGGCCGACAGCCGCAGGAAGACGATGGTGCCGGTGCTGCCCAGCAACCGCATGATCTTTTCGGCGTAGCGGTAGCAGAAGTACAGCGAATAGGCGACCAGCGCGGTGGCGATGATGCTGGCGATCGGCATGTCCAGCCGGTGCAAGAGGCCCGGGCCCTTGAGGCCGGCGCCGAGGGTGATCGCGACGGTGATGGTGCCGGGGCCGACGGTGATCGGGAAGGTCAGCGGGTAGAAGGCGCGCGAGCGCAGCTCCTCGTTGCTGTGTTCCAGCGCCACGGCCTGTTCCTCCAACTTGCGGTTGCTGCTCTTGCCTTCCTCCGACAACAGCTTCCAGCCGGCCGCGGCAACGAGCAGGCCGCCGGCGACGCGGACGATGGGCAGCGAGACTTCGAAGAAGCCGAGCACATAGCTGCCGGTGAACATGCTCGCCAGAATCAGCACGAAACTGTAGATGCCGACCCGGCGGGCGAGGATGGCTTTTTCCCGTTCGTTGTACGCCGTCGTCATCGACAGGAAGATCGGCGCGTGCCCCGGCGGATTGAGGATGGGCATCAGCGCGGCGACAACCAGCAGGATATTGCCGAGGAAGGCGGTGATCGTTTGCAGCATGAAGCAAGCTCCGGGAGCCATGGCCGGGCAGCGCCCGCAATGCACCGATTGTAGTGCCGTCAGCATCCGTCGTGCGGCGGGTTTCCCCATGTCATCTAGATGTCGTGACAAATTCACCCACCGGAAAGCTGCGATTCATATTCGCCGTGCACAGTGCGCTGCCCCCCGCGAGAGGGGGCCACACAACAACGGAGAGAGAGATGAATCGTCGCAATTTCCTCAAATACGGTGGTATGGGTGCGGCGCTGAGTGCGCTGCCGCTGAGTCTGCAGAAAGTGCTGGCCGCCGGTACGCCGTCGGGCGGCAGTCTGGCGTCGGTTGCGCACGTGGTGATCCTGAGCCAGGAAAACCGCTCGTTCGACCATTACCTCGGTACGCTGAACGGCGTGCGCGGCTACAGCGATCCGCATCCGTTGCGCCTGCCCGACGGCAGCAGTGTATTTGCGCAGAAGAGCGCCACCGGTACGGCGATCTGGCCGTTCCGGCTCAACAGCGCCACCACCAACGGCCAGTGCATGGTCGACGTCACCCACGACTGGGCGACCGGCCGGCAGGCGTTCAACGGCGGCGCCATGGACAAGTGGATCCCCAACAAGGGCAACTACGGCATGGCGTACTACAGCCGCGCCGACATCCCGTTCCACTTCGCGCTGTCCGACGCCTTCACCACCTGCGACCACTATTTCTGTTCGGCCGACACCAGCACCAATCCGAACCGGCTGTTCCTGATGTCGGGCAGCAACGGCGCCGGGCTGTGGGCCAATGGCGCGTCGATGAACAACGACGAATCCAAGGCCTTCACGTGGACGACCTATGCCGAACGGCTCGAAGCGGCCGGCATCTCGTGGAAGATGTACCAGGAGGCCGACAATTACGACGACAACGCGCTGGCGTGGTTCGCCAATTTCAAGAACGCGCCGACGACGTCGAATCTCTACAAGCGCGGGATGACGCGCTTTGCCCGTACCCAGTTCGCGCAGGATGTCGCCAATGACGCCTTGCCGGCGGTGAGCTGGATCATCGCCCCGGCGGCGTTGTCCGAGCACCCGAACCACAGCCCGAACGGCGGCGGCGATTACGCCAAGGTCTTCCTCGACGCACTCGCCAGCAATCCGGCGGTGTGGGCCAAGACGGTGTTCATCTACACCTATGACGAAAACGGCGGCATCTTCGACCATGTCGTGCCGCCGATTCCGCCGGCGGGCACGACCAACGAGTGGAGCGGCGGCTATCCGCTCGGCCTCGGCCACCGGATTCCGACCTGGCTGATCTCGCCGTGGAGTGTCGGCGGTTGGGTGCACAGCCAGACCAGCGACCATACCTCGACGCTGCGTTTCCTCGAACGCTTCACCGGCGTGCAGGAACCGAACATCAGCGCGTGGCGCCGTAGCGTCTGCGGCGATCTGATGGACGGTTTCGACTTTGCCGCCAGCGGTTACGGCTTCCCGTCGACGCTGCCGAACACCGCGACGCTGGCCAGCGACGCTGCGTTTGCCTGCGCCAACCTGCCGGCGGCAAAGCCGAACGGCGAGGTTGCCGCGCCGAGCATCGAAAACGGTGGCGCGCGGCCGTTGCGGCCGGTGGCGGTGCAGCCGAATGTCGATGCGTCGGTCGATCCGGCGACGAAGAAGATCACGCTGACGCTGAGCAACGGCGGCACGCAGGGCGCAGCGTTCGATATTCACGGCTACGGCGCGCTGACGTTTGCGCCGGTGTTTGCCACCGTCGGCAGCAGCGCGCAGACCCAGGTGTTCGATGCCAGCACGGTCGCATCCGGCAAGTTCGATCTGGCCGTGCACGGCCCGAACAGCTTCTACCGCCGTTTTGCCGGCAACGTGCTGCCGACGGCGTGGCAGGGCGGGGCGTATCCGCAGGTGAGCGTGGTGCCGAACCCGGCCGGCGGCATCGTCAGCGTAACGATCCAGAACCGCGCGCCGGTGGCGATCACCGTCAATGTCGACGACTATCTCGCCGGCCAGCGCACGCCGCAGCCCGTCGCCGCCAATGCGAGCGTGAGCTTCAATCTGGCTACGCGCAGCAACTGGTACGACTTCATGCTGCTGATCGCCGGCGATGCCGGCAACACCTTCGTCTACGAATACTGCGGCCATATCGAGGGCGGCAACAGCATGACCTTCCCGGGGCGGATCGCGATTGCCGGCGTGAGCCCGACGCCAACGCCGGCGCCAAGCCCGACGCCGGCACCGGGCGCCGGTTTTACCGCCGCGCTGCTGACCGGCATGAGCCACTACTACCGCTTCGAAAACGCCGGCGGTGACGAAGTCGGCAGCGCGACGCTGAGCACGGTCGGCCCGGTTGCGTTTGATACCGGCGGCAAGTTCGGCACCGCGCTCAAGCTCGACGCCAAGCAGGCTGCGGCGGCCTATTTGCCGTTTGACATGAGCGCGGGCCCTGCGAGCTTCACGCTCGGTTTCTGGGTGAAGATGCCCGCCGGCATGACGACCGAAACCAGTGTCGCGACCAATAAGGACTGGGCCACCGGCAAGAACAGCGGCATTTCGATCGGCACCACCGCCGACGGCCGCTTCAAGTTCAATATCGGCGACGGCAAAAACCGCGCCGATGGCTATATCGCCATGGTCACCGGCAGCTGGATTTACGTCGCGATCACGCTGGATGCCGCCGCCAAGAAGCTGATCTGCTACGCCAGCAACGCCGCCGGCACGGTGTCGACAACGACGGTGAGCTACAGCAACGTCACCGGCAACATCGTCCCGAGCTACGGCCGCTGGGCGCTGAACGAGGATGGCCGCGGCGACTACTACAGCCGCTACCCGACCGAGCGCTATCTGCTTGAATTCGACGATCTGGCCGTGTGGAACCGCGTGCTGTCCGCCGCCGACATCCAGGCGATCGCCGCGGCCAGCCAGCCGATCGACAGCCTGAACCCCGCGCCGACGCCGGTTCCGTCGCCATGGGGCGCGCCGCTGCTGACCGGGCTGGCGCACTACCACCGCTTCGACGCCGACGGCAGCGACGAGGTGGCCGGCAGCACGGCGACCGTCACCGGCCCGGCGACCTACCCGGCGTCGCAATACGGCAACGGCATCCGGCTCGATGCATTGCAGGCGGCGGCTGCCTTCCTGCCTTACGACGTCAGCGCGGCGAACAACGCGTTCACGCTGGGTTTCTGGGTGAGGATGCCGTCGGGCATGGGCACGAACATGACCAGCATCGTCGCCAACAAGGACTGGGCAACCGGCAGGAACGCCGGCTTCTCGATCGGCGGCTCCGGCGATGGCCGCTTCAAGTTCAACGTCGGCGACGGCCTCAACCGCGCCGACGGCTATCTGGCGATGCCGCTCGACAGCTGGTGCTATGTGGCGATCTGCGTCGACAAGAGCGCGAAAACGATGCGTTGCTACGCCAGCCAGGCGGCGACCGATGTCCGCGAAACCGTGGTCGGCTTCAGCAATGTCACCGGCAACATCGTGCCGAGCTATGGCCGCTGGGCGTTGAACGAGGATGGCCGCGGCGACTACTACAGCCGCACCCCGGCCGAGCGCTTTACCCTGGGGTTTGACGATGTCGCGGTGTGGACCAGGGCGCTGAGCTTCGACGAAATCAAGGCGATTGCCGCCGCGGGGCAGCCGATTGCCAGCCTGCGCGGCGGCACCCAGGTTGCCGCGCTGGCGGCGCCGTTACCGGCACAGATGTGCGCGGCGGCTTGGGTGAGTGCGGCGGCGTATGTGGCCGGCGAAACCGTCAGCTACAACGGTCACAACTACCGCGCCAAGTGGTGGACGCAGGGCGAGCGTCCGGATGCCAACAGCGGCAGTGCGCGGCCATGGGAGGATCTGGGCGTCTGCTGACCGCGTCGCGCCGATAAGAAACGCCCCGCAATGCGGGGCGTTTTTGCGTGATGGCGGCTTACTTGCTGCGGCCGTCGTGCGGATGGATTTTCAGGCTGGCGAGGTCGATGTCCTCGATACAGCGGACATTGATCGCGGCCACGGCGTTGCCGGCCGGGTCGACGCCCTCGCCAAACGGCGCGCAGCCACAGCTCGGGCAGAAATGATGCTTGATCACGTGTTTGTTGAAGGTGTAGGTGCTGAGGTCGTCCTCCGGCGTCAGCAGCCTGGCGCTGCTGCGCGGCACGAACCACAGCAGGTGGCCGCGGCGCTGGCAGATCGAACAGTTGCAGCTGATGACGGCGCCGATGTCGCCGTCAACCTCAAGAACGATGCGGCCGCAGTGGCAGCTGGCGCGATGGATCATGGATGTTCCCTATGTTGTCGGCATGGCCGTCGTGTTTTTATAGCAAGGTGCTGCGCCAGGCGCCGGGCGGTTCCGGCCCGCCTGATGACGCCATCGGTGGAGTACGGACGTGGTTATAATCCGTTTGTAAGTTAGAAAATTACAAATTACTAATGTGATACGCGGTCCGCTACAAGCGGACCAAACCATGTCATTTCGCCTCGCAGGGGGGCGCCGGAGCTACAAGTCATGAAACTGTCCACCCGTCTGGGGCTGATCGTCGTTTGTGCGGTCGTCGGCCTTGTCATCATCGCGGGCTATGCCCTGCAAACCATACGCGCCAGCATGTTGCAGGAGCGCCGCGCTGAAATCCGCCTGCTGCTTGAGATGGCGGCCAATCAGGTCCAGTCGTTCCAGAAGCTCGAGCAGAGCGGGAAACTCAGTCGCGAGGAGGCGCAGGCGCGCGCGATCGAGGCCGCGGCTGGTCTGGCGAAGGGCGACGATTACATCTTCATCCGCAGCATGGATGCGATGATGCTGGTGCACCCGGACAAGAAACGGGTCGGCAAGGTCTACGAAGGCAGTAAGCTGCCCGACGGTCGCACAACGCATCAGGCCTATCTTGAAGTGCTGTCGAAAGGCGATTTCGGCTTTACCGACATCGTCACCAAACGGCCGGGCAGCGATGTCCAGGTGCAGAAAATCAACGGCGTGATCAAGGTGGCCGACTGGAACTGGATTGTCGGCTTCGGCGCCTTCACCGACGACATCGATCGTGCGTACTGGCATTACGCGATGACCTTCCTGGTGATCGGCCTGATCGTGCTGGCGGTGGTCATTGCCGTGGCGGTGATGATGTCGCGCCGCATCTATGTCCGGCTCGGCGGTGAACCCGACTACGCGACCGAGGTCGCCCAGGCCATCGCCGCCGGTGATCTGAGCCGCCGTATCGACGGCAAGGTTGCGCCGGACAGCCTGCTCGGCGCGGTCGCGACGATGCAGGCCAGCCTGCGGCAGATGATCGAAGGCATCCAGCAGGGTGCCAGCGGCCTTGGTCAGGCGGCCGCGAGCCTGTCCGGGCAGATGACGCAGATCAATCAGGCCGCGCGGCAATCGTCGGATGCGACGGCGGCCACGGCGGCGGCGATCGAGCAGATGTCGGTCAGCGTCGACCAGATTTCCGAGAGCGCCCGTGAAACCGAAAGCAATTCATCGCGCTCGACCGAGCTGGCGACGCAGGGCGAATCGCTGGTCAACAACGCGTCGTCCGATATCCAGCGCGTGTCGACGCAGATCGACGATGCGTCGACGCTGATTGCCGGCCTCGACGAGCGTTCGCGTGAAATCGACGGCATCGCCCGGGTCATCAAGGACATCGCCGATCAGACCAATTTGCTGGCCTTGAACGCGGCGATCGAGGCGGCGCGCGCCGGCGAGCAGGGGCGCGGTTTTGCGGTGGTGGCGGACGAAGTGCGCAAGCTGGCCGAGCGCACCACGCAGGCCACCGGTGAAATCGCCACGATGACGCAGGCGATCCAGACCGATACCGATTCGGTGGTGAGCAGCATGAATGCGGTGAAGCCGCAGGTGGCGCGCGGCGTCGAGATGGCCGGCAAGGCTGCCGAGGCGCTGCGCGAAATCAGCATCGGTTCGGCGTCGACGCTGGCGAAGATCCGCGACGTGGCCAACGCCACGGCCGAGCAGAGCGTGGCCAGTGCCAGCGTTGCCAGCAATGTCGAACGCATCGCCAATATGGTCGAATCGTCGGCCGATTCGGTCGCCGCCGCCAACCGCAATGTGCAGCAGCTCGAGGCGCTGTCGGCCGAGCTGAAAAACTCGGTCGCCCGTTTCCGGCTCTGATCACGCGGCGGCGACACAACAAAAAACGCACATCCACGGATGTGCGTTTTTTCATGGGCGTGAAATGAGCGTGAACGGCGTTCAGGCTTTTTTCAGGAAACAGGCCTTGAGCATGAACTGGCCGGCATCCAGCTTGCAGTCGACTTCGTGATCGCCGCTGCCGACGAGGCGGATGCTTTTGACCTTGCTGCCCTGCTTGAGCGTGATCGACGAACCCTTGACCTTCAGATCCTTGATCAGCACCACCGCATCGCCATCGTGCAGCACCGTGCCGTTGGCATCGCGCACCACGCGGGCCTCGTCGTCGGTCGTGGCCGCCTGCGGGTGCCACTCGTGGCCGCAATCGGCGCAGACGTAGTTGTCGCCGTCCGGGTAGGTGTTCTCCATCGCGCATTGCGGACAGGCGGGAAGGGTCGACATGGCAGGGCTCCGGTTCGTTGCAAGCCCGGCAGTATAGCCGGCGAGGCGCTCAGCTCCGCGGGCAGTATGCACACGTGGGCGACGGCTGCGGGTTGGGGGCTGAAACTGTCTTCAGTCCGATCAATAATGTCGTTTTGCTGTCATGACAATTGGCTAAACCGGTGAATCCGGTTATTCAGACATGGCGCTGGCCGACAGCGCATACGACGGAGCAAGCATGGAGCCAGGGAAATACATCGACGCGGTGGATGACGCGACCGTACGCGGAGCATTGCGCGACTTGCTGGCGGGGTACCTGAACCCGGCCTTCAGCGCCTTGCCCAAGCAGGAGGTCGAGCTGCTGTTCCTGAACGCACTTGCCAAGATCGGTGCGATCGACGCCGATCCGGAGCTGTACGAGCTGGTGAGCAAGCTGCGCGTGACGCGGGCCAAGGCGCGCGGGCTGATCTACGCACGCGAGCTGCGGCGCTCGTCCGAGGCCGAGCTGGATGCCAAGGTGAAGGCGCTGCTGAAAAAGCCGCTGATCCAGAAAGAAGGCGAGGCCTTCGTGCTCGAGGTCGAGAACCCGCTGGTGTCCGACCATTTGCGTGCCAAGGTGAAGCAGCTGGGCTATCTGTCGGACGGCTCGTTCTCGCCGAGCATCGTCAAGCTCGGCCTTGATGCGATCTCGGCGCTGGCCGAAGCATCGGTCGCCGACGCCGACAAGGAGTCGCTGCGCCTTGCGCTCGTCGCCGCCGGCGCACCGGATACCTCGCTCAGGGGCATTTTCAAGGCGGCGATCAAGAAGGTGGCGAGCAAGGTCGCCGCCGATACCGGCGAGGCGCTGATGGACAAGGTGTCGGATTACATGTCGCCGCTGATCGATGCGAGCGTCGATGCGATTCTGGAAAAAGCCGGCGAACTGTTCGACGGCGACGATTGATGCACCGGCCGGCGCCGCCGGCCACATACCGGGGAGGATGGACATGAAGGCAAGCGGTACGTTCGAAGTCGACCTGCACGCGCTGGCATTGCACGACGCGGCCGATGGCACGCTGGGGCGGCGGGCGATCGACAAGCGCTTTAGCGGAGATCTGGTCGCGACCAGCGTCGGCGAGATGCTGTCGGCCGGTACGGCGGTGCAGGGTTCGGCGGGCTATGTGGCGATCGAGCGGGTCAGCGGCACGCTGGCCGGCCGCGCCGGTGGTTTCACGCTGCAACACAGCGGCACGATGACGCGTGGCACGCCGCAGCTGTCGGTGTCGGTCGTGCCCGATTCGGGGACCGGCGAGCTGAGCGGCCTCTGCGGGACGCTGGCGATCCGCATTGAAGGTGGCCGGCATTTTTATGATTTCGACTACCGCTTCGATGCATGACGCGCTCGTCCGGACAGACTCAGAGGTGATGATGACTCCCCGATTGAATCCGTTTGCGGCGGCGCCGCAGCTGATGCAGGCCGTGCTCGATCTCGAGGCGCAGGTGAAGCAATGCGGTCTTGAGCATTCGCTGATCGAGCTGGTCAAGGTGCGCGCATCGCAGCTCAACGGCTGCGCCTACTGCATTCATATGCACACGACCGATGCGCGCGCCGCCGGCGAGCGCGAGGAGCGCTTGTACCTGCTCGATGCCTGGCGGGAGGCGCCGCTGTACACCGGGCGTGAACGCGCTGCGCTGGGCTGGACCGAGGCGCTGACGCGTGGCGCGCCGATCCATGCGCGCGACGCCGACTACGCGGCCTTGCAGGCCGAATTCAGCGCCGAAGAGCAGGTGAAACTGACGGTCCTGATCGGCATGATCAATCTGTGGAACCGGATCGCGATCGGATTCGCCTCGGTGCCGGACGTTGGCCGCTGAGTCAGCGCGGGGCGGCGAAATGCGCCAGCAGGTCGAGCGCGGTCTGCGCCAGCCAGGCGGCGCCGAGCGGTAGCGCGGTTTCGTCGACGATCATTTTCGGGCTGTGCAGCGAGTACGGGCTGCGCTCCGGCCCCTGCGTGCCGAGCAGTGCGAAGCACGACGGCACGGCCTGCGCGGTGAACGAGAAATCCTCGCCGCCCATCAGTGGCGGCAGCTCGAACAAGGCGTCGTCGCCGAGCACCTGTCGCGCCGAGTTGCGGGCGATGGCAGCGATGCCGGCATCGTTCATCGTCACCGGATAGCCATTGGCGATCCGGCAATCGATCGTGGTGCCGTGCATCGCGGCAGTGTGTTCGCAGATCGCGGCGATACGGGCATGCACATGGGCACGGGTGGCCATGTCCAGCGTGCGGATCGTGCCGGTCAGCCGCACCGAATCGGCGACGATATTGGTCGCCGAGCCGCCGTGGATGGTGCCGATGCTGACGACGGCGGTGTCGGTCGGGCCGACATTGCGCGCGACGACGGTCTGCAGCGTGGTGACGATCTGCGCTGCGATGACGATGGCGTCGATGCCGGCCTGCGGCGACACGCCGGCGTGCGCGGCGCGGCCGTGAACGACGATCTCGACCTCGTCGCTGGCGGCCATCACCGCGCCGTCGCGGATCGAGATCTTGCCGGTCGGCATCACCGGGACCTGATGCAGCGCGATCGCGGCGCTGGCGCCGACGTGTACGCCCTCCTTGACCATACGCTGTCCGCCGGACCAGCCGTTCGGATCGTCGTAACAGCCTTCCTCGGCCGGCTGGAACACGAAGCGCACGGTGCCGGCGAAGTCGGCGTCGAGCAGCAGCCGGGCGGCACCCAGCCCCATCGCGACGTGGGTATCGTGGCCGCAGGCGTGCATCACGCCGGGCGTCGTCGACGCGTAGGGCAGGCCGGTGTCCTCGGTGATCGGCAGCGCATCCATGTCGGCGCGGATGATGACGATCGGGCCGTCGCCTTTCTTCAGCTCGGCGACGACGCCGGTGCCGGCAATCCCGCCGCGGTAGGGCAGGCCGAGCGCGACCAGCTGGGCGATCACCCTTTGCGCGGTGCGCGTCTCGCGATAGCCCAGCTCCGGATGCTGGTGAATGTCGCGACGGATCGCGACGATGTCGTCGCGGAGGGCTTCGGCTTGGGCACGCATGATTTGAGAGTCCTTTACTGAGCGAGCGGCAAAACCCAGCGCAGCGGTGCTGGCAAGGCGCACGACGCGTCCCTCAAGGGGACTCCCTGCGGTCGCAACAGTACAGGGAGCGCGTGCAACGCCGCTTCAGGGTTTTGCTGCTCGCGACTACAGGGCGGGGCTGTGATATTGACGGTATAGCTTTTCGATGCCGGCTTCGAGTTCCGCCGACAACACGATTTCGCTGCCGCCGATGTTTTCGCTCAGCTGCGCCAGCGTCGTCGCGCCGATGATGGTGCTGGCGACGAACCAGCGGCTATGGACGAAGGCCAGCGCCAGTTGGGCCGGACTCAGGCCGTGTTCGAGCGCCAGCTGGGCGTAGGCGGCGACGGCATCGTCGACGAAGGGCTTGCGGTAACGCGAGCCGAAGGCCGGGAAGCGGGTCAGCCGGCCGTCCAGCGGGTGATCGGCAATGTATTTGCCCGACAGCAGGCCAAAGGCCAGCGGGCTGTAGACCAGCAGCGAGACCTGTTCGCGGTGGCAAGCTTCGACCAGCCCGGCCTCGAAGGTCCGGTTGATCAGGTTGTAGACGTTCTGGATCGTCTTGATCCGCGGCAGGCCGGCGGCGTCGGCGACCGAGCCCCACTTCGCCACGCCCCAGGCGGTTTCGTTCGACGTGCCGAGGTAGCGCACCTTGCCGGCGGCGACAAGCCGGGACAGCGCTTCGAGCTGTTCGTCGATCTCCGGCATGTCGGGTTTTTCATCGGCCGGGTCGTACTGGCTGCTGCCGAACATCGGCACCGCGCGTGCCGGCCAGTGCACCTGATACAGGTCGATGTAGTCGGTCTGGAGGCGTGCCAGCGAGGCGTCGCAGGCGGCGACAATTTGCGCGGCGTTCAGTTGCGGGCCGCCACGAATCCAGTCCATGCCGCGATTCGGGCCGGCGACCTTGGTTGCAACGATGAGCTGGTCGCGCGGCTGCTTCACCAGCCAGCTGCCGACGTATTCCTCGGTGCGCCCCTGCGTCGCGGCCTTGGCCGGCACCGGATACATTTCGGCGGCGTCGATGAAGTTGATGCCTGCCGCGCGGGCGGCGTCGAGCTGTTCGTGCGCGTCGCGCTCGCTGTTCTGCTCGCCGAAGGTCATCGTGCCGAGGCAGATCGACGAGACCTTCAGATCGGTGCCGGGCAGGGTGCGGTATTGCATCGTCATTCTCCAAAACGCGGAAAGCCGGCGAGCCGGCTTTCCATGGTGTTGTGCTGCCAGAGACTACTACTTGCGCTTGCGATCGTCGATCGGGGTCAGCGTGTAGCCCTGCTTTTTCAGTTGGGCGACGAGGCCGGTCTTGCCCGGCAGGTGCAATGCGCCGACGGCGATGAAGCTGCCGCCCTGGGCCAGCTGCGCCTGCATGCGCTCGGTCATCCGGTCGTTGCGGTCGTCGATCAGCGTCTTTTGCTTCCAGTCGTTGAAGTAGGCCTGATCGGCCGCCGGCAGCGTTACTTCGTCCTGATCGGCGAAGCGGACGATGCCGTCGACGTCGCGTTGCACGTACAGCGCAATCAGTTTCTTGTAGTAGGTATCGACATCGGGCTGCTGGTCGATCAGCGCGTACAGCAGCGTCTTCTGCTTGTCGGCCGGAATCGTTTCGAATACCGACGCCTGCTCGGAAATCGTTTCGAGGCCGGTGTACTGCTTGCCGCCCTCGATCGCCATTTTCGCCAGCATCAGGTCGAGCGGCAGATCGCCGGCTTTCTTCTTCGGCACCATCAGCAGCATCGCCGCGGCCCACGGCTTCATGCGCTTGGCGGCGACTTCCGGATAATCGCGCGCGGCGAGTTCGGGCAGCAGCTTCTGATAGTGCTTGGCATCGATCTGGCTGGCGAGCGATTCGCCCTCGGGCATCAGCACGCGCTTGGCGAAGTCCAGCATGCCGTTGTAATCGATACGGACTTCGGTGGTCACCGTGTCGGCGTCATCGAACGCCTTCTGCACTTGCGGCGACAGTTGCGTCACCTTCGGATCGCTGACGTGGGCGGTGCCGAACAGGTACGACGGCTTCTTGACGCCGGATTTCTCGATCTTCCACAGCACCGCGCGTGGAAAAGCGTCGGCCTTGGTCGGCTTGGTGGCCAGTGCGGGCAGCGGCGCCAGCAACGCAGCGGAACAGAGTGCAGCGGTCAGCGCCGCAAGGGGCGAGCGAAGTCGGGCAAACATCCGGCAGATCTCCTGATTGGTACGGGCGCGCAGCCCTGTGGTCGACCGCCAGTATAAACATGCTCGGCCCGTGGCCGAAGCGTGTCGGTGTGGCCGTGCGGGCGGGAGGGGCCGGGCAGACGCAAAGCAGCTGCCAGCAAGACGGGCGAAACGCCGCCGGCGCGGCCTACAGCCCGGTGAGCACCTTGGCCGCCTGGACGAACTCGTCGGCGTACGGCCCGGCCTTGCGCGATTCGCGTAGCGCCATATTCCAGCGGGCGATGGCGTTTTTCAGTGCCGGTGTGTCCGATACGGCCTCGATTTCGCTGATCAGCCCGCGCGCCATCAGCCCGAGGAAGGTCTGTGCGCTTTCGGTCATCAGCGCCTTGGCCTTGATGATGCGGATCGGATCGACGGCGTCGATCGGCTGGGGACGCTGGGTCGGAGTGGGTGATGCCGGTGGCGCGGAAGGCGCCGAAGGCTGCGGCGCGGCGTCGGGAACGGTTAGCGCCCCCGCTGCGGTGATGCATGCCCGCGCTTGCAGCTCGGCCAGCAGCGGCGCCAGCTCGGCGTGGCCGAGCACCGTGGCGATCTCGGCCAGCGTGCGTCGACCGTCGATCAGGATCAGCAGCCGTCGCGCCCGGGCCGACAAACCGAGGCTGCGCGCGTCGATGTCGGCCTGACCCTGGGCGGTTTTGCTGTAGACGGTGTGCGGCATGCTGGCGGCCCCCGGACGGTAGAAGCCGGCGAGGGTAGCAGCGCTGTGTTTCAATCGCGCGACGGCGAGCCGGCCCGCGCGACGGGGCTTGAGTCCGGGCGCTAAGTGGCCGGCGTGCGCTTGATCGACCGGATGACCTGCCTGAAGATGATGTTGTGCAGCCGGTATCCCTTCTCGGAGACGCTCCACTGGAAGGCGCCCTGATCCGTTCTGCGGACGTCCACGATCAGGCCCGCGTCCTTCAGCCGGTTCAGGTTTTCCTCGGTGACTTCTTCGCCGTTGTACTGGATCGGACCGCGTTGCCGCGCAATCACCAGAAAGAGCTGCAGCTGGGTGTCGTTCAGTGTCTGCAGCGCGGCAAGCTCGTCTGACAGGTCTCCCTCCTTGGCCTGCATCCGCAGCGACACCTCGAAGCCCGGGCCCCTGACCGTCGTGTCGCCGCGCCCCAGAATATCGAGCAGCGGCCCCCTCACGTAAAACAGCCACACGATGAAGGCCGCGCCGAGCAGCAGATAGACGATGGGCCGGATGGCGTGTTCGATCAGGGCAACGGCAATCTTTTCGGACATGAGTCCTCTCCTGCGGATCGGGGCGAGGCAGCCGGCAGGCCGGGGCGGGGTGTTGCGCCGGCGAGGGCGTGCTCTTCCCTTATTCAGGTAGACCAAGAACTGCCGGGTATCCAGAAACATCGGCATGCGGTCCAGCAGGCGGCGTGCCCCGCATCACGGCCATAAAAAAGGGCAGACCGTGGTCTGCCCTGGTGACTGCGCGACGCCGTTTACTCGGTGGCGACGGCGTCGTAGACCTTGCGATCCAGATCGCCCTCGCTGCGCGCGACCACGACCGACGCCAGCGTGTCGCCGGAGATATTGGTCACGGTGTTCATCATGTCGATGATGCGGTCGACCGCGGCGATGACCGCGATGACTTCGAGCGGCAGGCCGACCGAGGCCAGCACCAGGCTCATCACGATCAGTCCGGTGCCCGGCACGCCGGCGGCGCCGATCGCCGACAGCGTCGTCGTCAGGATCACCATCAGCATCTGGCTCAGGCTCAGGTGCACGCCGTAGGCATTGGCGGCAAACACGGCAACGGCGCCCAGATAGGTCGACAGGCCGTTCATGTTCACCGTGGCGCCCAGCGGCAGCACGAAGGAGGCGATCGAGTTCTTCACGCCCAGCTGGTGTTCGGCGGTTTCGATATTCAGCGGAATCGTCGCATTCGACGACGCGGTCGAGTAGGCGAACAGCTGCACCGGCAGCATCTTGCGGATGAAGCGCAGCGGATTGAGGCCGATGGCGCGCAGGATCAGCGAGTAGACGCCGAACATCATGATGAAGCAGGAGAGGTAGATCACGCCGACCAGCGAAGCGAGCTCGCCCAGAATGGCGAAGCCGTTGTCGGCGGTCACGTAGGCCATAAGCGCGAACACGCCGATCGGCGCGAACGACAGCACCAGCAGGATCAGCTTGAAGACGACTTCATTGAGCGCGTTGAAGAAGCGCGCCACCGGCTCGCCCGCTTCGCCGGAGAAGTTGATCGCCAGGCCGAAGAAGATCGCGAACACGATCACCGGCAGCACGTCGCCATTGGCGAGCGAATAGAACACGTTGGACGGGAAGATCGCGACAATGGTGTCGGTGAACGACACCGTCTTGCCGGCGACCGGTGCGGCGGCGCTGATCAGGTGATTCAAACCGTTGCCGATACCGAACAGCGTGGCCAGTCCCATCGCGATTGCCGCGGCGCAGGCCATCGTCAACGCGAACACCAGCAGGGTCTTGCCGGCGATCCGACCCATTTTGGACAGGTCCTGCAAGGACAGGATGCCGCAGACCAGCGATACGAAGATGACCGGCTGCACTGTCATGCGGATCAGCGACAGGAAGATATCGCCCAGCGGTTTGAGCATCTTGGCGTAATCGCCCAAGAGCAGGCCGGCGCAGACACCCAGTGCCAAAGCGATCAGGATTTTTTGCCACATCGGCATATGTTTGAGCTTGGACATGCGTCCTCCAGAATTTCGTTTATCTATTTAGATTTGCCGGCCGGAGCCTAATGACAAAGTCTGGAATACGCATTCAGGGAAACCGGTAACATTGTTGCAAACTGCAACTTTATGGCTGCAATTCAATGACCAATTACCGCCGTTGGCTGGTAATTCGTCACGGCGCAGGCTGTCGCGGCAATATTTACGCCTGATGGGCGGGCCGAGGTGTGGCCTGCATAACAGCGGGACGATGTGCAGCCGCCATTGCGGCAATCGGAGCGCTCGCCATTGGGCAGGCACGCGATGCGCCGGGGACGCACTGTGGCTGGCGGTTTGAAGTGGCCGGTCGCCCGGGCGATGTTCGAACCGGGGGGGGGGGGGGCGGACGGGCTGTCGCGAGGTCCGGTCAGGCAGGTGATCGGCAGCGTGTCGCGCCAACGATCCGGGTCATCGCCAGGCGTGGATTCAGCCGAATTCCTGGTGTTGCGGCAGATCGTCGGTGATCGTGAACCAAGGCGCTTTCGAGCCGACGAATAGATGCGCCGACGGGCGAATGCCGGGCGCATCGGCCAGCGTGCCCAGTGTTACATGCACGAAGGCGCCATCGCGCACCAGCGAGTACAGCAACGAGCCGCAGCAGCCGCAGCGCACATCGTGCGCCAGCGCTTCGCCATAGATCAGCAGCCGGTCTACGCCCTGTGTAATCGCCAATTTGTCGCGTTCAATGCCGGCAAACGATTTGAAGGCCGAACCGGTTGCGCGGCGGCATTGTGAGCAATGGCAGTTGAGCGCATAGACGAACTCATCGGCCACGGTATAACGCACCGCGCCGCACAGGCATTGGCCATTGAGGGGATGGGCTTGCGGCGGGTGGGAATGCGGCATGCGTCATGGCTCCGAAAGGGGGCGCTAAGCAGAAATTGGAGCTGGTGTCTTATTGATGCCCGGGCTGCCATTCGGCATGGCTATCGATGTCTGAGTCGTAGGCAAGCCAGGGAACGGCGTGCGAAGCCCAGATCCGTTGTACCGGCAACTGCCCCGGATCGTCGTCCAGCGTCGCGACCCGAAGCACCAGATGTGCCTTGCCTTCCTTCTGCGCGACCAGATGGCTGCCGCAATTGGAGCAAAAGTAGCGTTTCTTGCCGGGCGATGATTCGTAGTGTTTCAACAGTTCGGCACCTTTCAGCCAGCGGAAATGCGCCTGCTTGACGCCTGCCGCCGTATTGAAGGCCGCCGCGTGCGCCTTGCGGCAGGTATGGCAGGCGCAATGCTCGATCTCGGTGTCGAGCTGGTCCACTTCATATTCGATGGATTTGCAAAGGCAGCTGCCGCGCATGGGTGAAGTCCTGAGTGCTTGAGAAAATGGTGCTGTTTATATCCGGGCTAAGGTCGCGGCGGTGTCGCCCCGCCGGTCTTGGGCGCATCGCTCGGCCCGGCCGCACCCTGTGCGCAACGCGCGCGTGCCTGCACCTCAAAATGGTTGGACCAGTAAGGGTGACGGCCCCGGCACAACTGGACAAGGCTGGACGCCGGATACGCCAGAAAGAATACGACGCCCCAGCGCTCATATTGCCGCACGTGCTCCAGCTCATGGCTGCGGAGTTGCGCCAGTGTCTCCTCGCTGCCGCCGAGCACCACATGGCCGAAGGTGATCGCGCCCAAACGACGGCGCATGGCTTCGGTGCCCGGCAAGGCAATTTCCAGTATCCCGAAATGACACCGCGCCTTGCCACCCAGCAGCAGGGCCGGCGCCGCCAGCAGCAAACCTACGGCGGAGCAGGGTGCTGCCCAGGTGTATCGAAGAACATGCAGAAGATGGCGCAACATGGTCATGCAGGCATCCGGTGCTGGAAGTGGGTGGATTCACCGAGCAAGCGCAGTGGGCTGAAGATCGGCATGAAGGGCGGGGCGACGAGCGGGCGGATCCGGCAATGCTTCCCGCAGCAAAGCAGCTTCGCAAGGCTCAAGGTGATCGGGATTGACGAAGGGGGACGCTGAATGATCGGCCAAGACAACGATTTGGCTTCATGGCGCCGAGCCACGCGTTTTAACAGGCTGGTTCACGGAATTGAAAACCACTTGAATATTGCGTTTGATTTTTAATTTATGTCTGCTTGCTGGTGATCGCAACAAATACGACGCAAGGCGCCGTATTTGTTTTGCCATTATACTTTTTGATCTCCACGATACCAGTCCGAACCGACTTGCCTTAAGTCCGGTGTTTGTGCGGGTCCCGAAGCGCCTGAACCTGTGTGGGTGTCGTCAATTGAAATGATCTTGTCGATTTGCACCGAAATATCGTTTCCGTATACCGTGCTGTGCAAAACAAGGATTCCCTTGTCGAAATCAACGCTTTTCAGTTCGCCTTGCTCTATGGTCGGATTGATGGCATTTCCGTACTTGCCGGTCGCCCTGAGGTAGGTTCCCAGCTTGATGCTACTCAGTTGCTGTCGAATGGCTTTAATCAATTCCGGGTCGGGGGCTGCATCGCGACGCCGTTGCGCTTCTCTGGCAATCCACGGCTCGCCATCTTCAAGGAGTTCCTTGTATTTATCAGGCTTGGACATTTTAAAGTCTTCCAGCGCCTCATTGGCTGCTTCGACTTGGCCATCGAAATCTATCCAGTTGGGGATTTCCAATGCTTCTCGCCATTTCTGCGTTGATGCGACATATTCACCAAGTGTAGGGCTTTTGTATTCAGACATGATCAGCACTCCAGTCGTTTCAGGGTTTCAAAACTGAACGGTGTAAAGGGGGTGCTTGGACATTCGCACTCTCGTGATCAATGTAGCCAGACTTCCATAATTCCGCCTGCATATCCGTTCGTCCGGCATTGCGTTTCCCTGGTGGTCGGGCTACCTGCGGTGCCCGAGCCGGAACGGACAGCAAGGTGACGCAAATTGCCGGTGTGACGGGTTTTTCCGGCTCGGCAGATCTGGTGCGGGATCGGCCCGGTGAACTCGCGCGTTGCTGCACGGTCATGCTCCGGGGGCGTAGGCAAGCCCCCCCATCATCCGTTGCAAACCGCGGCGACACGCAGACCAGGAGTCGATCATGCCCAAAACCGTCCTCAATCCCGATAGCGTATTCGACACGCAGCAATACGGCTTCAGCCAGGCTGCGATCGTCAGCGGGCAGCGCCGGATGCTGCTGTCCGGTCAGGTCGGCGTCGACGCGAACGAGCGGACTGTCGGGCCCGGTTTGCAGGTACAGACCGAAGCGGCCTTCGACAATATCGAGCGCGTGCTGGCGGCGGCGGGCGCCAGGCTGCAACAGGTGATCATGTTGCGGATCTATATCTGCGAAGCCGCCCGGGACGAACAGGACGTCATTGCCCAGGCATTGCGGCAGCGCTTCCCGGCCGATCCGCCGCCGTCGTCATGGATCATCGTCAGCGGGCTGTCCTTGCCCGAATGGCTGATCGAGATCGAGGCGGAGGCCATCCTCGACTAGCCGGCCGTTGCCGGCGGCCTCGGTGCAGCGCCGGCAAGTTGTTTGCGCTGCCCTGGCCATCCTGTTCGGCTTACCAGCTCGATTCCCGCTCCGGGCTTGCGCTGATTTTGTGGAGCGACAGGTCGGCGCCGTTGAATTCTTCCTCGTCGCTCAGGCGCAGGCCGACGGTTTTCTTCAGCGCGCCGTAAACGATGAAGCCGCCGACGAAGGCGATGCTGCAGCCCATCAGTGTGCCGACCAGCTGGGCGACAAAGCTGACACCGCCGGCGCCGCCGAGGGCTTCGAGGCCGAACAGGCCGGCGGCGATGCCGCCCCAGGCGCCGCAGATGCCGTGCAGCGGCCACACGCCGAGCACGTCATCGATCTTCCAGCGGTTCTGCACCACGGTGAACAGCCAGACGAAACCGGCGCCGGCGACGCCGCCGACGACCAGCGCACCGAGCGGGTGCATCACGTCCGAGCCGGCGCAGACGGCGACGAGGCCGGCAAGCGGGCCGTTGTGGATGAAGCCGGGGTCGTTCTTGCCGGCCCACATTGCGGTTAGCGTGCCGCCGACCATAGCCATCAGCGAGTTGATCGCGACGAGGCCCGAGATGCCGGCGATCTTTTGCGCGCTCATCACGTTGAAGCCGAACCAGCCGACGATAAGGATCCACGCGCCGAGCGCCAGAAACGGAATGCTCGACGGCGGATGCGCGGCGACGCCGCCGTCCTTGTTGTAGCGGCCACGGCGCGCGCCGAGCAGCAGCACCGCCGGCAGTGCGATCCAGCCGCCGACGGCGTGAACGACGACCGAGCCGGCAAAGTCATGGAATGGCGCGCCGAAGGCGGCCTTGAACCAGTCCTGTACGCCGAAGTTGTTGTTCCACATCATTCCTTCGAAGAAGGGATAGACGAAGCCGACCAGCAGGAAGGTCGCGGCCGATTGCGGGTGGAACTTGGCGCGCTCGGCGATGCCGCCGGAGACGATGGCCGGGATGGCCGCGGCGAAGGTCAAGAGGAAGAAGAAGCGCACCAGCTCGTAGCCGCTGTCCTTGGCGATTTCGTGCACCGGGCCGAAGAAATGCGTGCCGTAGGCGATGCCGTAGCCGATGAAGAAATAGGCAATGGCCGAGACGCCGAAATCGGTGAGGATCTTCACCAGCGCGTTGACCTGGTTTTTCTTGCGGACCGTGCCGAGCTCAAGGAAGGCGAAGCCGGCGTGCATCGCCAGAATCATGATCGCCCCGAGCAGGATGAACAGCACATCGGTACTGGTTTGAAATTGCGTCACTGCGTGCTCCCGTAGGTCTGGATTGGCGCATGCGGTGGCTGCGCCTTATGCGGGATGCACCGAAAGCAAGCACCGTGCCGAAGGCTTCAGTGTCTTGATTTACAATGGATTGGTTCAGATCGGCGGTCGACGGTGATGAAACGGGTGTGCCGGTATGGTGCAACGACCGCTCGCCAAAGCGGTGTTGCGCACTCAAACGGTGCCGGATGTCTGGATTGGTGCATGGGTCACCCGCACCATGGCGCTGCGTCGATTGCCGCGACCAGACAGTGCAGCCGAGCACGGCTGTCGCCAGCACGAGCGCAGCGAGGTTCTGCTGTGATGGCGATAAGGCACCGCAAATGGCGAAGCGCCACGGTGCCTCGATCTCACGCTTCTGGTTCTCGATATCGAGGGATGAAAACAGTGAGGGCAGGTTCGCCATACTGTCGTGGGCAAAGTATTGCCCACGGCTCAAGCGATCGTTTCGACCACCCCGCCATCTACCCGGAGCGCCGCGCCGGTCGTGGCCGAAGCTTGGGGGGAGGCGATGTAGACGACCAGATTGGCCACCTCGTCGACGGTCGCCGCGCGCTGGATGATCGAGCTGGGGCGATGCTTCATCACGAAGGCGGCCGCGGTCTCTTCCATGGACAGGCCCGATACCTCCTGTTCTGCCTTCAGCATGGCTTCAAGGCCATCCGACAAGGTCGGGCCGGGCAGAATGGCGTTGACGGTCACGCCTGTACCGGCGACGCGCTTGGCCAGACCGCGCGAGATTGAAAGGCCGGCTGTCTTGGTGAAGCCGTAGTGGATCATGTCGGCGGGGATGTTCAGCGCCGACTCCGAGGACAGGAACAACACGCGGCCCCAGTGCCGGTGCACCATGCCTGGCAGATAGGCACGGGACAAGCGCACGCCCGACATGACATTCACCTCGAAGAAGCGAGTCCATTCGGCATCCGGGATCTTGAAGAAGTCTTGCGGCCCGTAGATGCCGACGTTGTTCACCAGAATGTCGGCGGATGGCTGCGCAGCCACTAGCGCCGCGCAGCCATCGGTAGTGCCGACGTCGGCCGCAACACCGCGGATGTTCGCTTGTGCAACTTCCGAGGTCAGCCTGGCAACGGCTTGCTCGACAGCGGCTGCGGTGCGGCCATTCACCACCACATCGGCGCCAGCCTGCGCCAGGCCTTTCGCGAT
Organism: Jeongeupia wiesaeckerbachi; assembly: GCF_050916355.1. GTDB lineage: Bacteria > Pseudomonadota > Gammaproteobacteria > Burkholderiales > Chitinibacteraceae > Jeongeupia > Jeongeupia wiesaeckerbachi. The sequence continues at coordinate 2,257,017 of NZ_CP136946.1, forward strand.
GGCATAGCCTATGCCCGCCGTGGAGCCGGTGACGATGGCGGTCTTGCCTGAGAGGTCGATTTTCATGAGCGACTTTCCTTTCCTGATGTAGACGAGACGTGCGCGCGATCAACCTAGAAAAGCGCGTCCAGATCGATGGCCGCAGCCATTGCCTTGTTGCCGCGATCCCCTGGGTGCAGATGATCGCCCGAGTCGAATTCCGGCTTGAAACGCGTCGGATGTGCAGGGTCTTTTAGCAGTGCATCGAAGTCGAGTACGGCATCAAATTCGCCGCTGGTGCGTATCCATGCATTGATTTTCTGACGCAACTCGTCCTTGTACGTTTGGTAGTAGTTATCCAGCGGCGTGCCAGGCAATGCGCCCTCGAATGGCGTCAGCGTCGCGCCGACGACCCGAACGCTACGCGCATGTGCGCGAGTGATGAGCTGGCGATAGCCGGCGATCAGGGCGTCGGCTGAAGGCCTGGTGCCGTTGGGCTCGAACGCTGTTCCTGGCCAACTGATGTCGTTGATGCCGAGCAGTACGATGACAGTCTTGAGCTGCGGTTGACTCAACACGTCACGGTCGAAGCGTGCCGGTGCATTGACGCCCATCCGGTCGCCGAGAAGGCGTGCGCCAGAGATGCCGGCATTGAGTACTGCCACGTTTCTTGGTGCCAGGCGCGCGGCCAGGAAATCGGGCCAGCGCGAATTGGCGTCGATGGTTGCACCATTCCCGTCGGTGATGGAGTCGCCGATCGCGACCACGGCGCCGGCAGTTGCAGTGGCTTCGACCTGGATGCCGCTCAGGAGGATGCGCGCACTGGTGGTGGTGTCTGTATCGATGCGCTTGGCCGCGACCTGATTGCCCTTCACCAGATAAGCCGTTTGGCGACCATCCCAATGAAAGGTGGTGGCCTTTGTTTCTTTCGGTAGAAAGACGCTGACCGCTACGCTAGCCAAGGGCGCGACCGCCAGATCGACTGGGTCGCTCACCAGCGGCGCGCCCGGCAGCACGACGGCAGAGGATTTGCCGCCGAAAGTAATCGGTCGATCCGTTCCGCTGACGATCGCCGATCCAGCGGCAGCCAGCGCGATATGCGCGGCACCGATGACCAGCGGCTGGCTACCGTATTCGTTGGATAGCACGATGCGGATACGCTTGCCGCCCAGGCTGATGCGGGCAACCTGCCGGATGGTCTGGTCTTGCAAGGTGGCCGGAATATTGGTCGGGAAAGCGAAGTCCGATCCCCAGGTCGGTTGTGGGCTGGCCGTCCAGCTGCCGATCCAGCTGCTGGGTTCGGCCGCTTTCACGACAGCGGGCACGGCAACCGAGGCCGCCAGCGTGAGTGCGATGAATCGATGGCGCCACGCCAGCCAGCGGCTAGGGCGGTGAATGGCAAGGCGGGCAACAGGGTTTGCTGTCATGGTGGGTCCTTGTTTTCAGTCAATCAGATTCGCGGAGAAACCTGCCGTTGGTAAGGAGCGTTGGAGCCGGTGACACCGATGCCGAAGGACGTGGCGGTTAGCGCGTAGAGGGCGAGTGGCATGGGTCCAAGATGTGTGAATTCATGTGATATTCATGCATTAATCATGAATTCAAATAAACCAATGCGATAGACTGCTCAGTGGCACAACACTTGTGAGTTCACTTCATATGGCGCGTCTGGATGTCAACCGATCGGGGGAGATGGAGGTTTTCAACCGCGTAGTGGAGCTCGGAGGTTTCTCCGCCGCCGCGCGGGCGTTCCACATGACGCCTTCGGCAGTCAGCAAGTTGGTAGGACGGCTCGAAAGCCGGCTGGAAGTGCGCTTGCTCAACCGCTCGACGCGGCAAATTCAGCTCACCCCCGAGGGCTGCGTGTTTTACGAGCGTAGCGTCAAAGTGTTGGCCGACCTGGAAGAAGCGGAGCGCAGCGCCGCGACCAAAGATGCGCCGCGCGGTCGGCTTTGCGTCAACACCAACGTGCCGTTCGGTGAGCATTTCCTGCTTCCGCTGGTGCCCGAGTTCCTGGCGAGGCACCCGGACATCACGCTCGACGTCGTGCTGACCGACGAGGTGGTCGACATCCTCGAGCAACGCGCAGACGTCGCGGTGCGCGCCGGCCCGCTCAAGAGCTCACGCTTGCTCGCGCGCAAGCTGGGCGCAACCCGCATGGTCATTGTCGGCGCCCCTGCCTACCTGGAGCGCCAAGGCATGCCAATGCATCCGGTCGATCTGGAGCGGCACAACCGGCTGGGCTTCAACTATGCGCGGGCGATGGAGGGATGGCCGCTGCTCGACCAAGGTCACACCATCAACGTGGCGACGATCGGCAATGCGCAAGTCAGCAATGGCGAAGCACTACGGCGCCTGGCGCTTGCAGGCGTCGGCTTGGCGCGACTCGCGGCGTTTCAGGTCAAGGACGACGTCGCGGCCGGACGGCTCCAGACCGTGCTGGAGGACTTCAACCCGGGTGACTTGGAGGAAGTCCATGCGGTCTTCCTCGGGCAAGGGGGGCATCTGCCATCGCGAGTGCGCGCTTTGCTCGATTTTCTGGTTGAGAAAGTGGATTTGGGCTGATGTGCGCTTGCGAGCGGGAAATCGAAAAAAAGGCCCGCTTGCGCGGGCCGTAGAACGTGCGTTGACTGCTGGCTTCAGGATCAGAAGCCGGTCCAGGTGCCGATGAGCACGCGGTACGAGTCGGTGCCCGGCTTGTACGAGGTGCCGTAGGTGGCGCCGATGGTGCCGTTGCTTTCGTTGAAGCTGAAACGGGTATCGAAGTAGGCCGAGGTGTTCTTCGACAGTGCGTAGGTGTAACGCGCCAGAATGGTCTGGCTGTCGCTGTCGTCGATCTTGTTGCCGTTGATGTCCTTCGCGCCCCAGAAGTAGTTGTAACCCAGCGAAACGCTGTGCTTGCCGGTCGCGTAGATACCCTGTACCCAGGCCTGTTGCTGTTCCGGGCCGGTGAAGTAGTTACAGCCACCGACGTTGTCGCCCAGGCCGTCCGCACCAACCGCGCCTGCTTCGGCCGAGGCCGAGCAGTTCCACCACTTGTAGCCGGTGCGCACGGTGAAGCCGCTGTCGCCGAAGGTGTAACCGCCAGCGATGAAGGCGAATTTGTCGGCGTCGTCGCTGACATTGCCGCTTTGCAGGCGCGGCTTGGCTTGCTGGTAGCCCACGTTGACGCTGGCGTTGTGGCCGGTGTAGCCCGCGGTCAGGTCGGCGAAGTATTCGTTGCCGGCGCCGTCGACATTGTTCTGCTGCGTGCGCAGCGAGTACATGCCCGAGAAGTTGAAGCCGTTGAAGTTCGGCGAGTCGTAGACGATCGAGTTGTCGATGTTGAAGCCGAGCAGGCCGACTTCTTCAACGTGCATCGAGCCGCCCTGTGCCGCGTACGGCCAGTCGAGAACGAGGTAGGACGGCGAGTAGATCTTGCCGACGCGCAGCGTACCCCAGTCGCCCTTCCAGCCGCCCCAGGCTTCGCGGTTGCCCCAGGTGCGCGAGCCGTTGCCCGAGTTGTTGTCGTTGTTGTGGGCTGCGTCGCTGCGGTAGTTCTCGGCGCCGGTCCAGATTTTCCAGATTACGCTCGAACCACCGTCGAGCTTGTCTTCGCCCTGGAAGAAGATGCGCGGTTCAACGTCGAGCTGGACGTTGTCCTTGAAGCCGTCGGCGTTCGAGCCTTCGAGCAGGATGTCCGATTCCATCGAGCCGCCGATGGTGACTTGAGCCATGACCGGCGCCGCGAAGGCGGCGAGCAGCAGGGCGGGGAGAATGCGGTTGCGCAGGATGCGGGATTGCATGAACGACTCCTTCTCTTTGTGAACACTTTTTTACTGCCGCTTGGTAATAGCTGCGGCAGTTCTTGTTAAAAGTTGTGAAACTTTGCGAGAAGCACTGTAGTTCGGTGTGCATTTGTTTCAAATGCAATCAATTACATTGAAATGGTGGCTTTAAACAACATGTCATTATTTCTGGCGCCGAACAAGGCATGAAAAAAGCCGGTCAATGACCGGCTTTTTTTGCAACGGGGCGGATGGATCAGCCCTTGTTGGCGCGCTCGAAGCTCGTGACGATCTCGGCCTGTGCTGCAGCCTTGTCGCCCCAGCCGGTGACCTTGACCCACTTGCCTTTCTCGAGATCCTTGTAGTGCTCGAAGTAGTGCTTCACTTGCGCGAGCAGCAGTTCCGGCAGGTCTTCCAGCTTCTGGATGTGGGCATACATTGCACACACCTTCTCGACCGGCACGGCGATGACCTTCGCGTCCTGGCCGGCTTCGTCTTCCATGCCCAGCACGCCGATGGCGCGGCACTTGATGACCATGCCCGGCGACAGCGGGAACGGGGTGTGCACGAGCACGTCGACCGGATCGCCGTCGAGCGACAGCGTGTGCGGCACGAAGCCGTAGTTCATCGGGTACGACATCGAGGTGCCGACGAAGCGGTCAACGATGATGCAGCCGGCTTCCTTGTCGAATTCATACTTGACCGGCGGTGCATTGGCCGGGATTTCGATGATGACGTTGAAGTCGTTCGGCAGGTCCTTGCCGGCGGGGATCTTGCTGATGTCCATGCTGCGTCCTGATGCGGGTTAATTGGAAAACCCGAGAATTATAGCGGTAGGTGATTTCGGCCGCATCCGGCGTGATCGGACAATGGCAGAATGCACTTGATCTGCCGCAGCGCGCGTCGCCGACGCTGCACTTAGAATGACGCATCACCGGCAAAGGCTTGGGCCATGAAAAAACACTATCTGACCCCTCTGTTCGATCCGCGCTCGGTGGCGGTGATCGGCGCGTCGGATCGCGCCGGCTCGGTCGGGGCCGTGGTCTTTGCCAATCTGCTCGAATCGGGCTATGCCGGCAAGGTCTACCCGGTGAACCTGCGGCACGCCAAGGTGCAGGGCGTTACCGCGTTCAAGCACGTGCGCGACATCGGCGCGCCGGTCGAGCTGGCGCTGATCACCACGCCGTCGAAAACGCTGCCCGACGTGATCGATGAATGCGGCCGGGCCGGCATCCGCGCCGTTGTGATCATGAGCTGTGATTTCGTCGGCACCGACGCCAAGACCCGCAAGCTGCTCGACCGCATTCTGCTGCGGGCGCGCCAGTACGGCATCCGGCTGATCGGGCCGACCGTGTTCGGCATGGCGCGTGGCGTCAGCAAGTTCGCCGCGGCCAATTATCTGGGCAAGATCCGGCCCGGTAGCATGGCGCTGGTGTCGCAGTCGTCGTCGGTGGCGTCGGCCATCCTCGACTGGGCCGAGTCGCACGAGATCGGCTTTTCGTCGGTGGTGTCGCTGGGCGTGGCCGCCGATGTCGATGTCGGCGAAACGCTCGATTATCTCGTGGCCGACAACAAGACCAAGAGCATCCTGATCTATATCGAAGACGTGCACGACGCCCGCACGCTGATGTCGGCGCTGCGCGCCGCCGCGCGCTCGAAGCCGGTACTGGTGCTCAAGGTCGGCCGCTACGACGACGAAGTCAAACTGGGGCGGACCCACTCGGAGCGGCTGATCGGCCGTGACGACGTGTTCGACAACGCGCTGCGCCGCGCCGGCGTGCTGCGGGTGCGCTCGATCAACCAGATTTTCACCGCCGCGCGGGTGCTGACCAACAATCATCGGGTCAAGGGGCGGCGGCTGGCGATTGTCACCAACGGCATCGGCGCCGGCCTGATGGCCGTCGACCGCGCGCGCGATCTGAACGTACCCTTGCCCAAATTGTCACCCGAGACCGTCGCGCGGCTCGATGCCATCATTCCGGGCCAGACCAGCCGCGACAATCCGGTCGATATCCTCGGCAATGCCCCTGCGTCACGCTTCGAGGCGGTGACGGGCATCATGCTCGACGATCCGCAGGTCGACGGCGTACTGGTGGTCTTCACCCCGCAGGCCGGCACCGACGATATGGAAACGGCGCGGGTGCTTGCGGCGCTGCGCAAGACGCATGAAAAGCCGATCCTGTTCGCTTGGATCGGCGGCAAGAAGGTCGAAGCCAGCCGCAAGCTGCTCGCCAAGGCCGGTTGCGCCTATTTTCATGCGCCCGAGCAGGCGATCGAGGTGTTCTACTCGCTCGCTGCCTGGCAGCACAACCAGCAACTGCTGTTGCAGACGCCAGGCCCGTTGGGCGAGTGGGACGCGCCGGACCTCGAGACCGCGCGCATGATCATCGATGGCGTACTCGCCAGCGGCCGCAGCGTGCTCGACGAGATCGAGTCGAAGGCGATCCTGCGGGCGTTCAATATCCCGGTAACGCTGACGATGCGCGCCGCCAGCGCCGACGAGGCGGTTAACGCTGCGATGGGCATGGGTTTGCCGGTGGCGCTGAAAATCGACGCCGAAGGCGTGCTGCACAAGACCGACGTCGACGGCGTGGCGCTGAGCCTGACCAGCCTGGTGCAGGTTGCTTCGGAGGCGAACAAGATGCTCGCGCGCGCGCGCGATCGGCTCGGCGATCAGCTCAGGGGGCTGACGGTGCAGCCGATGCACGGCAAGAAGAATGCCCGCGAGCTGATGGTCGGCGTCGCCCACGACCGGGCGTTCGGCCCGGTCATCACCTTTGGCGCCGGCGGCATCGCTGTCGAGGTGTTCAACGACGTCGCCGTGGCGCTGCCGCCGCTGAACGAATACCTGGCCGAGAACCTGATCCGCCGCACCAGGGTCAAGAAAATGCTCGAGACCTTCCGCAACCAGCCCGAGGCCGACCTCGAGGCCATCAAGGGCGTGCTGCTGCGGGTCTCCGAAATGGTCTGCGAGTTGCCGCAGATCCAGCATCTCGACATCAATCCGCTGGTCGTCGATGAAAACGGCGTGATCGCCGTCGACGCCCGGGTCATCGTCGCGCCGGTCGCAGCCGACGCGCGTCGCTATGGCCATATGGCGATCCACCCGTATCCGTCACACCTTGTGCAGGTCGCGCAGTTGAAGAACGGCATGCCGGTGACGATCCGGCCGATCCGGCCCGAAGATGCCGAGCTGATCATGGCCTTCGTCGGCCATCTGTCGGAAGAGACCCGCTACAACCGCTATATGAGCACGCTGAAATCGTTGCCGCAGATCCAGCTGGCACGGTTTACGCAGATCGATTACGCCCGTGAAATGGCGCTGGTGGCGGCGGTCGAATCGGGCGGTGGCGAAGCGATCGTCGCGGTGGCGCGCTTTGCGGTGAATCTGGACCTCGACAGCTGTGAGTTCGCCATCGTCATCGACGACGCCTGGCAGGGCAAGGGGCTGGGCAACCGCTTGATGAACGCATTGTTCGACGCCGCGCGCGACATGCGCCTGTCGGTGGTCGAGGGCGAGGTGCTGACAAGCAACAAGACCATGCTGTCATTCATGAAGTCGCTCGGTTTCGAGGTCAAGCCGCACCCGGATGACGACGGACTCAAGTGGGTGGTCAAGGCGCTCTGACGGCATCGCCCAGCGTGGAACGCACGGCCAGACCTGCGGGTATGGTCCGGGCAGCTTGCCGGCGACCGCCGACGTACGCGGGGCAACGGTCTCACCCCGCGTGCGGCCTTAGGCCAAGTCGAACACCAGCACCTCGGCCTGTTGGCCGTTGCCGACGTGCAGGGCGGCCTCGTCGTTGAGCAGCAGCGCATCGCCGGCTTCGAGCGCAACGCCGTTCACCGCGACCTGGCCGCGCGCGACGTGAACGTAGGCGCGTCGGCCTGCAGCCAGCGCCAGCGTTGCCGTTTCGCCGGCGTCGAACAGGCCGCTGTACAGCCGCGCATCCTGATTGATCGTCACCGAACCGTCGGCGCCGTCACCGCTGGCAACCAGCCGCAGCTTGCCGCGCTTTTCCGCCACGTCGAAGTAGCTTTCCTCGTACGACGGCGCCACGTCCTGACGGTCCGGGATGAGCCAGATCTGCAGCAGGTGCGCCGCGTGCTGCTTGGACGGGTTGAATTCCGAATGCGCCACGCCGGTGCCGGCGCTCATGCGCTGGACGCTGCCGGCACGGATCACCGAACCGTTGCCCATGCTGTCCTTGTGCGCCAGCTCGCCCTCGAGCACGTAGCTGATGATTTCCATATTGTTGTGCGGGTGCGTGCCGAAGCCCATGCCGGGGGCGATGCGGTCGTCGTTGATGACGCGCAACGCACCGAATTGCACGTGGGCAGGATCGTAGTAGCCGGCAAACGAGAAGCTATGCCACGAATCCAGCCAGCCGTGGTTGGCATGACCGCGTTCGTTGGCTTTGCGCAGCTTGATCATATTGATCTCCTTCATCGTCATTGAACTAGTAATGCCATGCTATTCCTTGACTTGATGTGGTGATAGCGGAAATATATGCTCATCTTGTTCTAATTTATGAATGGATGTCGGCAATGCTCAGGCTGAATCTCGAATCGCTGGAAATCATCGACGCGATCGCGCGCAAGGGCAGCTTTGCCGCCGCGGCCGAAGCGGTGCACCGGGTGCCGTCGGCGGTCACCTATATGGTCAAGAAGCTGGAGGACGAGCTGGATGTGCAGCTGTTCGACCGCAGCGGCCATCGTGCGCGGCTGACGCCGGCCGGCGAAACCCTGCTCGAGGAAGGCCGGCACCTGTTGCGTGCGGCCGGCGATCTCGAATGCCGGGTCAAGCGGGTGGCAACCGGCTGGGAAACCGAGCTGAACATCGCCATCGACGCGCTGATGCCGATGTCGCTGCTGCACCCGTGGATTGCCGAATTCGATGCACTCGATTCGGGCACGCGGCTGCGTTTTTCGCGCGAAACGCTCGGCGGTGGCTGGGAGGCATTGGGCGACCACCGCGCCGACATCATCATTGGCACGCCGCTCGAAGGCGCGCACGGCGGCGGTTACGCAACGCATTACCTGGGTGATTGCGAGTTCATTTTCGCCGTCGCGCCGCAGCATCCGCTCGCCGCTTTGCCCGAACCGCTGAAGCCGATGCAGATTCAGCAACACCGTTCCTGCGCGATCGCCGACAGCTCGCGGCACCAGTTGCCGCGCACCGTCGGCATCCTGTCGGGGCAGCAGACGCTGACGGTGCCGGATCTGGCCTCCAAGCTCGATATCCAGCTGGCGGGGCTCGGCTGCGGTTACTTGCCGCGCTGCGTTGCGGCACCGTATCTGGCCGATGGCCGACTGGTGCATCTGGCGGTCGAGGAGATCAAGCCACCGGTCCGGCTGTATGCCGCGTGGCGAACCAGCGGCGCGGGCCGGGCCTTGCGTTGGTGGCTGGATGCGCTGGCGGCGGACGAGCGGATCGGTCGCTGGCTCGCCGGGCGCTAGTCGGCGGCGGCCTGCGATACAGGCCGCCGGGACGGCGGTTCAGTTGCCGGTCTTGGTCTTCTTGGCGACGACGGCGGGCTTCTTGGCCGAGGTGGTCTTCTGCGGTGCAGATTTGACCGGTGCATCGGTGTCGGCGGCGACGATTTCGAGCGATTGCACCGAAACGCCGATGCAGCTGAGGGCCCGGTCGATGTCGCCGATCACGCGGACCTTGGTGCGATCGTTGACGGCTTCTTTCGGCCACTGTTCTTCGTCGATATCGACGCCGATGGCGCCGCTCTTGTCGCGGAACTCGTAGCGATCGCCCTTGAGTTTGCGCAGGATATAGCCTTCGAGGCTGACCGACGTCTTGTCGGGGGCCTGCAGCGCGGCGGCGGCGGTGTCGATGTCGGTGGCTTCACTGCCGGGGCCGTTGTAGCCGGCCTGCGCCGACGACAGCCAGAACCCGGCCAGCAGGGCCAAACAGACGATGGGGGTGTGCGTGCCTGTGCTCATGATGACCTCCTGGTCCCATACAGGGCTCGTACGCGCGTGTTTTTCGCTGCACCGTGAAAACTTGTCGCTGGCCCATGTGCTTACAGTGTAGGCAGCGCCATCGGTCGAGCAGGGGGCCGGAAAAGCAAAAACCCGCGGCGGGCGCGGGTTTTTGCAGGTGGGCAGACAGGCGGTTTTATTGCTTGCCGGCTTCGACCTGGATCGTCAGTTTGACTTCATCACCCACGGCCGGCAGGTAAGCCTTCATGCCGAAATCGCTGCGCTTGAGCACGGCGGTTGCGGCGGCACCGCACCAGGCCTTCTTCATCATCGGGTGTTGGCCGCACTTGAAGTCGCTCACGGCCAGCGACAGCGGCTTGGTCACGCCGAGCAGGGTGAAATCACCATCGACGGATACCAGCTTGTCGCCGTCGAACTTGAAGGCCTTGGACTTGAACGTCGCGGTCGGGTACTTCTCGACGTTGAAGAAGTCTTCGCCCTTCAGGTGCTTGTCACGCGCGTCCCAGCCGGTGTCGAGGCTGGCGGTGTCGATGCTGATGTCGACGCTGCCGGTTTTCTTTTCGGCATCCAGCACGATGCTGCCGCTGGTCTTGTCGAACGTGCCTTGCTGGGTCGAGAAGCCGATGTGGTTGATCGAGAAATGCGCCGCGGTGTGCGACGGATCGATCGCATAGGTTTCCGGCGCGGCGAAAGCAGCCGAGGCAACGGTGGCGAGGGCAGCGGCGAGGATCAATTTTTTCATGGGTATTTACTCCAGGGTCAATCGACGATGAAAAGGGTGGCACCGGTCCGGGTGGACGAGCGGTGCGGTTCGGCGTTGTCGGCCACCTGGTAGCTCATGCCGGGCAGGAGCGTGTAGCGGCGGCCGTCGGCGAGTTCGGTGTCGAGCTCGCCGGCGAGGCACAGCAGGATGTGGCCCTTGCTGCACCAGTGATCGGCCAGATAGCCCGGCGTATAGCTGACGCGGCGCACGCGGACGTTGCCGAACTGGCGCGTACGCCAGCGGGCCTCGCCGGCAGCGCCCGGGTGCACGGTTTCTTCGACCGTGTCCCAGTCGGTAATGCCGAAGGCGATCTGGTCCAGCTGCATGCTTACTTGCCGGCCTTGCCGTTCAGTACGAAGCGGTACTTGACCAGCACTTCGTCGGCCACCGCGCCGGTGTCGGCCCAGTCGCCGTCGCCGAGCTTGTACTGCAGGCGCAGCAGCGGGAAGCTACCGTCGAGCTGCAGGTCGGCACCGTTTTGCTTGGCGGTGAAGGTCGAGACGACGTCGCGGCTCACGCCCTTGATCGTGAGCGGGCCACGCGCTTCGAACTTGCCGTTGCCGAGCGACTTGACGCTCTTGGCGGTGAACGTCGCCTTCGGGGTGGCGGCGGTGTTGAACCAGGCTTTCTTCTTGGCCTCGCTATCGCCATCGGGGCTGCCGGTGTCGATGCTGGTCAGGTCGACGCTGAATTCGGCCTTGGTCGCTTCGGGCTTGGCCGGATCGAAGTCGACGTTGGCGGCGAAGCGCTTGAAGCTGCCGTCGGCCGGCGTGTTCATCTGCTTGAAGGTGAAGCCGATCTGGCTCTTGCCGGCGTTCAGCGTCTGCGCGGCCTGGGCCGGGATGATCGCGGCGGCGGCCAGCGTCGCGGCGATCAGCGTGGTACGAAAACGGGTCATCGTGTTCTCCTCAGAGCGGTTAACAAAATCCTGCTGGCTGCGTTGTGCTTGCCGTACTTGTTTGTACTGTCTGCGCTTCGCACGCCTTGCCAGCACCGCGATGCTGGATTTTGTTAACCGCTCTTCACTGGTTTAGAAAAGGGGCGGATCAGCGGCCCCAGGGCAACATGCGCGACAGCGTTGCGTCGCGATCGATCAGGTGATGCTTGATGGCCGCTGCGGCATGCAGCACGACGGCAGCCAGCAACGTATAGCCGACGTAGTAGTGAATCGTCGCCAGCGTCTCGCCGAGCGCTTCATTCTTGCCGACAAGATCGGGCAGCGGCCATTCGCCGAACAGCACGACCGAATAGCCCTTGGCCGAGCTCATCAGCCAGCCGATACAGGGCAGGGCGAACATCAGCAGATAAAGCAGGTGATGAATGCCGGTGGCCGCCTTGAGCTGCCAGGCCGGCTGGTTCGGCAATGGCGCAGGGGCGCCGCGACCGAGCCGCCATGCCAGCCGCAGGATCAGCAGGAACATCACGCTGATGCCGGCCCACTTGTGCCAGGCAATGACCTGGAACTTGAGCTTGAACGTGTGCGGGCCGAGTTCGAGGCTGTTGAAGTACCAGATCAGACCAAAGGCCGAGAAGATCAGCAGCGCCATCAGCCAGTGCAGCGACATCTGCAGCGGGTCGTAACGGTCTCGGGACATGAGGAATCCTTATTCAGATTTATTGACCTGCAGCAAATAGTATTGCCGTAGGCTTATCGAGAGATAGCTAAAAATATGCAACTGGTGGTTCGAAAAAACAGAACAAGATGATGCTCGTCGTCGCCACAATGTAGCGCCGGGCTTCGAATCATGTCGAGTGCTTACAATAGTCAAAAGGCGATCTCTTGCCGCAACAGGTAGAATCCCCTACCGGGATGTTTGGCATATATTGCAGCGCGCCATACCGGCGCGAGGCCTTTCAGGAATCTACTGGGCATGAAAGACATCGAAAAGTTCATCGGCGGTTTCCGCCGCTTCCAGCACAAGTACTTCGGCGAAGACACCAAGCTCTTCGAAAGCCTCAAGCGTCGGCAGAAGCCCAAGACCTTGCTGATCGGCTGTTCCGATTCGCGCGTCGATCCGGCGATCCTGACCGATTGCGACCCGGGCGACCTGTTCGTCGTGCGCAACGTCGCCAATCTGGTGCCACCGTTCGAAACCGGCGGCCAGTATCACGGCGTGTCGGCGGCGATCGAATACGCGGTCAGGAGCCTCAAGGTGCGGCAGATCGTGGTCATGGGGCATTCGGCCTGCGGCGGTATCGGTGCGCTGATGGCCGGCGCGGATGCGTCGAGCGAAACCGACTTCATCGGCCCTTGGGTACGCATTGCCGACCCGGCCCGTCAGCAGGTGCTGGCCGAGCTTGAGCACAAGAGCCCGGAAGCCCAGGTGCGTGCGTGCGAGCTGGCGGCCATCATCGTCTCGCTCGACAACCTGATGTCGTTCCCCTTCGTGTCCGAGCGCGTCCAAGCCGGCGAGCTGGCGCTGATCGGCTGGTACTTCGATATCCAGCAAGGCGCGCTGTACCAGTTCGATCCCGAGCAGAACGTGTTCGCCGCCGTGGTCGAAGCACCGGAAACCAACGGCACCGCCGCCCCCTGATCCGGACGGTCGCGGCGCCTGCTGCGCCGTGCACCTGGAACCCATCCAAGTAGACGTCACCGTCTTACTGGATGGGTTTTTTTTCGTCCTACTGAGCCTGTGCGGCGTCATGCAGGCCTCGCCGCGATCAGGCCCAGCCTCACCGACCGGTAAGCTCAGCGGCGTGTGTACGGTCACGCCGAGCCCCGCTGGACGATGCACTGGTTGCTTCGTCCGCTCGCAGTCGTCCAGCCATACGCAGCTCAAGCTGCAACGCCACCTTGTAGCGAAACAGCAAAGCTTGATTCGACATCGACGCCGGTGTGTCGCGCTCGATGGCCAGATCGATCAGAAAACACACAGCCTCATTCTTCCTCCTATTCCATCGAGCAGCATGAAAAATTAAACTTGAAGAAATTATTTGCAAATAAAATGTAAGTATTTATGGTGTACAGATCTGTAGTGCCGGTAGCGCAGTTCCTCCCGCACCTGGACCAGCAGCCGCGGACGTGGTGCGGCTCCGGTATTCGGCGTCACCAAAGTGGTGGTGGCGCGGACCCCTTGCTCGTATGACCAGCAGCGAAGCTCGGTCGCAATGCACCGAATCTGACCCCCACCTACAAAGTGATCAACATGACAGACAAGCCGATCTTAATCACCGGGCTCTCGGGATTCATCGCGAAGCAATGTGCTCTGGAGTTGCTCAAGCATGGCTACAGTGTGCGAGGCACCGTGCGCCGCATGGCAAAGGCAGACGAAGCGCGAGCGACGCTGGCCAAGTATTGCGACACGACGAAGTTGACTGCTGTCGAGGCTGATCTGCTTTCTGATGCAGGCTGGGCCGATGCCATGGAAGGCGTTGGCGGTGTGCTCCACGTGGCGTCGCCGTTTCCGACCGGCGAGCCGAAGGACCCGGACGAACTGCTGCGGCCGGCAGTGGATGGCACGCTTCGCGTGTTGCGTGCGGCGGTGGCTGCGGGCGTTCCTCGCGTAGTCCAGACGTCCTCCATGGTGGCGGTTATAGGCGGCCATCAGCACAAAAGAACCAAACCCTTTGACGAGGACGATTGGACCGATGCTGACGCGCCAGGCATCACTGCGTATTACCGCTCCAAGACGCTTGCCGAGAAAGCGGCACGCGACTTCGTCAGCACCACCGGCACAAGCCTGCACTTCTCGACGGTCAACCCCGGCTTCGTACTAGGTCCAGTCCTCGACAATGACATCGGCACGTCGGCCGAGGTCATCCAGATGCTTCTGCGTGGGAAATATCCTGGGACGCCGCGCATCCACTTCGCCGTCGTTGATGTTCGTGACGTCGCCAAGATGCACAGGCTGGCGCTGGAGTCGGCCGAGCCCAGCGGTGGCCGGTATGTCGCCGTATCGGAGGCCCTCCGCTTCCTCGATATTGCGCTGCCGATTCGGCGCGAGCTTGGTCGCGCCGCGCGCAAGGTACCAAGCCGCGAGTTGCCCGATTTCTTGATTCGCCTGATTGCCCTGTTCGACCCTACCGCACGAACAATTCTTCCCGATCTCGGCTTCAAGTTTCGAGTCGACAACTCGCGTACGCGTCGTGCCTTGAAGATGGAGTTCATTCCGGTCGCCGAGTCTGCGCCCGCCATGGCGTCGAGTCTGATTCAACTGTCCCTGGTCTAGGAAAAAGCCAGCATCAGTGACGCCTAACCCCTCTCGCCAGCGGCAGGCCGGTGGTCCGCGGGACATTTTCGCCGCCCGGGCGTTGGCGTCCTGCCGCTATCGCCTGCTTGGCTCGCACCACAAGCGTTTCCCTATCCTTCGTCGCAAAGTACGTGTCGGCGAATGGCATCACCATCACTTGCATGCACATGAAGGTGAAGGACCGCAGCACGGCAAGTGCTCATATTGGGCGGTTTGAGCCCGGACGCTGATCATGGGGGCTTGAAGCACGCGCCGGGCATCAGTCCGCTGACGTCGTGATCACGGTCACCGAGTCGGCCACTGGTCGTTCGGTTGCTGCCGCATGGCGCCGATCGTGCCGCTGGCTGCGGGCGTTTCAACGCCTGATGCGCGCTAGGTGGCCGGCAAGCTGCTATTGCGCAGGTGGGCGGTAGGCCTCAATTGCCGCAGCCAGATCGCGTTCTTCCTCGCAGCTGCCGCACAGCGTCTTCAACTGCTCGAGCAGCGCTTGCGCCTTGTCGGGCTGGCCGGCTTGCAGCCATGCCTCGCCGAGGTATTCGTGTGCGCCGAGATGGCGCGGGTTCAGTCGCAGCGCTTCGTCATAGGCGGAAAAGGCCTGCTGCAGATTGCCGCGTTTGCGCTCGCAGTAGCCGGTCCAGTTCCACAGGTCGGCGTTGTGCGGGTCACGCTGTCGGGCCGCGTCGAGCACCTGCAGGGCCTGATCCCATTGCTGCAGGTCGATCGACCGGCGCGCGCTGGCAATGGCCCTGGTCGTGTCGCTGTCGGCGCTGCTTCTGGCCGGTGCGCCGCCGCCTGCTGCCAGGGCCGGCCCGGCCAGGGTGAGGCCCGCTATCAAGCAGAGTGTCCGCCACATGGGTTTGCTCCAGACCGTTATATTAGTCCTGAGCATGACAAAACGCGCCGGCAGCGGGGCTGCGGGCGCGTTGTTGGCGGGATGGGCGGTGCTTTACTGGTCGAACTTGAACAGTTCGCGCAGCTTCAACGCGACCGCGGCGTCGGTATTGAGGCCGATCTGCGGTACCTCGGGCAGCAGCGCGACCAGCTTGGCGTTGGCGTTGGCCATCATGAACGGGTGACCGGCGGTGCCGAGCATGTCCAGGTCGTTCAGGCCGTCGCCGAAGGCCACGCAATGCGCCATCGGCAGTTGCAGCGAATCGAGCACCACCTGCAGCGCATGACCCTTGGAGACCGTCGGCGCCATGATTTCCAGGCAGTCCGGCAACGAGTAGGTGATGTAGAGGCCGTGGCCAAAGCGCTCGTACAGTCTGGCTTCGATCTTGGCCAGATGCGCCGGCTCGGCGATGTACAGCACCTTGGCAACACCTTCGCCGCTGTGCTTGGGCAGATCGTCGACCCGGTAGGTAAAGCCGGAATCCTTGTGCATGTCCATGAGCCGTTCATTCGGCGCACCGATCAGCCACTCTTCGTCGAGATAGAGATTGACCGACGCGCCCTCGCTGAACTCGGGCTGCATCATCTCGCGGACGATCGCCGGCGCGATGTTCCTGGCGTACATCAGTTGGTTGTCCGGATCATGGATGCGCGCGCCGTTCGACGTGATCAGGTGCGCACGAATGCCGAGCGCCGCACGGATACCGCGCACATCGCAGTAGTGGCGACCGGTGGCGATGATCAACGGGATGCCGCGCGCCTGCAGTGTTTGCAGCGTCTGGGCGGTGAAGGCCGAGGCGGTATGGTCGCCGTCGAGCAGCGTACCGTCGAGGTCGGAGGCAATAACCTGATACATGGGGACTCCGGGCAGAGGGATCCGCTTATTCTACGGCCCCGCACTCTGGATGAGCAGTCAAAAATGCCGCTGGCTTGCCGTCTTGGCTAGCGGGTTTCCCCGATGTGCGACCGCGGGATTGCGCTCAGAAACCCGATCCCGGTTGCGCCAGGTAGTCGAGCTCGTCCGGCGTGCACTCGCGACCGAGGGCGGCGTTGCGGTGCGGGAAGCGGCCGAAGCGGGTGATGACGTCGTGATGCAGCACGGCGTAACGGTGGAAATCGCCGAGGACGTCATGCCCTTGCCACGTGGCGGTCAGTGCGAGCATGCGCTCCTGGTCGGCCAGCGATTCGGAGTGCTCGAACGGCAGGTAAAGGAACAACTGCTCGACCGGTGTCAGGGCTTCGTGCCAGCCGGCGTCGAGCGCGGCGTGGGCGACGCGGCAGGCGAGGGCATCGCCGGCAAAGGCTCTGGCGCTGTTGCGGAACAGGTTGCGCGGGAACTGATCAAGGACGATGACCTGCGCCAGTGCGCCGCGCGCGTCGCCCGTCCAATCTTCGCAGTCGCCTGCGAGGGCGGCATCGACGGTGGCAAGGAAGCGGCGACGGATCGCCGCGTCGAAGACCGGATCCTTGCGGAACCACGCGGCGCGGGGCTGCTGGTAATCCGGGTCGTCCGGACAGCCGAACCAGAAGGCCAGTACCTCGTCCGGCGTGGCAACGGTGTCGCGGCCGGCCTTGACCCGGCCGCTCTTCACTTGGCCTTCCGGGCTGGATCGGCGGATGAGTTCGGTCATGGCGGCTTCCTTCGGGCGGTGAATGCTACGCAGTGTAAACCGCTGTGCCTGCGGCGCGGCTACAATTCGCCGCTCGCAGGGAGAGGTGATTTGGAACGCAAGACTAAGGTAGACGTCGTGGTGCTGGGTGCCGGCGCGGCGGGGATGATGTGCGCGGCGACTGCCGGCATGATGGGGCGCAGCGTGGTGCTGATCGACCATGCCAGCAAGCTGGCCGAGAAGATCCGCATTTCGGGCGGCGGCCGGTGCAACTTCACCAATCTGAATGTGCGACCGGAATGCTATCTGTCGCAGAACCCGCACTTCGTCAAATCGGCGCTGGCGCAGTATTCGCAGCACGACTTCATCAAGCTGGTCGAATCGCACGGGCTGAGCTACCACGAAAAAACGCTGGGCCAGCTTTTCTGTGATCAGGGTTCGGGCGCGATCATCGACATGCTCAAGGCCGAGGTCGATCAGGTCGGCGTCGAGTGGCGCATGCAGACGCCGATCGGCGCGGTCCGGCAAATCGACGGCGGTTTCGAAGTCGATGCCGGCGACGAAACCTGGTGCTGCACCTCGCTGGTTGTCGCCACCGGCGGGCTGTCGATTCCTCAGATCGGCGCCACCGGCATCGGCTATGACATTGCGCGGCAATTCGGCCTCGCCATCGTGCCGACCAGCGCGGCGCTGGTACCGCTGACGTTCCAGCCGCAGGATCTGTGGGGCGAACTTGCCGG
Source organism: Jeongeupia wiesaeckerbachi (assembly GCF_050916355.1). Classification (GTDB taxonomy): domain Bacteria; phylum Pseudomonadota; class Gammaproteobacteria; order Burkholderiales; family Chitinibacteraceae; genus Jeongeupia; species Jeongeupia wiesaeckerbachi. Next base: position 2,274,912 of record NZ_CP136946.1, read on the forward strand.
CGTGGCGCTCGAGTCGGCCGAAGTCAGCGCCGGCAAGGCGCGCTTTCGCGAGGATGTGCTGCTGACGCACAAAGGCGTTTCCGGGCCGGCGATCCTGCAGGTGTCGTCGTACTGGCAAGCGGGCGAACCGGTGCATCTGGATTTGCTGCCCGACGAAGACCCGGCCGTGTTCCTTGCCGAAGCCAATCGCGATGCCTTGCTGTCGACGGTGCTGGCCGAGCGCCTGCCGCGCCGTTTCGCGCAGGCGCTGGCGGCGCAGTTTGGCGAGATCAAGCCGCTGAAACAGTATCTGCCCAAGCAGCTGGCCGAGATCGCCAGCCGCCTGTCGGACTGGCAAGTCGTGCCTTCCGGCACCTTGGGCTACAAGAAGGCCGAAGTCACCAAGGGGGGGGTCGACACCAAGGCCTTGAATTCCAAGACGCTGATGGCACGCGACGTACCGGGCCTGTTCTTCATCGGCGAGGTGGTCGACGTCACCGGTTGGCTCGGGGGTTACAATTTTCAGTGGGCCTGGTCGTCGGGCTATGTGGCGGGAATGAATGCCTAGTGCTACGGTGGAAGGGTAGGTAGGGGCGCGGGCCGGAGTTCTGCCAACGCCCTGTGCTGCCGGTGAAGATGAAGCCGGCCATCGGTCGAACTGCGGTTCGGCCCGGAACCTGCCGGTGGCAATCGGGGCGAAATCAACGTGTGCCCGCGATTACGGAGCTGCCGGACTCGTTCCAGCGGGGCGCCATGCGGCGCCCTGTTTTTTTGTGCCGGCGTAGTGTTACGCCGCTCTGTTGCCCGAGGCTAGCGGTGCCCATCGACCGGGTTTGACGCCCGGATTCCGGTGCAGATACGGCCAGAATGTGGTGATAAATTCCAAATAAAGGGCGCCAATGGCGCCCTTTATTACTGCGTAGCTTGGTGCTTAACGCAGGCCAAGTACGTCCTGCATATCGAAAAAGCCCGACTGCTTGCCGGCGAGGAAGTGCGCGGCGCGGATGCTGCCTTGCGCATAAATCGTCCGGTTGCTCGCCTTGTGGCTGATCTCAATCCGCTCTCCCAGACCGGCGAAGATCACCGTATGGTCGCCGATCACGTCGCCGCCACGCAGGGTGGCAAAGCCGATCGTGCCCGGTTCGCGTTCGCCGGTGATGCCTTCGCGGGCATAGACGGCGGCGTCCTTGAGCGTGCGGCCCTGGGCGGTTGCGACGGTCTCGCCGAGCATCAGCGCGGTGCCTGACGGTGCGTCGACCTTCATCCTGTGGTGCATTTCGATCACTTCGACGTCGTAACCGACGTCGAGCGCCTTGCCGGCCACTTCCAGCAGCTTGACCAGCAGATTGACGCCGACGCTCATGTTGTAGGCGTGGACGATGGCGATGTCGGTGGCCGCGTCGCGGATTGCGGCGCTGCCGGCGTCATCGAAGCCGGTGGTGCCGATGATCATATTGACGCCGTAGGCGCGGCAGGCCGCAACGTGAGCCAGCGTGCCTTCGGGGCGGGTGAAGTCGATCAGCACGTCGGCGCCTTCGAGCGCAGTCAGGTCGGCGCCGATGAGTACGCCGCTGTTCTTGCCGAGGAAGGCGGTCGCGTCCTGACCAATCGTGTCTGCGCCCGGGCGGTCGAGCGCGGCGTGCAGTTCGCAGTCGCTGGCGGCCAGCGTGGCTTCGACCAGCATCCGGCCCATGCGGCCGGAGGCGCCGGCAATCGCAATACGGATGGCCATTGGATTATTCCTTGATCAGCGGTTTGACTTCCTGGGTCGGGCTGTCGGCCGAACCCGGAACGGCGGTGCTCTGAATATTGCCGCTGCTCGGCTGTGCGTTCGCGTCGAGCATCTTCGCGTCCTTGGCCCGAATCGCTTCCGGCAGCGTCTCGCCTTCCCAGCGGGTCAGGCTGTCGCCATCGAAAAATACGGCGAAGGTTTTCTTCTGTTCAAGCGTGCCGCCGCGCGCGTCGCTGTAGACGTAGTCCCAGCGGTTGGCGTGAAACGGATCGTTCAGCAGCGGCGTGCCCAGCAGGAAGCGGACTTGCGCACGGGTCATGCCGGGCTTGAGCTGGCCAACCAGATCGGCGGTGACTTCGTTGCCTTGGGGAATGTCGAGTTTGTACGGGGTCAGCCAGTTCATGACACCGCAGCCGCTGAGCATGGCTGCAGCGACCAGGGGGGCGATCAAGCGAAGTTGCATGGAGCCTGCAATCCGTGGAAATGGGCCAATCGGTATGCCGGCGCCCGGTTGGAGTCGGCACGGTAAACGCTATATCATACCGGTAGTCGCCCGGCCTCGCAGCCTTGGCGAAACTCCTTGCCCGGATACGGAACCCAATGAGCAAAGCTAACGAACTCAAGGGCATGGGCCTTAAAGCCACCGGCCCGCGCCTGAAAATCCTCAATCTGTTCGAGACCAGCGAACAGCGCCATCTGTCGGCCGAAGACGTCTACCGCGTGCTGATGGCCGAGCACACCGACATCGGTCTGGCGACGGTCTACCGCGTACTGACGCAGTTCGAGCAGGCCGGCATCCTCGAGCGCCACCACTTCGAAACTGGCAAAGCGGTGTTCGAGCTCAGCCAGGGCGGCCACCACGATCACCTGGTCTGTGTGAAATGCGGCAAGGTCGAGGAGTTCTGCGATCCGGAGATCGAGCTGCGTCAGGAGGCGATCGCCAAGTCGCACGGCTTCGAGATTCAGGACCACGAGATGTATCTGTACGGCATCTGCAAGGATTGCCAGCAGAAGAAGTGAGTAGCGGCGCGACCCGATGATCGCCTGGCTCGACGCCTCGCTGCGCTTTCCGCCGCTCGCCCACGCGCTGGTCGAGCCCAACGGTCTGCTTGCCGCCGGTGGCGACCTCAGCGCCGCCCGCTTGCTGGCGGCCTACCGCGCCGGCATCTTTCCCTGGTACATGCCCGACGAGCCCATCCTGTGGTGGAGTCCCGATCCGCGCATGGTGCTCGTCCCCGATGACCTGCACGTTGGCCGCTCGTTGGCCAAGGTGCTGCGCCATCGCGCTTACGAAGTCCGCTTCGATACCGCCTTCGACGCCGTCATGGCCGGCTGTGCCGGGCCGCGTGACGCTGAACACGGCACGTGGATCAGCGACGCCATCCGGGCCGGGTACGGCGAGCTGCACCGCCTCGGCTTCGCGCACAGCGCCGAGTGCTGGATCGATGGCGAGCTGGCCGGTGGCCTGTATGGCGTGGCGATCGGCCGGATGTTTTACGGTGAGTCGATGTTCGCGCGGGCGCCGGATGCGTCGAAAATCGCGTTTGTCCATCTGGTGCGCTGGCTGCAGCGCCAAGGTTTTGGGCTGATCGATTGTCAGATGCGTACCGAACATCTGGCGCGTTTCGGCGCAGATGAAATTCCACGCGGCGATTTTCTTGCTAGGCTGGAAAAACTGACAGCCCAACCAGATGTACCCGGACCGTGGTTGTACCGGGCGCAGGGGGAACCAAGATGAACCCGCGTATCCAGTCTTTGCAACTGCAGTTCTACGCCACCGCGCCGTATCCTTGCAGTTATCTACCCGAACAACTGGCACGCTCGCAGGTCGCCGTGCCGTCGGAAGTCATCGACGCGCAGAGTTACAGCCAGCTGGTGCAGATCGGCTTTCGCCGTAGCGGCCAGTTCGTTTACCGGCCGCATTGCGACCGTTGCCGTGCCTGCGTGCCGGTCCGGATTCCCGTCGACGCCTTCGAGCCCGACCGCAGCCAGCGGCGCGCGCAACAAAGGCACGGCAATCTGCGTGCCCGGCTGCTGGGCCTCGAATATTCCGACGCACACTTCCTGCTTTACCAGCGCTACCAGGCGGCACGGCATGCCGGCGGCGGCATGGATCAGGACGGGCGCGAGCAGTACGAGAACTTCATCCTCAAGAGCAACGTCGCCAGCTTCCTGGTCGAATTCCGCGAGGCTGGCCAGCTGCGGATGGTCAGCCTGATCGATCAGCTCGACGACGGCATGTCGTCGGTCTACACCTTCTACGACCCGGATGTGCCGGGGGCGAGCTACGGCGTTTACAACGTGCTTTGGCAAGTCAGTTTGGCTCGGCAATTCGGCTTGCCTTACCTCTATTTGGGCTACTGGATCGAACGCTGCGGCAAGATGGCGTACAAGACGCGCTACCAGCCGATTGAGGGCTTGGTCGATGGTGAGTGGCGTAGCCTTAGCATCTAGAGTGGGCTAGAACGGCTAAGTAAAATGGTGACGGGGGCGATGCGTAGGGGCTATAAGGCTGCAGGAGTTTGATACTCCTTCTCAATCCTGCTGCATATAGTGCTCGACCCAAAGTGATGCCGGTTTGGGGCCACTTTCCGATCGCTGTAGGACCGTGCCGCGAACCTCGAGATCGCGGTTCTGCAGTGCTGAAGCTTCTGGGAGGGTAAGGCCTTCAAGCTTCCAGTCAATTCCGTTTGGCATTTGCAAAACAGGATAAGTGTGGGGTTCACTACCCTTAAGCACGAGTTTGCCAAGTAAGACAACCGACTGCCCTTCCACAAAGGTTGGGTGCGCCGCGCAAGCACTGAGTAGTTGTGCTGCGATAACACAACCCATCAGGATCGTCCGGATCATTGAAACTCCCCCCCAAGTGGCATGTCTGGTGTTTACGTCATGCTAGTCTTGAAAAAACTAAGGGCAGAAAAATACCCGCAGTTACGCGGGTATTCGGATGAAGCGGTTGGCGCTAGCGGCAGTGTGGGGCTGACGCAAGATACCAATCGGCCCGTGGCTCCCGTTCACTGGCGATTTCTGTCCTTTTAGCTGGAATCGCTGTGGCAATTAGGCCGAAGCGCCAGCAATAGCCATTGCTGTCCTTGAGTATGCGGCTTTGTCCGATCTTCACTTCCTGGGGCGTGCTGGTTGGACCGACGATATCGGCACCTAGTGTGGTGCCGTTACGCAGAGTCCACCCGGGAACAAGAGGATGGTCGAATGGGCCTGCCGCTACCAGTTCAAGCCAGGCTTGCTGTGACGATGGCTTACGCAGCGTCATCCGGCGAATGGGGCCTGCCGGATGCATGCCGGTGCTGATCTCGACAAATTGCTTTTCCAGCCTCCTCGGCAATGTCGTTGGCCATGGCGAGACCTGCCAAGCATGACCATCAATCGAGAAGCGTAGTACCGAATTGGAATCCGTTCGCAATGCAGTTGCCCAGCCAGCCTGGTCGCTGGCCCCGCTGATTTTAAGCGCTTCGGCACTGGCTTGAACCATTGCGAATGTGGATAGAAGGGCAATTATGTGAATTGTGAAGCGGGTCAGCATATCGATACCTTAGTGCGGATTACGAAGGCTCTGCAGTAGCGCTGCCGATGGCGACGCTTCCTGAACCGTCTGTTGATATGGACGGACGATCGGGTCGAATGACGCCGGTCGGCTGACGTTGGCAAGACGACTCTGCCCTGTGTTGTTGGAGTTGAAATAGCGGCGTGAGTTCACGATGAGTTTGGCCCAGTCATTGTGATCGTGCAGGGAGGTTTGCAGTCCATCGCCGTTAATGTCCAGTACGTAAGGCGTACCATCCTGGACGCTGTTGTTGTTCCAGTCACCATAAGCACCGCCAAGGCTGCCACGACCAATAAGTGCACCTTCATTCAGCGCATTTTCATCGAGGTTGGAACCACTACCGTCCGAATAGTCCAGCTTGAAAGCGGCGGAACAAGGCCCATTGCCAATGCTGCAAAGAGGGAAAGTCCACTTCGTTGCGTATCCCGGAACTGGAAGACTCAGCTCCCAGTTGAGCCAGTAGTAGAAGCGTTGAACTACCTCATTGCTGCGTGCATCGGGCAAGCCTTGCAATTGGTAGAGGTAATTCATTGCACTGTAATAATTCGGTTTGTTGTTGACGTTTTCGTCGCCGCCATGCAGTAGGCCTAGGGTATGGCCAAGTTCATGCATGATGGTACCTGCCTGCATATTGACCAGGATATTGAGGTTGATCGGATTTGATGCATTTAATGACCAGCCGCCCAGCGTGACTTGAAAATCATCGCCGGTGATCTCAGCCATGCCCGAAGAGCCGGCTGAACCATTCGAGCGTTGTGAATTGGCCATCAGCATGTAACGGAAAATTGGTTTGCGACGGATATCCATGCTGGAGGACTTAATCTGATACACGCTGGTGCATCCTGGCGTCAGCTGCGTACTGTCGCTTTCGAGCTCAGTACATGCGCTGTAGGGGCGTTTGTTGCTAACGTTGCCGCTTAGGTTGTAATTGGCTGGATCATTGACACTGGAGTACAGATTGCCGGCATCAAAATGCACTGCAATATTGTGCGCTTTGAAGGCTTGGACGACTTTCGCCAGCGCTTCGGCTCTTGGCGTCACTCCCGGATCGGGGCTATTCAGATAGTCGACTTGAATGAACAGATCACGCTGGCCTACGCGTGCACCCATCGCGTATAGGTCAAGGCCGTTATAGGTGCCGCCAGCGACCTCTGCGGAGTCTGGAATGCCATCGTCGTCACTGTCCTGAGCACCCGCTGCAACGTCGTTAGGTCCACCGGGGGTGGCGAAGCCGGCCTGCGTCCAGTCGGTTGCTGTTTTTGTCTGTGTAAATTTAGACGCCGACCGCACGATAGACGTGTTGTAACTGTTGGCATTGTCGCCCATCGCAGCAACACTGGCGCCGTTCCAGGCTGACGGTGTGGTTGGGACGACGGAGCTGCTGCCAAAGCGGACAAAGTCGACGGTTTGGCCAGCCAAAAGCAGCTCTACAAAACCGTTGCTTCCACGCCAAATCGGGACGCGGTTGCTACCGTCGGCGATGTAAACACTGTTGGCGGTATTTTGCAGTGAAGCGTCCGTCTTGGCTGCGATAACGGCATAGCCTTGATTGGGTACGGTCATGCTAGGCAGCGAGAAGATTACCGATGGTGTAGCCACCAACGTGGCCGGATTGATCCCGGTGCTGCGTACCTTGTAGTTGGCTAGGTCGATTGGAACACCGGAATTGTTGTATACCTCGAACCAGCTGACCGTATCGCCGTAGTAGTTGTTGGCAACCTCACTGATAAACACGCCTTGCGGCGCTGCCATTGATGGTGCAGGCACTGGTGCCGGTGTTGGTACCGGTGTTGGCGCCGGGGTCGGCACCGGTGTTGGAGTGGGCACCGGCGTAGTGTCGCCACTTCCTCCCCCACCACCGCCGCAAGCAGCAAGAATAGTAGTAGTAAGAAGGGTTGCGAGTTTATGTTTATGAGTTGTGATGTTCATGGTGGCGCCCATGCATATGCAATGTAGAGGTGAAATCTACCGGTGTAGGGCCACCATAATAATATTTTGTAATTGTGGTGTAAATTTATGGGCTTAAATAATGGATTTCAACCTGGTGAGTGTGGCGTTTTTGCCGATGCACGGATCTTTAGCCCTGTGTTTTTCTTGTTTCCTTACTGAGGTCCACCGATTGCTTTTCTTGAAGGGCAACAAAAAAACCCGGCACATGCCGGGTTTTTTTTGTCCTTCAGAGGCTTGATCAGCTTACCAAGCCATTGTGGCGTAGAAGCGCATCGATCTCTGGCTTACGGCCTCGAAAGGCTGCGAAGCTCTCCAGCGCCGGACGGCTGCCACCGCGGGCGAGGACTTCATGGCGGAAGCGGGCGCCGACGGTGGCGTCGACCACGTTGCCGCTGGTCTTCGCGGCTTCCTCGAACGCCGCGTAGGCGTCGGCGCTGAGCACTTCAGCCCATTTGTAGCTGTAGTAACCGGCTGCGTAACCGCCGGCAAAGATGTGGCTGAAGCTTTGCGGGAAGCGGTTGTAGTCCGGCGGTGTCGGCATGCCGAGTTCCTGCTGGATCTGCAGCGCCTCGGTCTGCGGATCGATGTCGCTGGTGTTGCCGTGCAGCGCCATGTCGAAAATCGAGAAATACAGCTGGCGTTGCATGCCCGAACCGGACTGGAAGTTCTTGGCGGCGAGCATTTTCTCGTACAGCGCCTTCGGCAGCGATGCACCGCTGTCGACGTGCTTCGTCAGTTGCGGCAATACCTGCCATTCCCAGGCAAAGTTTTCCATGAACTGGCTCGGCAACTCGACCGCGTCCCACTCGACGCCGGAGATCCCCGAGACCGACAGCTCGTCGACTTCGGTCAGCAGGTGGTGCAGTGCGTGGCCGGTTTCGTGGAACAGCGTGATCACGTCGTCGTGCGGCAATAGTGCCGGCTTACCGTCGACGCCTTGGGCGAAGTTGCAGACGATCAGTGCGACCGGGGTCTGCACGCTGTCGTCCGGGAGCTTGCGGCGACCGCGGACGTCGTTCATCCAGGCGCCGCCTTGCTTGCCTTCACGTGCATACAGATCGAGATAGAGGCCGCCGACGAGCGAGCCGTCCTTGTTCTTCAGATCGAAGAAGCGCACGTCCGGATGCCAGACCGGTGCTTCGGCCGGCACGAACTGCAGGCCGTAGAGTTGCTCGACCAGCGTGAACAGGCCGTTCAGTACCGTCGGCTCGGTGAAGTACTGTTTCACCTCTTGTTCGCTGAACGCGTATTTTTCTTCGCGCACGCGCTCGGAGACGAAGCCGACGTCCCAGGCTTCGAGCGTGTCGTAACCCAGGTTCGCCTTGGCCCATTGCTCCATTTCGGCGCGGTCGGCCTGCATGTGCGGCTTGGCGCGTTGCGCCAGATCGCGCAGGAAGCCGAGCACCTGTTCGGGCGTTTCGGCCATCTTGGTCGCCAGCGACTCTTCGCTGAAGCTGGCGAAACCGAGCATCTGCGCGCCCTCCTGCCGCAGTGCGTGGATTTCCTTGATCAGCGGGGTGTTGTCGCGCTCGGCCGGGCCGAATTCGGACGCACGGGTGACATAGGCGTGGTACAGCGTTTCGCGCAACGTGCGGTTGTGGGCAAACTGCATGACCGGCAGATAGCTCGGCATTTTCAGCGTTACTTTCCAGCCGGTCTTGCCATCGGCTTCCGCACCGGCGCGTGCGGCGGCTTTCCAGTCGTCAGGCAGGCCGGCGAGCTCGGCCTCGTCGTCAACATACAAGGCGAATGCGTCGGTCGCGTCGAGTACGTTCTGGGCGAACTTGGTCGTCAGTTCGGATGAGCGCTCCTCGATCTGCATGAAGCGTTCTTTCTGCGCGTCCGGCAGCTCGGCGCCCGAGAGTTTGAAGTCGCGGATGGCGTGTTCGACGATGGTGCGACGGGTTTCGTCGTAGGTGGCGCATTCGGCGCTGGCGGCCAGCAGCTTCCAGCGGGCATAGAGATTCTCGTTCTGGCCCAGCTCGGTATAGAAGTTGGAGATGCGCGGAATATTCTGGTTGTAGACCTCGCGCAACTCGGGCGTATTGACCACCGATTCCAGATGCGCGACGGCGCCCCAGGCGCGGCCCAGCTGTTCCATCGCGTCTTCGGACGGCGCGACGAACGAGTCCCACGTCGGCGTCTCGACGGTTTCGGCCTGGGCGACCGCGGCGCGCGCCGCTTCGAGCAGCACGTCCAGCGCCGGGTTCACGTGTTCGGGACGGATGGCGTCGTATTGGGGCAGGCCGGTCAGGTCGAGCAGCGGGTTGGTCTGGGTCATCGTGAGGTCTCGGGTAGAATCGTCGTAACAGCGTAGATGCGCCTTGCGCGCGTGCTTTTCAAGGTCAAAGACGACAGGATTTCAAGGATAGTCATGGCAATTGAACAATTCGACGGGATCGCGCCGCAACTGGATGACGGCGCGTGGGTGCATGCCAGCGGGCAGGTGATCGGCGACGTGAAGCTGGGTCGCGATGCGTCGGTCTGGCCCGGCGCGGTGCTGCGCGGCGACGTCAACCACATCCATATCGGCAACGATTCGAACGTGCAGGACTGCAGCGTGCTGCACGTGACGCACAAGCGCCCGGATGATCCGGATGGCGCGCCGCTGATCATCGGCGACCGCGTCACCATCGGCCACGCGGTGATTCTGCACGGCTGCACCATCGGCAACGAAGTGCTGGTCGGCATGGGTACGATCATTCTCGACCGCGTCGTCGTGCAGGATCGGGTGATGATCGGCGCCGGCTCGCTGGTGCCGCAGGGCAAGGTACTCGAGTCGGGCTATCTGTACCTGGGCCGGCCGGTGAAACAGGTCCGGGCGCTGACCGACGACGAGCTGGCGCATTTCAACTACTCGGCGGCGCATTATGTGCGGCTGATGAAGAAGTACCGCGACCAGCCTGCGCAGTCCTGAGCATGAGACAATCGGCCCCATGTCCGAACTGAATTTACTGCCGGCGCGATTCATCAGCGTCGAGGGCGTCGATGGCGCCGGCAAGAGCACCCAGCTCAACTGGCTGGCCGATTGGCTGCGTACGCAAGGCATTGCGCCGGTGTTGACGCGCGAACCCGGCGGTACGCCGCTCGGTGAAAAGCTGCGCGCGTTGCTGCTGTCTGAAGCCATGGATCTGGAGACCGAAGCGCTGCTGATGTTCGCGGCGCGGCGCGAACATCTGGCCCAGGTGATCGAGCCGGCCTTGGCGCGTGGCGAGTGGGTCGTCAGCGATCGCTTTACCGATGCGACCTGGGCGTTTCAGGTCGGCGGCCGCGGCCTCGATGCCGCCAAGTTCACCGCACTGGAACACTGGGTACAAGGCCGGGGTGAGGCGCTGCTGCAACCGCATCTGACGCTGGTGTTCGACGTGCCGCCCGATGTCGGTCAGGCCCGGATGGCGGCGCGCGCATCGCTCGATCGTTTCGAGCAGGAGGCGGCTGATTTTCATGCCCGCGTTCGCGCGGCCTACCTCGAACGCGCCGCTGCCGATCCGCAACGCGTCAAGGTGATCGACGCCACGCGCAGCATCGAGGCAATTCAGACGGGTCTGGCAATCGACGTACCGCGCTGGTTGCGGGGCGAAGCATGAGCGACTACACGCTGTACCCGTGGCAGGCCGAGCCGTGGCGGGCGCTGACGGCGAATATCGCCCAGCTGCCGCATGCGCTGTTGCTGACCGGCGCGGCCGGCATCGGCAAGCGGCGCTTTGCCGAGCGGCTTGCCGCGATGCTGTTGTGCGAGTCGGCCGACCGCAGCGTCGCGCCGTGTGGCGTTTGCGATGGTTGCCGCTGGTTTGCCGCCGGCAATCATCCGGACTTCCGTGTGCTGGCGCCGCAGGATGCCGACGACGAACCGGCCGAGGACGCCAAGCCGGCGAAGAAAAAATCGTCGTTGATCACCGTCGACGACATCCGCGAGCTCGGCGACTTCGTCAACCTGACCGCGCATCGCGGCGGCAGCCGGGTGACCCTGGTGTATCCGGCCGAGGCAATGAACACCGCCGCCGCCAATGCCTTCCTGAAAACGCTTGAAGAGCCGCCGTCCGGCGCGCGTTTCATTCTGGTTTCGCACCAGTGGCGCCGGCTGTTGCCGACCATCCGCAGCCGCTGCCGCGTGTTTCCGCTGCCGACGCCGGCGATCGAACCGGCCGCGCACTGGCTGGCCGGGCAGGGGGTCGTCAATCCGCTGCTGCATCTGGCGCACAGCGGCGGCGCGCCGCTGGCCGCGCTCGACGACGCGTCGGCCGAATGGCTGCCGTGGCGCACCAAGCTGCTCGACGCGCTGGCCAATCCTGGCGGGCTCGACGTGATCGGGCTGGCCGCCGAATACGACCGCGCCAAGGTCGAGATGACGCTGATCGTCGATTGGTTGCAGAAATGGGTGCACGACCTCGTCGCATTCTCGATGGCTGGCAAAGTCCGCTATTATCCGGATCGGTCCGAAGCGTTGGCCCGCTTGGCGCCACGCGCCGGTGAACTGCCGCGCTTTGCCGAGCGCCTGATCGACGCGCGCCGGCTGGCGACCCATCCGCTGAACGCACGCCTGAACATCGAGGCGCTGCTTTACGATTATCTGGCTGCCCTCAAGGGCGCCACGCTCAAGGGAGAGCGACGATGAGCGAAGACTACCGTCAGCAAGCGACCTCGCGCCCCGGGGTGCTGTCGCTGAACATCAAGGAAAAGGCCGCGCTGTACGCGTCCTACATGCCCTTCGTCAAAGGCGGCGGCATCTTCATTCCGACCGGCAAGCCGTACCGGCTGGGCGACGAGGTCTTCATGCTGTTGTCGCTGCTCGACGATCCGGCCAAGATTGCCGTGTCGGGGCATGTGGTCTGGCTGACGCCGGCCGGCGCGCACAACAACCATCAGCAGGGCATCGGCGTGCGCTTTTCCGGCAACGAGGCCGGCGCGCAGGCCAAGGCCAAGATCGAAGGTCTGCTTGGCGGTTACCTGCAAAGCGCGCGCACCACGCACACGATGTAGGCGTGATGCGCCTGCGCGATGATTGAAACAAAGGGCTGCATATGCAGCCCTTTGTGGTTTCAGTGTGATCCGGACTCAAACCGGGTGACCGCGGGCAGCCGGCCCGCGACCTTCACCGGCCTGTGCACCGGCCGATTGGCGGCGTCAGGGGGCTTTGCGATTCAGAAAATCGCCAACCACATTCGACATATCGAAGGTTTTGCCGCCCTGCACCGGCGGATATTCCGCCAGGGTTCTCAAGTGGCCGCCAATCAGCTGGCTGATGGGCTGCAGCAACCAACTATTTTTTTGCAGCAAATGGCCGTATGAATCCTTGCTATCGTAGCTTTCGAACGGATCCATGCGGAGATTGAACAGCAGCGGCACGGTGCGCGGCACGAGGTTGGCGTAATAATCTTCCTTGGTCGACAAATGGGCTTTCCAAGGGCCCATGCGAATGGCGGTCAGTTTGCTCTCGTAGTAATAAAGCAAATTAGTTCGTGCGGATTCCGCCGATTTTCCGGTCCAGTAATCGACATTGTTGATGCCGTCGATATACTGTTTTTTCTCGCGTTTCATTTTCTCCGCGACATCGGAAACCCCGGCCGCGGCCGCCAGCGAGGTAAACATGTCCTGATGGGCCTGGATGCCGTTCTTCACTTGCCCCGGTTTGACGGCGCCCGGCCATTTGAGCATCGAAATCACCCGGACGCCGCCTTCGTACGTGGTCATTTTCTCGCCACGGAACGGCGTGGTCGCGCCGTGCGGCCATGACGAATGCTCGGGGCCGTTATCGGTCGAATACCAGATAATGGTATTTTCATCGAGGCCCTGGTCTTTCAGGAACTTCAAAACCAGACCGATATCGTGATCGTGCTGCAGCATGCCGGAACCATGCAGATCCCCCTCGCTGCTGTATTTCTCGGCCGCATAACGCCATTTGTCGGACAAACGGGTATAGAGGTGCATCCGGCTGGTATTGAGCCACACAAAGAAAGGCTTGCCGTCCGATTTGGCCTTTTTCATGAATGATTCGGCCTTGGGAATGACCTCCAGCTCGTCGAATTCCTCCATCCGTTTTTGCGTCAGCGGGCCGGTATCCTTGCAGGCTTGCGCGCCCATTTTTCCAAAACGCGGGTCATCGGTATTGTCGATGTCCTTGCGGGCGTAACACTGCAATACACCGCGCGTGCCAAATTTTTTCTCATAATTGTCGAGCGTGCCGGCAAAGCGGGCGCCAAAGGCCTGATAGTCCCTTTGCTCGGCCTCTTCCTGGGTATTCAGGTGGTAGAGGTTGCCAAAAAATTCGTCAAATCCGTGGACGGTCGGCAAGTGCTCGTTGCGATCACCAAGGTGGTTTTTGCCGAATTGCCCGGTGGCATAGCCGGCTTCTTTCAGCACTTCGGCCAAGCTGGGCGAGGCGGCTTGCAGGCCCAGCTTGTCGCCGGGCTGGCCGACCGTCGTCAGGCCGGAGCGGATGGGGTACTGGCCGGTGATAAAGGCGGCGCGGCCGGCGGTCGACGACGGTTGGGCGTAGTGATCGGTAAAGCGGATGCCCTGCATGCCGATGCTGTCGATATTGGGCGTGGTATAGCCCATGGTGCCCATGCCGTAGGCGCTGACGTTTTGCCAGCCGATGTCATCGCCCCAGATCACCAGGATATTGGGGCGGTTGGCTGAAAATGCCGCCGGGCCGAGGGCCAGCCCCAAGCCAAGTACGGCCGTAGCCAAAAATTTACGACGCATATCAAGCTCCTTGTGTCTTGGAATCGGCGGGCTGGATCACCGCGTCACGGTGTCAGGACTGGCGCCGCGAAGGGGCACCGAAAGGCCAGGTGGGTGCGGCCTTGCCCGCTGGCTGAGTCAAAATATAAAAGTCATGATTCGATCTGCATATATGGGGGGAGGCCTGATGGTTGCGTTTGCAGACCAATCCGGGAGTGACGATATTGGCCCGTGGCTTGGGCCGGCGGGCGATGCCGCACGGGTTTACCGTTGGTCGCCCGGGCCGTCGCATGGGCATTCGGCGCCGCTGCCGGTCTGGCCCGGCGTCCTGCATGAAGGTCGAGTGAAGTAAGAGCGTGGACCAGCCGGACGTCGCCGGAGCGATTCAAACTCATTTAAACTCAGGGCTTGTCGAGCCCGCCGCATCCAGAGACGTTTCCCGCCATGTTTGTTGATTCCCACTGCCACATCAATTTCCCCGACCTCGCCGCGCGCCGTGACGAGCTGCTGGCCAATATGGCCGAAAATCGCGTCAGCCATGCGCTGTGCGTGTCGGTGAATCTGCCCGAGTGGCCGAGCGTGATCGCGATGGCCGAATCGGCGCCGAATCTGTTCGCCTCGGTCGGTGTGCACCCGGATTACGAGGATGTCGAGGAGCCGACGGTGGAAGGGCTGATCGACTTGTCCCGCCACCCTAAGGTGATCGCCATCGGTGAAACCGGGCTCGATTACTACCGCTTGCAGGGTGATCTGGAATGGCAGCGCGAACGTTTTCGCGTGCACATCCGCGCGGCCAAGGCGACCGGGCTGCCGCTGATCATTCACACCCGCGCGGCCTCGAGCGACACCATCCGCATCCTTAAGGAAGAGGGCGCCGACGCCGTCGGCGGCGTGATGCACTGTTTCACCGAAAGCTGGCAGGTGGCGCAGGCGGCGATGGAGCTGGGGTTCTATATCTCGTTTTCCGGCATCGTCACCTTCAAGAAGGCCGAGGAGTTGAAGGAAGTCGCCAAGCTGGTGCCGCTTGATCGGATGCTGATCGAGACCGATTCGCCGTATCTGGCGCCGATGCCGTTCCGCGGCAAAACCAACCAGCCGGCCTGGGTGCGGCATGTGGCCGAGCACATTGCCGACCTGCGCGGCGTGCCGGTGGCCGAGGTGGCCGAGGCGACGACGGCGAACTTCTTCAAGCTGTTTGCCAGAGCGCAGGCCGCCGCATGAGCGCCGCGGTCGAGGTCACGCTGCTCGGCGTCGGCTCCAGCGGCGGCTCGCCGGCGCTGGGCTGCAGCTGTCCGACCTGCGTATCGGACGATCCGCGCAACCGCCGCACCCGTGCATCGGCGGTGATCCGCGCCGGTGGCCAGACCTTTTTGATCGATACCGGCCCTGATCTGCGTCAACAGGCGCTGCGCGAGAACCTGCTGCATCTCGACGCCGTGCTGTACACGCATCCGCATGCCGACCACCTGAACGGCATCGACGATCTGCGTGCCTGGTGCTGGTTGCAGAAAGCGGCGCTGCCGGTGTTCGGCAACCGCTTGATGCTGACGCACATCCGCGAACGCTTCCCATACACGCTGTTCGCGCCGAACCAGTACTGGGACAAGCCGGTGCTGCAGCTGCACGAAGTCGAGCACGAGCCGTTCGAGTTCAATGGCGTGACGGTAGTACCGATTCCGCTGCTGCACGGCAAATGGCCGATCCTCGGCTTCCGTATCGGCAACGTCGCCTATCTGACCGACGTGTCCGACATTCCCGATGCCAGCCTGCCGCTGCTCGAAGGGCTCGATGTGCTGCTGCTCGACTGTTTGCGCAATCAGCCGCATCCGACCCATCTGAGCGTCGATCAGGCGCTGGCCGCCGCCGCGCAGATCGGCGCGCGCCAGACCGTGCTGATCCACATGACGCACGAACTCGAATACCACGCCCTGTCGGCTCGACTGCCAACGACGGTTGTCGTTGGCTACGATGGCATGACACTTGTCAGCGAGAGGGCGGACCATGGCTAATGGCCGTTTCAACGTACTGGGCGAACCGTTGGTGCCATGCAGCGTCGCGCCGCTGACCGGCTTTCTGCGCGACGGCTGCTGCGCCGAACATAGCGACGATCCCGGCCAGCACACGGTGTGTACACGCTTGACCGGTGATTTCCTCGCTTTCTCACGCGAGCAGGGCAACGACCTGAGCACGCCGCGACCCGAGTACGGTTTCCCCGGCCTCAAGCCTGGCGATCACTGGTGCGTGTGTGCCGCGCGCTGGGTCGAGGCGCTGCTGGCCGGGCATGCGCCGCCGATCGTGCTGGCGGCGACCGACGAGTCGATACTCGATGCGGTTTCGCTGGAAACGCTGGTCGCGTACGCCGTCGACCGGCCCTGATTGCCTTTCTGCCCAAGGAAAAACGGCGCCCGATGGGCGCCGTTTTTCGTTTACTTCATGCCGAACAGGGTGACGTCGGCATTGCCGCGCCCCATGCCCCGGGTGTCGTACCAGAAGTCGACCCGACGCAGGCTGCGCTTGCCGGCGCCGCGAAGATCGATGATTCGGCTCTCGCCGCCCTGTGGGATGTTGTAGCGGACCTGGATCTCGTCGCGCCCACCGTTGTCATAGGTGACGACCATGCGTTGCATGTTCAGCGGCGCATCCTTCACGCGGAATTTGAGCTTGCGGAAGTTGTCGTACGGCCCACGCACCTCGATGGTGTCGTGATCGCGCGAGTGATTGGCGTGGGTCGTGCCAAGGACACGCCAGGATCCGGGCGGGCCGCTATTGGGGGTGACGGTTTTGGCTTGTGCGCCGGTGGCCAGCAGGCCCAGCGTCAACAGAACGCACGCGGTGCGCTTCATGAACTTCAACATCGGTTTCTCCGTGGTGGGTGCTGTCTTTGTTAGTCCGCCTATTGCACCGTGCCTGCCCGATCGCAACAAGTGAAATAAGACCTTTACAGTTCCCTTTGGCAACTTATTCGGGCGCTGATGCAAACGGCAGCAACAGAGCCATCGTCACATAGCGGTTAAAAAAAGCGCCCCTTGGGGCGCTTGGTATTGATCGGTGGCTTACTTCGCCGTTGTCGTCAGCAGCGGCTTGATCGCCGTGCCGAGCTGCTGCGACAGCTTGGCAACCAGCCGGCCATGTGCGGCGACGAGGGCGTCGTAGCTGCCATCCTTGGTCGCTTCGCTGGTGTTGAAGCGACCGTTCTTCAGCGTCTTGCCGCTGCTATCGCTGACGCGCCACAGCGCGTCGAGCGTCGCGCTGCCGCCAAGCACCGAGTCGAAACGCTGGACATCGATGGTGACGCGATACGGCGCTTCGCTGCCGGCGACCTGCGCCGGCGTTGCGACCGGTGCGCCGATCTGTCGGCCCAGTTGCTCGGCGACGGCGGCGGCCAGATCGCTGCGCAACGGCTGGATCCAGCGGCGCTGGTCCAGAACGCGCAGTTCGCCCGACTGCTGCACGACCAGCTGCGGCCGGTCGACGGCTTCGGGGATGGTCACCGCGGCAATGGCGACCGGGACCGTGGCGCTGCCGCCGACGGCAGGCGCGTCGACCAGCGCCGAGCTGCCGAGGCTGTAGAAATATTCCTTGGGCGCGCTGGCGCAGCCGGTGACGATCAGTGCGGTGAGGCCGGCGGCGAGCAGCGTACGGGTAAAGCGGGTCATGGTTGGTCCTCCGGTTTGCCGCGCAGCAGCGATTCGGGATGGCGTTCGAGATAATCGGTCAGGCTGCGCAGCGATTCGGCGGCGCGGCTGACTTCCTTGAGCGTATTGCCCATGTTCTGTTGCAGCGGTGAACTCTCGGCGAGGGTTTGCTGCGCCGTGGCCAGTGTGGCTCTGGCCTGGGCCAGCGTTTTCGCCGCTTCTTCTGCGACGTCGCCGTCAAGACGATCGACCAGCTTGTTGGTCCGGGTGATCGTGCTGTCGAGATTCTGCAATGCCTTGCGCAGATCCTGGCTGATGCCGTCGAACGGAATGCTGTCGACCTTCTTGAGGATGCTGGCGGCGGTGTTCTGCAGCTCGCCGAAGCTGCCCGGCGTCGTCGGCAGGATCACCGGATCTTCGTTCCAGTTCATCTTGGCCTTGCTGGCACTCGGGAAGAAATCGAGCGCGACATACAGCTGGCCGGTCAGCAGGTTGCCGGTGCGCAGCTGGGCACGGAAGCCGTGTTCGACCATCGAGGTCATGATCCGGTGGTGGGTGCCGCCATTCGGGTCGATCGGGGGCGACGCGTTCGAGCTGCCCTTGCGGTAGCGCGCCTTGAGCCGGCTCGGGTAGATCAGCACTTCAACCGGGAAGCGCAGGCTCTTGGCCTTGGCGTCGTATTCGAGATTGATCGATTTGACCTCACCGACGACGATGCCGCGGAAATCGACCGGCGCGCCGACCGACAGGCCGCGCAGGCTTTCCTGGAAGTAGAGCAGGAAGGGCTCGGCGTCGGCTTCGGGCGTCTTCATCGCCAGAACGCGGTCGTTGAACAGCTTGTAGGCGGTGTTCTCCGGCGCTGGCGTCAGTTGCGGGCTGTCGTCCGGCTCCTGGAAGGCGATGCCGCCGGCGACGATGCTGGCGAGCGACTCGGTCCGGACGCGGAATCCGTTGGCGTCGAGGCTGACATCGAGGCCGCTTGCCTGCCAGAAGCGCGAGTTCGGCGTGACGTATTTGTCGTAGGGTGCGTTGACGAAGGCCTTCATCGTCACGCCCTTGCCATTGGGGTTGAGCTGGTAGCCGATGACCTGGCCGACCAGGATGCGCCGATAGTAGATCGGCGAACCGACGTCGAGCGAGCCGATTTCGGTGGTGTTGAGCACGAACTGCCGGCCCGGCAGCCCCGAGGTAATGATCGGCGGCACTTCCAGCGCGGTGAAGCTCTTTTGCCGTTCCGCGCTCTTGCCGACATCAACGCCGATATAGGCGCCCGACAGCAGCGTGTCCAGCCCCGAGACGCCGCCGACGCCGACGCGCGGCTTGACGATCCAGAAGCGGGTGTCCTTGACCAGCATGCTGTCGGTGTCTTTGGCCAGCTCGGCAGTCGCGATCACGCGCTGGCGATCCGGCGAGAGTTTGACGCTCTTCACCAGGCCGATGTCGACGTCCTTGTACTTGAGTTTGGTCTTGCCGGCCTCGATGCCTTCGGCGGTACGGAAGGTCAAGGTGATTTCCGGGCCGCGATCGAGCACCGCGCGGACCGCCAGCCAGCCGCCGATCAGCGCCGCGACGATGGGGATGATCCACACCAGTTGCAGCGAGCGCTTCTTTGGCGGGTCTTCGGTGGCCTGGGGCAGGGCTTGGACCGAATCGGCCTCAGTGTTCTGCGTCATGGGGTTCTCCAGTGTGTTCTTGTTCGTCGTCGAGCGGATCCCAGATCAGCCGCGGGTCGAAGCTCATTGCCGACAGCATCGTCAGTACGACGACGACGGCAAAGGCGACGGCGGCCGGGCCGGCGGCAATCGACGCGAGCGATTGCACCTGCACCAGTGCGGCAAGGATGGTGACGACGTAGATGTCGAGCATCGACCAGCGGCCGACGAATTCGACCAGCCGGTACAGCTTGAGCCGTTGCTGCGGTTGCCAGTGCGAGCGACGGTGGCAGGTGATCAGCAGCAGCAGGATCGCGATCATTTTCAGCAGCGGCACCATGATGCTGGCGAAGAACACCAGCGCGGCCAGCGGCCATTCACCGCTGACCCACAGATAGACGACGCCGCTGAGGATGGTGTCCGACTGCGTGCCGACGATCGAGCCGGTGATCATCATCGGCAGCGTGTTGGCCGGAATATAGAGAATGATCGCCGCGATCAGGTAGGCCCAGGTTCTGGCAATGCTGGCTGGCTTGCGGAAATGCAGCGTGGCACCGCAGCGCGGGCAGTGGCCGTGACCGGTTGGCAAGCGGCTCAGCAGACCGCAATCGTGGCAACTGGCCAGTTTCATCTGTCTTGCGGTCGTCATGGCAACTGCGCCAGTCGGCGCCAGACCAGATCGATGTGGATCGAGCTGAGCATGGCCGCCGTCAACGGAATCAGCAGCACCAGTGCCCACAGCGCGGCACCGGGGATCACCGCCGCATACGCCATCAGTTTGACGATGGACACCAGAATACCGAGCAGATAGACCTCGATCATGCCCCAGGGCTGCGACAGTCGCAGCAGCCGCAGCAGCACGGCGGCACCCGGCGGGCGGCGTCCCAGTTGCAGCATCCCCAGCAGATAGATCAACAGCAGGAAAGTCAGCGCCGGGACGATCAGCGTCGTCAGCGCGACCAGCGCGGCGACGAGCGGCACATGGGTGTGCCACAGGTGCTCGATAGCGCCGAGCATGCTGGTCGATTGCAGATTGCCCTGCATGTCGATGGCGACGATGGGAAAGGCGTTGGCGACGATGAACAGCATCAGCGCGGCCAGCGTCAGCGCCAGCGTGCGGTTCAGTGCATCGGGATGATAGCGGCAGACCTCGGCGCCGCAGCGGCAGCAGCGCACCACGCGGGCCTGCGGCGGATAGCGCAGCTGTTGCAGCTGATCGCATTCGTGGCAGGCGATCAGTTCGAGGGATACACCGGCGGATGCTGGGGCGCTGTCATGGGGCGCAGGCAACGGGCTTCTCCGGTTCACGTAAGCGGTCTGAGTAGAGGATGCCGAATGAATTGGCTTTTGGCGTCAGCATAACCGATGCGGCGCGATTGCGAGCCAGCAAAAAGCCCGGCTGACGCCGGGCTTGATTTGCGCTAGCAGCAGGCGGCGATCAGAACGCCGGCACCACGGCACCCTTGTACTTGTCGAGGATGAACTTCTTGGTCGCCGGGCTGGTCAGCGCAGCGGCGAGCTTCTTCAGCGCAGCGCTGTCCTTGTTATCCGGGCGGGCGACGAGGATGTTCACGTACGGCGACTGGCTGCCTTCGATCGCCAGCGCGTCCTTGGTCGGGTTCAGCTTGGCTTCGAGCGCGTAATTGGTGTTGATCAGGGCGATGTCGACCTGGTTCAGCACGCGCGGCAGCATGGCGGCTTCGAGTTCGCGAATCTTCAGCTTCTTCGGGTTCTGCACGATGTCACGCTGGGTCGCCGACAGGTTGGCCGAATCCTTCAGCTTGATCAGGCCGGCCTTTTCCAGCAGCAAGAGCGCACGACCGCCATTGGTGGCGTCGTTCGGGATCGCCACGGTGGCGCCTTCCTTCAGGTCGGCCAGCTTCTTGATCTTGCTCGAGTAGATGCCGAACGGCTCGATGTGCACGCCGACCACGGTCACGAGGTTGGTGCCCTTGCCCTTGTTGAACTCGTCCAGATACGGCTTGTGCTGGAAGAAGTTGGCATCGAGGCGCTTTTCGGCGACCTGGACGTTGGGCTGCACGTAGTCGGTGAAGACCTTGACGTCGAGATCGACGCCTTCCTTGGCCAGCGTCGGCTTCACGAATTCGAGGATTTCGGCGTGCGGGACAGCGGTGGCACCGACGACGAGCTTGTCGGCAGCCGTCGCGTTCAGGGCAACGGCAGCGGCGATCAGAGCGAGGATCTTTTTCATTGCTTTCTCTCCTTGTGGGACTTCTGATGAACTGGCCGCAATGGGTTGGGGCGGCCGGCGGGGTTTAACAGGTGCAACAGACCCCGGCCTTGCACGGCCGGCAAGCAGTGCGACGCGTCCCACGGCGATCTCCCCGGGTCACACCAAGGAGGATGGCTAGTGGGCGCAAGGCCGATATCCGAATTCGCTTCATCTCGTTTACTTGCGCGAAAAATGCGTGACGAGCCGGTCGCCGGCCATTTGCAGCGCCTGGACCAGAATCAGCAGCAGCAGCACGGTAACGACCATCACGTCGGTCTGAAAGCGCTGATAACCATTACGCACCGCCAGATCGCCCAGACCGCCGCCACCGACGAGGCCGGACATCGCCGAGTACGACACCAGCGTGATCGCGGTGACCGTCGCCGCGGCGAGGATGCCGGGCAATGCCTCCGGCAGCAGCGCGCCGAAAACGATCTGCCGCGTCGTCGCGCCCATCGCCTGGGTGGCTTCGATGATGCCGCGATCGACCTCGCGCAATGCGGTTTCGACCAGACGGGCAAAGAACGGCGTCGCGCCGACGACCAGCGGCGGTACCACGCCGGCCACGCCGAAGGAGGTGCCGGTGATCAGCGTCGTCAGCGGGATCATCACGATCAGCAGGATGACGAAGGGCACCGAGCGCAGCACGTTGACGACAAAGGACAGCAGGCCATAAATCGTCGGCTGCGCCAGCAACTGGCGTTTGCCGGTCAGGAACAGCAGCACGCCGAGCGGCAGGCCGAGGGCCAGCGTGAACAGCAGCGACCAGCCAAGCATCGAGAACGTGTCATGGCAGGCTTGCCACAGGTCGATCCAGTCGACATTGGGCAGCAGGGTAGAGAGCAGGGTTTCAAGCATCAGCGCAGCGCCTCGACGGTCAGTCCTTCGGATTCGAAGCGGGCCAGCGCCGCTTCGACGTCGCCACCGGTCAACGCCAGCGTCAACTGGCCGTACGGCGTGTCCTTGATCCGGTCGATCCGGCCGGCAAGGATGGAGAAATCGACGCCGCAATCACGCGCGACCTTGCCGAGCACCGGTTCGTACGTCGCCTCGCCACGGAAGGTCAGCCGGATGATGCGGCCTGGGACGTGGGCGAAATCGTCGTTCTGCTCGTTTTCGTCGACGTGCTCGGATTCCTGCACGAAGCGCTTGGTGGTGATGTGGCGCGGGTGCAGGAACACATCGGCGACCGGACCATGCTCGACGATCTTGCCGCCGTCGAGCACCGCAACGCGGTCGCAGATGGTGCGGATCACGTCCATTTCATGGGTGATCAGCACGATGGTCAGGCCCAGCTCGCGGTTGATCTCGGCCAAAAGGCGCAGCACCGATTGCGTCGTCTGCGGATCGAGTGCGCTGGTGGCCTCGTCGCACAGCAGGATTTTCGGTTCGGTTGCCAGTGCGCGGGCGATGCCGACGCGCTGCTTCTGGCCACCGGAGAGCTGGCTCGGGTATTTGTTGGCGTGGTCAAGCAGGCCGACGCGGGTCAGCAGTTCGGTGACGCGGGCATCGGTTTCGGCGCGGCTCTTGATGCCGGCGAGCTTGAGCGGGAAGGCAACGTTATCAAAGACGGTCTTGCTGGACAGCAGGTTGAAGTGCTGGAAGATCATGCCGATGCGGCGGCGAAGTGCGCGCAAGGCATCGTCATCGAAACGGGTGATGTCGTCGCTGTCGATCAGCAACTCGCCGCCGGTGGGGCGCTCGAGCAGGTTGATCAAGCGGACCAGCGTCGATTTGCCGGCGCCGGAATGGCCGATCATGCCGAAGATTTCGCCGGGGTTGATCGTCAGGTCGATGCCCGACAGCGCCGGGATGTCTCGTCCGCCAACGCGGTAGGACTTGTGGATGTTCTTGAATTGGATCGTGGTGGTCACGGGGCAACCTTGTGGGCGCGCGGGCTTGTTACAGAATGGCTGGGCGGGTAGCCGCAAGGGCGCCATTCTAGCCAAGCGCTATATAACGGCAAAAGCTTTATAGAGATAAACAAATCGTACAAGGGAATTATGCACCGTGACTGTAATCCAGTCTCGGCGGCTGGCCGGCGATCGGGCTGCCGACGGCCGCTGCGGCGGGCGGTTCCGGTGATGCTGCCGGCTTGGCGCAGCAAGGGGCGACGGCCGTTACGGGCGCGCGCGGCGCCGGATCGCCCAAGCCTGCCGCCGTGCCGGTCGAGGCCGGTAATCCGGCACGCTCGCGGCAAGTGCTTTATCGCGTTAAAATAATAGGTTACCTGTCACCTGAAATCTGGAACCGGCAATGGATCAAGCCCTGGACAAAATCCTCATCCTCGACTTCGGCTCGCAAGTCAGCCAGCTGATCGCACGGCGCGTGCGTGAAGCCCATGTCTACTGCGAACTGCACCCGTTCGATATGTCGATCGACGACATTCGCGCGTTCAACCCGAAGGGGATCATCCTGTCCGGCGGCCCGAACTCGGTCTACGAGAGCGATTACCAGGCCGATCCAAAACTGTTCGAACTTGGCGTGCCGGTCTTCGGCATCTGTTACGGCATGCAGTGGATGGCGCAGTCGCTGGGCGGCCAGGTCGACGCCGGCCATGTGCGCGAGTTCGGTTTTGCCGAAATCCGTGCCCGCAATCACAGCAAGCTGTTCAGCGGCATCGAAGACCGCGTTGGCGAAAACGGCGAGGGTTTCCTTGAAGTGTGGATGAGCCACGGCGACAAGGTCACCGCGCTGCCGCAAGGCTTCAAGGTCATCGCCGAAACGCCGTCGTGCCCGATCGCGGCGATGGCGCATGAAGACAAGGGCTTCTACGGCGTGCAGTTCCACCCCGAGGTGACGCACACGCTGAAGGGCCGCGAGATGCTCAACCGCTTCGTGCTCGACATCGCCGGCTGCCAGCCGAGCTGGACGATGCCGAACTACGTCGAGCAGGCCGTCGAGCGCATCCGCGAACAGGTCGGCAGCGATGAGGTCATCCTCGGCCTGTCGGGCGGTGTCGATTCGTCGGTGGCCGCCGCGCTGATCCACCGCGCCATCGGTGATCAACTGACGTGCGTGTTCGTCGACAACGGTCTGCTGCGCCTGAACGAAGGCGAGCAGGTGATGAATATCTTCAACAAGCATCTCGGTGTGAAGGTCATCCACGTCAACGCCGCGGCGCAGTTCATGGGCCATCTGGCCGGCGTGTCCGACCCGGAAGCCAAGCGCAAGATCATTGGCCGCGAATTCGTCGAAGTGTTCCAGGCTGAATCGGCCAAGCTGCCGTCGGCCAAGTGGCTGGCGCAGGGCACGATCTACCCGGACGTGATCGAATCGGCCGGCGCCAAGACCGGCAAGGCCCACGCGATCAAGAGCCACCACAATGTCGGCGGCCTGCCCGATACGCTGAAGCTGCAACTGCTCGAGCCGCTGCGCGACCTGTTCAAGGACGAAGTGCGCGAACTCGGCGTCGCCCTCGGCCTGCCGCACGAAATGGTCTACCGCCACCCGTTCCCGGGCCCGGGCCTCGGCGTGCGCGTGCTTGGCGAAGTGAAGCAAGAGTTCTGCGACCTGCTGCGCCGCGCCGATGCGATCTTCATCGACGAACTGCGCGCCTTCGACTGGTACGACAAGACCAGTCAGGCGTTCGCGGTGTTCCTGCCGGTCAAGTCGGTCGGCGTGATGGGCGACGGCCGTACTTATGAATACGTGGTGGCGCTGCGCGCGGTGCAGACCAGCGACTTCATGACCGCCAAGTGGGCCGAACTGCCGTACGAGCTGCTCGGCAAGGTCTCGAACCGCATCATCAACGAAGTCCGCGGCATCAACCGCGTCGTTTACGATGTGTCCGGCAAGCCGCCGGCAACGATCGAGTGGGAATGATCGTTTAGCGAACGCCGCTATCGACCGTTTTCAGCGATAAAAAGCCCTTCCTGGCATAGCGCCGGAAGGGCTTTTTTGCAGCCTGCAAACCGTGTGATTGGCGTGTTTCCGCCGAATTGCATCAGGTGCTCGGTCGCAGAAACGCCATGAGCGCATCCAGAAACGCTTCGGGAAGTTCGACATTCGACAGGTGGACGGCAGGCAGGATGATGAGTCTGGCGTCAGGAATCGTGGCCGCGATCTGTTCGCTGTGGCTGAGCTGCGTGACCATATCGTATCGACCGGCGATGACGAGGGTCGGTCGCGCGATAAGGCTGATGGTGCGACGCAAATCCATGTCGCGCACGACGGCAAAACTGCCGGCGAGCCCTTGCGGCGAAGTCGCCAGTACCATGTCGCGGAACCGTTGGACTTCGGCTTGCTCCTGCTCGCGCATGGCGGCTGGGAACCAGTTGGTCATGAACATATCGGCCATGCTCACCATGTCCTTGGCGTGGGTGAGGCCGCGAATCAGTTCGTCATAGGGGCCCGCCGGGCCGAGATAGGGCGATGTGTTGCACAGAATCAGCCGGTCTATCCGGCTGGCCGCGTGGATGCCCAGCCATTGTCCGACGATGCCGCCCAGGGACAGGCCGCAGAAGTGAATCTGCCCGATACCCAGTGCGTCCAGCAGTTCGACGACATCGCGGCCAAGGCGGTCCAGCGAATAGGCCCCGACCGGCGCATCGGATTGTCCGTGCCCACGCATGTCGTAACGCAGTACACGGAAGTGCTTGGTCAGGGCGGAGATTTGCCCGTCCCACATCGCCAGTGTCGTGGCGATGGAGTTCGCCAGCATCAGTACCGGCTTGTCTGCTGGTCCGTCGAGGCGATAAGCAATTTTGCAGCCGTCACCGGTGGTGAAGAAGGATTGATTGTCCACGTTGGCCCATCCTTTCAAAGTTGTCGTTTGAGTTGTGTGCGCACGCGTGGCCAACAAGGCGTTGGGCATGGCTGCGTACACGGTGAAACGAAGCTTAGTTGCGGGGGGCTTTAGAAAATATTACAAAGATCTGAGTATCTTTGTAGGTAAAACAGACATGGGCGAATTCACGCTTCACGAACTTCAATGCTTCGATGCAGTGGTCAGAACGGGGGGTTTCCAGTCGGCCGCGGCGGTCTTGCACCGTTCCCACCCGGCCGTGTTCGCCGCCGTAGCCAAGCTGGAGCGGCAGCTCGGCCTGAGCCTGCTCGACCGTAGCGGCTATCGTGTGCAAGCGACGGAAGCGGGGCGGTCATTTCTGCATCGCGCACAGATCTTGTTGCGGGAAACGGAAAGCCTTCAAGCCCATGCCGGCCAACTGGCGATGGGCGAGGAAAGCGTGTTGCGTGTGGTGATCGGTGATGTGTGTCCACGGCCACCGATGCTGGCACTGCTGAGCAGCTTCTTCGCGCGTTGTCCGGTAACGCGTCTGGATCTGCATTTCGAGGCCGTTGACGGCCCGCAGGAACGCCTCTTCGACAATGAGGCGGATCTCATCCTGCATCACGCGGACAAAAGCGATCCGCGCCTCGAATGGATCAAGCTGGGCGACATTTCGTTCATCCCGGTGGTGGCGGCCGGTTTTCTGCCGTTTCCGGTCACGCCCGCCATTACACCGGACCAGATGCGCGATTTTACCCAGTGCGTGATCCGCGATACCGCCCGGCATTCGGTGTCCCGCTGCTCTTTCATCATCGAGGGGGCGCACCAATGCACGGTTGCCGATCAGTTGATGAAAAAGGAAATCATCCTGCACGGGATGGGATGGGGGCACCTGCCGCATTTCGTGATCGACAAGGAGTTGGCCGACGGCCGGCTGCAGTCGATTGCGGGGCACTACTTGCCCGGGAGCGTGGTCGAGTTGGTCGCCGCACGTCGCCGCGACCGACCGCACGGCCCGGTGGCGGGGCGGCTGTGGGAGGCCATCCGCAGTCACGCGAACCAGTTGCAAGAGAGCGTGGTACCTGTTGTGGACACCGCTCACTCGTGATGACCGCTTCTGGCGCTGGTGATCAGCGCGCAGATGTGAACAGCGCTGCTGCGCGATCGAGCAGCGGGCTTCGTGGCAATGCGGCGTTGGCGGGCACCGGGGGCTGACGTGTCAAATGCCACCCGTTTGCAAACTTTGATCGCTGAACAATTCGGTCGTGTGACCGCATCGTTCAATGTATCGACCCGCAAGCGAAAACCCGTCCGGGATCGATGGCTCAGACCAGCAAGCGCCCGGATTCATCGAATACCCAGGCATCCTCGTAGCACACCTCGAACAGATGGCCGTCCAGGTCGCGGAAATAGCCGGCGATGCCCCACGCGGTCTCGGTTGCCGGTTTGACCAGCGTACCGCCATGCCGCACGGCCAATGCCAGCGCCTCGGCCACTTCACCCGGCTGGCGGGCCAGATACACGAGCGCACTGTGCGCGGCCTGAGACGGCTGCGACGCGATCTGCCCAGCATCGGCAGCCAGATCGCTGCGTGAAATCAGGCCAAGGACCACGCCGCCCAGATCGATCTTGATGAAGCCTGCGTGCGAGCTCGGCGCAGCCTGCCAGCCAAGCGCCGCATAAAAGGCCGCGCTGCGCGCGATGTCATCGACCCCAAGCAAAATCAGATTCAAGCGTGGCTGCATAGCCTCTCCATGACCGGAATTAAGAACGAACGTTCTATATTGCCATGGCAGCCACCGTCTGTCACACCGGCTCGTTGGCTGATCTTTCCTAATGTGCGATTGAGCAACGAGCGATGCATGAGCAATCAGCGGCGGTGATCATGCCCGCCCACCCGAATCTGCACCTTGGTTGGCAAGGGGGGACTGGCCGTCTGGTGCCGTGCTTCTGGCTATGGAGCGGGCGTGATCGGTACTTCGGAAAAAGCCGGCTTAGCCGGCTTTTCTCGTGTTCAGATTTTCGGACCGGTGTACGGGTCGGGTTTGTTCAATTCGTTGAGCAGTGTTTTGCTGCAAACGTCGTACGGTTGCGGTGCCGCTGCCCCGCTGGTACCGATCACGTCGATCTTCAGATAGCAGCGCTTGTTCTCGATGTGCAGAAATGCCTCGTAGTCCTTGCCGGGCTGCGGTGTGAACGCAGCAGGCGGCGGGAAGCAATAACCGTTGGGTGAACCGAAGTGCATCACCACCGTCATGGGAACGCCGGCAGGGATGAGCTTCTCGGTGATCGTTTCGCCATATCCCAGATTCTTCGAGTGCTCGCTATCCGGCATGCCGATGCTTTTGATCTGGTGATCGCCAAGCATCGACTTGAAGCTTTCGAAGTGGCTTCCGGAACCGTTGACAACATCGGCTTTGGTCGCCGTGTTGCAGTCTTTACCAGGGTAGAGACGGATTGAACCGCCATTGTTGCCATACAAGCGCATGCGCGCATTGGTCTCGGGGTTGTACTTGTCCCGTTCGGCGGTATCGAGAGTCGGGGCCGAACTGCAGGCCTGCAGCAGCAGGCCCGCCGCAAGCAGCGCGATATGGGTACGCATTGTTTTTGTCCCTGTGGCATGAATGAGCTGGGGCAAAATATTAGCAAGTATCAATGTTTGATTCTAGAAAGCGTCACGAAATGTCCTTGCTTACTACAGTGACGCGATGTTGATCAGTACATTGGCGGTATTCGGCAACGCCGCAAGCAGCATGGCGTCCGGCGCATAGGTTTGGCTGGCCGCATAAGCGCCTTCGATCAGCAGCGCCAGGCCGTGCGCTCTGGTGCTTTCGGGCTGATGGGGCCGTTCGCGGCGGCGGCGATGCTGGCCCCGATAAGGTTCTAGCTCGTCTGCAGCCAGATCCGCAGCGGCCCCACCGGCCGGAAGCCATGGCGGATCGCGGTATGGAGGTCGGCGCCGGATTCGTAGCCGACGACAGCCTGGCCCGGCCACAGCGTCGCGATCAAGGCGAGACTGCCACGCCAGGCAAGGTCGGCCGGGATACCGTCAGTGGCGAATACGTTGGAGAGTCCGACGACATCACCGGTACGGTTGGCCGCGGCGCCAGCGACGATGTGCCCGCTGGCGTCCAGAGCGGCGAGGAAAGCGATCTCCTCGGTCAGCAGGGCCGGGCGGAACAGACCGGTGCTCTCCGCGCCACCCCAGGCCGTTTCCCAGTCTGCCAGTCCGATGGCCGAGGTGATCCGGCGCCATTCGAGCGGGGTCGCTGACGCGGCGGCAGCGGGCGTACCCGTGGATGTATTCGCCGGGCGGTGGATCCATTGCGCATCGAAGAGGATCTCGAAGCCAGCCGGGGCCAGGTCGAGTCGGGAGAAGCTGTCCTTGACCGAACTGCCCGGATTGCCGGTGTCGATGCGAGCCAGAACCGACGCTTCAGACGCCGTCGGGGCCAGCGTGACCGCGTCGGGGTAATAGGGCGGGGTGCGCCGGGGGCTGGCCCAGACATCGTCGCCGAGCACGCTGTCCAGCCCGTGCGCGCGGCAAACGGCATCGCACCACTGCGCGTTGTTGCGGGTGGCCTGCAGGACGATGCCATCGGCGTCGTCCTTGATCATGCTGGTGCTGGGCATTGCGCTCTTTCCCGTCGCGTAGAAGGTCTGGGTCGGATGTTAGCAATGATGAAAACGAGGGTTGCAGAAAGTGTCACGGAGAGACCTGCTTACGACAGTAGCGCCGTGTTGATCAGGCTATCGGCGGTCATTGGCAATGCGGCAAGCAGTCCGGTATCCGCTGCGTAGGTCTGGCTGGCCGCGTAGGCACCTTCGATCAGCAGCGCCAAGCCTTTCGCCAGCGCGGCCGGATCGCGGGCGCCGGCTTGGCTTGCGAGCGTGGTGAGCCGTTGCAGCAGCTGTTGCTTGTTGTCGGCGACGAAGATTCGGGCGAAATGGTCGCGCTCCGGATACTCGACCGCGATGTTGACGAAGGGGCAGCCGCGATAGGCCGGGTTGCCGGCGCGCTCGGCCAGATCGGTGAAGAACTGCCGCAGCGCGGCGGCGGCGTCATGAGGATGCCGCTCGAGACTGGCATCGACATAGCCCCAGAAACGGTCGTCGCGGCGTTGCAGGTAGCGCCGCAGCAGCTCGTCCTTGGAGCTGAACTGCCGGTACAGGCTCATCTTGTTGACGCCGGCCTCCCTGACCACGGCGTCGACGCCCACGTTGCGCGAGCCTTCGCGATAGAACAGCGTCTCGGCGGCATCGAGGATGCGGGCCGACGCGGTGTCGGCGTCGACGATGGTGCGGGGCGGCTTGGCGGTGGTGTTCATGGCAACGGACTGGATGAACGGACGAGGGTGTCGCTTGACATGTTACCGCTCGGTACATAGCATCGGCAAGGTGATGTTACCGGTTGGTAACATCGTCAATGCCACTGCATTCAGGATGTGCCGATGAAACGCATCGCCCACAGGTTCGAAGGCCGGCTGCACTATGGCTGGATCGTCATCGCCGTTACTTTTCTGGTGATGCTGATCACCGCTGGCACGCGGGCGACGCCGAGCGTGATGATGCTGCCGCTCGAGCACGAATTCGGCTGGAGTCGCGCGACCATTTCGGCGGCGCTGGCGGTCAATCTGGCGCTGTTCGGGCTGATGGGGCCGTTTGCGGCGGCGGCGATGCTGCGCTTCGGCCTGCGCCGTACGGTGCTGACGGCGTTGACGATTCTGTCGGCCAGCATCGCGCTGTCGAGCCTGATGCAGGCGACGTGGCAGTTGCAGCTGATCTGGGGGCTGATCGTCGGCTGCGCGACCGGCGCGACGGCGATGACGCTCGGGGCGACCGTGGTCAACCGCTGGTTCGTGCAGCGGCGCGGCCTGGCGATGGGGTTGCTGACCGCGAGTTCGGCCACCGGCCAACTGGTGTTCCTGCCGCTACTGGCGGCGCTGACCGAACATCAGGGCTGGCGTCCGGCAGTGCTGACGGTGGCCGCAGCAGCGGCGGTGGTGATTCCGCTGCTGGCCTTCCTGTTGCCCGAGAAACCGGCGAGCGTCGGCCTCAAGCCCTATGGCGCGGCCGATGATTTCACCGATGCCGCAGCGGTCCGGCGCAATCCGATCGCCATCGCATTCGGCGCGCTGGGCAAGGCGGCAAAAACGCGCGATTTCTGGCTGCTGTTTATGAGCTTCTTCATCTGCGGCGCCAGCACCAACGGCTATATCGGCACGCATTTCATCGCCATGTGCGGCGACTACAACATCACCCCGGTGAAGGGCGCGAGCATCCTCGCGGCGATGGGGCTGTTCGATCTGGTGGGCACGACGATGTCGGGCTGGCTGTCGGACCGCTACAACGCACGGGTGCTGCTGTGCTGGTACTACGGCCTGCGCGGGTTGGCGCTGCTCTACCTGCCGTATGCCTTCGGTTTCGGTCTGATGGGGCTGCCGCTGTTCTCGATGTTCTACGGGCTGGATTGGGTGGCGACGGTGCCGCCGACGGTCAAATTGACGACCGAGCGTTTCGGCAGCGCCGATGCGCCGGTGATCTTCGGCTGGATTGTCGCCGGCCACCAATTGGGCGCCGCGTTCGCAGCGCTGGGCGCCGGTCTGCTGCGCAGCAGCCTGGGCTCGTACACTGCGGCGACATGGATTTCCGGTGGCTTGTGTCTGCTTGGCGCCGTGCTGGTATTGCGGATCAATCGCGGCGAACGCACGCTCATCGGCACGCCGGCGGTGCAGGGAGTCTGAGACGAGTCGAAGCAGCGCACTGGCTGGGGACGTGGCACTGCAGTGCGCAGTCTGGCATGGCGGTCTAGGGCTGGTACTTCACCACTACTCGCACCGAGCGCTCAGCAGCAGATCGCCGAGAGGCTGGCCTGAGGACGTCTGCTAAGCAGTCGCCGTTTGTGAACGCCGTGGCGCGGTCGGCTGCAAATGTTCTGGCCGGCCACAACGGCTGCGATATCAACCGCGTGATCTACGACGTGAGCGGCCAAGCGCTGGCGACGATCGAGTTGGAATGATCGACCGATTCGCCCATCCACAGCGTCCTGCCAGCCAAGCCCTGTTTTTCAACAGGGCTTTTTTTCGTCGGACAAGCGCGCCGTTGGACATGGCAAGCGCTTGGTCGGAGGTGCTTTGCTAGCATGAAGCTTCCGCTGGAAGATCGGCGGCCGGAATGGCGTGCTGCAATTGAAATTAAACGTTTGATTGAAAGTTGTGATAAATAATTCAATTAAACTTTGAATAAAAAATGGCGACGTTTGATTGAACTGCTGCTTAGTTTGCAATGTCTTTTCTAAAGTACACTACGGGCGAAATTCATTTGTCTGTGCTTCAACGAGAGAATGTGAAGATGATTCTTGCTGCAAGTTTACCCATTTCCGCCAAGAGGGCTAAGGTATGAAGCCTAAGAATAAATATGTCATCCGATATGCCGGGCCGACGGCGCTGCTTGCAATGATGCCCATGCCGGCTTGGGCGATGGCTGGAATGGAAGAAACCATTGCCGATGTGATGGTGTGGGTCGTTATCGCCGTCGTTCCGATTGCCGCGCTTTACCTATTCTGGAAAGTCCACGTTCTGCCCGAAGTTTATGCGGAGAAACACAACCATCCGCAAAAGCATGCAATTCAGGTGCTGTGCCTGCTCTCGCTGGCCTTTGGCGGGCTGCTGTGGCCGATCGCGTGGCTGTGGGCTTTTACCAAGCCAACTGCGTACCGGCAGGCATACGGTACCGACAAGCATGATGACTATTTCCTGAAGCCCGGCGGCGAACACAGTGACAAACCGATGGATCTGGCGGTCGTCGATGATGAAATGATGCTGCTGAAGGAAAAAATGGATGGCCTGAATAAACGGCGTGAATTGATTCTGGAGAATCAGCGCAAGGATTCGGCGATGACGAAATCGGAAGGGACGAAATAATGCTTGAAATCATTATCGGCGGTTATGCCTTTCTGGTTTGGCTCTTGTGCATCAAGCTCAAAGTATTACCCTGGAATATCAAGACGCAGGTTGGTGCAGTGGCCGGTGCGCTGGCATTGGCGGCAACGATTATTTTCACCATCAATGTCGTGACACCGTCGACCAGTGATGTGCGTGCGATCAATTACGTGGTCGAAGTGGTGCCGCGCGTCGCGGGCACCGTGACCCGGGTTGCGGTCGAAGGCAACCAGATGATCAAGAAGGGCGACATCCTGCTTGAGATCGACAACACGCCGTATCGCCTGAAAGTCAAAGAACTCGAAGCGCGCCTGGTGGATGCAACCGCGTCGGCCAAGACGCTGTGGCAGGATCTGGATACCGCCAAGAGCACGACGCTGTCGGCACAGGCGCATCTGGATCTGATGCGCAAACGGCTGGCCGAATCGCAGGAACTGGCCAAGGCGGGTGCTGGCAACCAGTACGATGTCGAGCACTTCGCCACCGAGGTCAAGAAGGCCGAAGCAACGCTGGCGACGGCCAAGACCGCCGAGAACAAGGTGCAGACCAAGCTTGAAGGCGTGGTCGGTCCGGATGTGGCGAGCGTGGCGCAGATCAAGGCACAGCTCGAATCGGCCAAATACGATCTCGAGTCGACGGTGATCCGCGCGCCGACCGATGGCTATGCGGTGAATGTTTCGGTGCGGCCGGGCAATTTCCTCGCCGCCATGCCGTTCCGCCCGGCGATGAGTTTCGTCGAGCACGAGCAGCGCATCGTCGCGTTCTTCGAACAGAACGAATTGCGTTATATCAAGCCGGGCAACAAGGCGGAAATTGCCTTCAAGAGCCTGCCGGGCCAGGTGGTCTCGGCCAAGGTCGACTCCATCATCTGGGCCAATAGCCAGGGCCAATACATGCAGAGCGGTGCGATTCCGGATACGCCGATGGAAAAGGTATATGCACCGCTGGCGCAGAAATACGCGGTCAAGCTGGACATCGTCGGTAAGGAGGGCGAGCCGCTGCCGTTTATTCCGATGGGCGCTCGCGGTGGTGGCGCGGTCTATACCGACAAGCTCGCGGCATTGCATCTGGTTCGCATGGTGATGATCCGTGCGCAAGCCAAGCTCAATTACCTTGTGCTGAAGTTGCACTAAGGGCCGGCCGCAATGGATTCGAAATTGCAAACACGACACTTGAAAGCACTGGCGCTGGCGATTTCGCTGATGCTGGGCGGCTGCGCCATTCCGCAGCCGCCGGATCAGGCCGAGCTGCAAAAGCAGGCGCTGGGGCAGGTCGAGATGCCGGCCGGCTGGAAGCAGGCCAAAACCGCCGGCGAGTTCGATCGCGAAACACTGGGTTTCGCGCTGCCGCCCGAGTTGCAGCAGCTGATTCGCGATGCGCAAGCCCACAACCCCGATCTGCAACTGGCCGCGAACAGGGTCGAGCAGGCGCATAGCGCGACCAAGGCCGCCGGCGCGTCGCTGTGGCCGACGCTGGGCATTGGCGCCCAGGCTGGTGACGCGACGGTGCCGTCGTCGACGCTGGCGCTGAACGGTCTGGCGATCGTGGCCAACTGGGAGCTGGACATCTGGGGCAAGAACCGCAGCGCGCAAGCGGCAAGCAAGGAGCGGGCGCTGTCGGCCGAGCTGGACGCACTGTATGCACGGCAGTCGATCGCCGCCGCGGTCGTCAAGGCCTGGCTGGCGGCGGTGGAAGCCCGCGGGCAGATCGAGCTGGCGCAGGCGATGGTCGGCTTGGCGGACAAGCAGCTGGCGCTGGTGCAGGTCGGCAAGAAGGTCGGCCGCAATGCCCAGCAAGACGTCGTCATGGGCCAGATTGCCTTGCGGAACTACCGCGCGCAGCTGATCCAGAGCCAGCAGGCGCTGAATTCGGCGCAACGAGCGCTCGACATCCTGGTCGGCCGCTATCCGTCCGCCGACGCCGAGGTGGTCAGCCGGTTGCCGGTGCTGAACCAGCCGATTCCGGCTGGGCTGCCGTCAGCGCTGGCGGAACGCCGGCCCGACCTGCAAGCGGCCGAGGCCCGTTTCCGTGCCGCCTTCTACGATGTCGAGGTCGCCAGGAAAGCCCGGCTGCCGTCGATTTCGCTGATGGCGGGCTTCGGCGTGGTCGACAACAATCTGCTGGTGCTGCAGGAAGACCTGAGCAACCCGCTCTGGGGCGGCACGGCCCGGATTCTGGCGCCGCTGTTCATGGGCGGCGCGCTGGATGCGCAGATCGAAGTCAAAACCGCCAAGCAACAGGAAGCGACGATCGGCTACGCCAAGGCGATGCTAAACGCGCTGAACGAGATCGAAGGCGGGCTGTACGCCGACCAGAAGCTCGAGGAGCGTCAAACGCTGTTGCACGCCGTGGTGGCCGACCAGCAGCAACTGGTCGATTTGCAGCGGGTGCAGCTGAGGGTCGGCAAGGGCGATCAGTATCAGCTGAACCAGCAACAGCTGGCGCTGGCGACAAGCCGGATGAATCTGCTGCGGATCGAGAACGAGCGCTTGATTCAGCGCGTCAACCTGCATCTGTCGCTGGGCGGGGTTTACCGCCTCTGATGCAGAGACAAGCAAGCGAAAGCCGGGCTAGTGCCCGGCTTTTTTATGGCTTTGCCGGCAGAAGAACGAGGTTGGCCACCGCCTTGCCGATCGGCTGGCGGAGGGCGGGGAAGGAAATGTCGCGTGCGGGTTGCAATCGTCATTGTCTGCGAGTTTGCAATCAGCCTGCCATATTTACAGGGCAGTCTGATCGGGCCGCAGCACAGGCCCGCGGTGTCGCATCGCCGCCCGGTTTGCAATGCCGGGGGCGAGTCAGGCGTGGTCGGGCTGCGGGATCGGTGTAGGCTAAAGTATCTCGACTCCCGGAGACATGGCATGAAACCCAGTACGGAGTTGTACCTCGATACGCTATACGGTGCGGCGATCAGGAAGGAGCGGGCGCTGTCCAGCGAGGATCAGGCCAAAGGCCTGCTGAAGAAGGAGGCCTTCCTCAAGATCCGCCAGATGCGCTGGGCGCACGAGGATCGGCGCCTTGCAACCGCACCGCAGGAAGTCTGGGAAGAGTAGCCGCTTCGCCGTTCAGCGCAATGCTGGATGGCTGTGTTCCCTCCCGCATACCGGCCGGGCTTGATCCCCGGCCAGCACGGCCGTTGTCGTCCGCTTGGCTGCGCAGTGTCAGCGCGGAACACCGCTTTGGTCGTGCGCCATATCCATCCAGCCCTTGCGTGCGGATGCCGCCGGGGCGCTCCCGTATTTTCGTCTGCCGGTGTGCGGTGCATGGCCGGGACCGGATTGATCCTCCTCTCTGTTGACGTACTTTGCTGACGGCATCATTTTTATATTCGTTTTGGAAATTTGAAATTCACTTGTAATTATTTGTTGGAATAAAGAAGCCACGGTAAATTGCCTTACGCAACAATCGTAGGGCGCAGCGTCGCAAGACCGGTCGCCTGAACCCAGGAGACCCATATGGACGCCAATCCAACCCTGCTCTCGTTCCCCGGCGGTGATACGCCACTGTCGATCCGCGCCAAGGCCGCGGTGTTTGCCGATCAGACCTCGCGGGCGCTGCTGCAACAACTCGAACGGATCGCGCCGTCGACGATGCCGGTGCTGGTCATCGGCGAAACCGGGACCGGCAAGGAACTGATTGCCCGGCACATCCATCAGCTCAGCGGTCGCAAGGGGCCATTTGTCGCGGTCAATTGCGGTGCGATCAGCGAGCAGCTGGCCGAAAGCGAGCTGTTCGGTCACGAGGCTGGCGCATTCACCGGCGCCATCGCCCGGCGCGAAGGCTGGTTCGAGGCGGCGCATCACGGCACGCTGTTCCTCGATGAAATCGGAGACCTGCCGCTGCCGCTGCAGGTGAAACTGCTGCGGGTGCTGCAGGAAGGCGAGGTTGTCCGCGTCGGTGCGCGCAAGCCGATTCCGGTCGATGTGCGCCTGCTGGCGGCGACCAACGTCGACCTCGGCGATGCGGTCGCTGCCGGCCATTTCCGTCTGGACCTGCTGTACCGGCTCAATATCGCGCAGCTGCGACTCCCGCCGCTGCGCGAACGCCGCGGCGACATCCTCCCGCTGGTCGAGTATTTCATCGGCCGTTACAGCCAGCGGCTGCAAATGGAGCAGCCGTTGTTGTCCGACGATGCCGTGCAGGCGCTGCTCGACTATGCCTGGCCCGGCAATATCCGCGAACTCGAGAACGTCGTGCACTTTGCCTTGCTGGTCGCGAGCGCCGGCGAGATCCGCGCCGAGCATCTGAAGCTGGCCGGCGCACCGACGCGGACGACAGCACAGCCGACCGGGGCCGACGTCCATGCGCCGCCGCTGGCGGTGATCGGCCAGCAACTGCGCGCGCTGTTCGCCAGTGGCCAGCCCGGTTTGTACAACGAACTCGAACAACTGATCCTGAGCGAGGCATATCGCAACAGCGGCTACAACCAGGTGCGCGCCGCTGCGCTGCTGGGCATTTCGCGCAATGTGCTGCGGACCTTGCTCAAACGGCACGGCATGCTGCGCGACAGCGAATCGGCGCCGGCCTGGCGCGGCGCTGCAGTCGCCGCCTGAACGGCTGGCCGGGGCACCGGCCAGCTGTTCACTTATCAATTTTTACATCTGATAGTATGTCAACGCTGCTGGCGGCCAGGTCGTTGAGCGAGCATTCCCCACCGTTTTCTCATTCCGCTCATGTCTGCCGATTCGACCGCGCTGCGCCACCATCGTCCCTTCCTTGCCTACTGGGCCGCCCAGGTCATGACGACCAGCGGCTTTCAGGTGCTGACCGTCGCAATCGGCTGGCAGATGTACACGCTGACTGGCAGCGCGCTCGATCTGGGCCTGACCGGCTTGTTCGAATTCCTGCCGCGTGTGCTGTTCATGCTGCAGATCGGCCACGTCGCCGACAAGTACGAACGCCGGTTGATCTGTGCGCTGACCAAGGCCTTGCAGGTCTGCGCGGCCTTGCTGCTGTTTGCCGGCAGCATCGGCGGCTGGCTGAACCGCGAAACGCTGTTCGCGGTTGCCTTCCTGCTCGGCACCGCGCGCGCGTTTGAACTGCCGACGATGCAGGCGCTGCTGCCCGGCGTAGTGCCGCCGGCGTTGCTGCCGACCGCGATCGGTGCCTCGGCATCGGCGCGCCAGGCGGCGATCATCGTCGCCCCGGCGATCGGTGGTTTTCTGTATGCGATCGGCCCGGACTGGACCTACGGTCTGTCGGCGCTGGCTTACCTGATCGCGATGTGCTTGATGTTCATGCTGCCCAAGCAAAAGCCGCAGGGCGCTGTGCAGAAGGCGACGCTCGAGAACCTGTTCGCCGGCATCCGCTACATCCGCAGTCGGCCCGACATCCTCGGGGCGATTTCGCTCGACATGTTTGCCGTATTGCTCGGTGGTGCGACGGCCTTGTTGCCGATCTTCGCCAAGGACA
Organism: Jeongeupia wiesaeckerbachi; assembly: GCF_050916355.1. GTDB lineage: Bacteria > Pseudomonadota > Gammaproteobacteria > Burkholderiales > Chitinibacteraceae > Jeongeupia > Jeongeupia wiesaeckerbachi. The sequence continues at coordinate 2,313,418 of NZ_CP136946.1, forward strand.
TCCTGCACACCGGGCCATGGGGGCTGGGGCTGCTGCGCTCGGCACCGGCGGTGGGGGCCATTGCGATGTCGATCTGGCTGGCGCGCCATCCGCTCCAGCGCCGCGTCGGCCGGACGATGTTCGCCGCGGTCGCCGTGTTCGGCGTCAGCACCATTGTCTTCGGGCTATCGACGCAGTTCTGGCTGTCGCTGACGGCGCTGGTCGTGCTCGGCGCCGCCGACATGATCAGCATGGTGATCCGCGGCACCTTCGTGCAGCTGGAAACACCGGACAACATGCGCGGCCGCGTCAGCGCGGTCAACGGCCTGTTCATCGGTGCGTCGAACCAGCTTGGCGAGTTCGAATCCGGCGTCACCGCCGCCCTGTTCGGACCGATGCTGGCGGTGGTGCTGGGCGGCGTCGGCACGCTGGCGGTGGTGGTGATCTGGATACGCTTGTTCCCGACGCTGGCACAACGCGACACGCTGCATTGAGCCTTCGAACCTTGCTGACAAGGTGATTTGTTTGTGTTGTTTTTGGAATATTGATCTGAATTGATATTCTTTGTTGTTCTATTTGCGCCCGGCTAATCTGCCACTACAGCCCGCGCAAGGACAACAAGATGACCGCTCACATTACGCATGCCGCGGCGAAAGCCGATGCGCTGCAGGCCTATATCGTCGGCGCCGATTCGCTCGGCAACATTCCGGACGTGCTCGCCGATTACGGCATCCGCATCGGCCACCACATCACCGGCCGCAACCCGTCGCACCAGCGCCGCCCGAGCGGCATCAAGGGCATGGACATCGTGATCCTGTTCACCGATTTCCTCGGCCACAACGTGATGCGCAACTACCGTTCGGCCGCCCAGGCCGAGAACGTCCGCTTCGTCGCCTGCCGCCGTTCGACCTGCGCACTGGCGGCTTCGCTGGACCGGATCGGCGCGCAGACGCGTTGAGGTGGATGCGCCGCCGACGGCGGCGCCATCCCTAGCCGGCGATTGGCGTGCACAGCTCGACCAGCACGCCATCCGGGCAACGCACATACGAGACGGTCTGCCCCCAGGGCTTGGCGGCCGGTGCGGCCAGCTCGGTCGCGCCGGACTGGATCGCTCTGGCGTGGGCGGCGCTGACGTCGTCGGTCACCAGCGCGATCTCGAATCCCAGCGGCTGAGGCGAATCGTGGGCGGCGACATGCCCGCCGGGGAAGTTGCTGTCGCCGAGCGCATGATCGGCAAAGGCCAGCGCGGTCTCGCCGGTATCGAGTTCGCCATAGCAGCCCGACTCATGCAGGAAGCGGCGACGCAGCCCGAATGCCGACTCGAAGAACGCCAGCGATGCCGCAACGTCCGGTACGTAGATGATGGTGTAGCCGAGTTTCATGGTTCTGCCTCGATGGTCGGTATCCGGAAGGAGGCCGGTGCCGCGATCGCGATGTTGCCAATCGCCACCAGCTTGCTGGCAGCCTACTCGAATTGATGAATGCATTGCAGCCAAGCTGATCTGTTCAGCAAGATTGCGGAATGAATACGTCATGACATTGTGATAAAAAGGCGCACGGGGCGTCACGACGGCGCCCGTTCCTACCGAAAAGGATGCGTTCATGGCTCAGCAAGTGTTCATCAATCTCGCGGTCAAGGATCTCGAGCGATCCAAAACCTTCTTTGCCGCGCTCGGCTACAGCTTCAACCCGCAGTTCACCGATGAAAACGCGGCCTGCATGGTGATCAGCGACACGATCTACGTGATGTTGCTGGTCGAGCCGTTCTTCAAGAATTTCACCGACAAGGCGCTGATCGATGCGCGTACGCACGTCGAAACGCTGACCTGCCTGTCGTGCGAAAGCCGTGCCGAGGTCGATACGCAGGTCGCCAAGGCCGTTGCCGCCGGCGGCACGGTGCCGCGTGAATCCAAGGACTACGGCTTTATGTACAGCCACGGCTTCGAAGACCTCGACGGCCATATCTGGGAACTGATGTATATGGATCCGGCGCACGTGCAATAAGGCTGTCCACCAAAACACAAAGCCCCGATACGTCGGGGCTTTGTGTTTGGCGCGCGGCTCAAGCCGCGATGGCTTGCGGCCTGGCGTGGCGGTTGACCGGTCGGCGCAGCCCGAGGTGGTCGCGCAGCGTCGTGCCGTGGTACTCGCTGCGGAACAGGCCGCGCCGCTGCAGCTCGGGCACGACCAGATCGACGAACTCGTCGAGGCCGGTCGGCAGCACCGGCGGCATCACGTTGAAGCCGTCGGCGCCGCCTTCCTTGAACCACAGCTCGAGCTGGTCGGCGATGCTGTCGGGCGTGCCGACGACGGTCCAGTGGCCGCGCGCGCTGGCGACGCGTTGCGCGAGCTGGCGGATCGTCAGCCCGTCGCGCCGCGCCAGTCCGACCACCAGTGCCTGCCGGCTCTTGTGGCCATTGGTTTCGGGGATCTCCGGCAGCGGGCCGTCGAGCGGGTGGGCGGAGAGATCGAAACCGAGCTGGCCCGACAGCAGCGCGACGCCGATACGCGGGTCGATCAACGCTTGCAGCTCGGCGTATTTCTGCTGTGCCTCTGCTTCGGTGCGGCCGATGATGGGCGAGATGCCGGGGAGGATCTTCAGCGAATCGGCGCTGCGGCCGTAGCGCGCCAGCCGCGCCTTGACGTCGGCGTAGAAGGCTTGTGCGTCGTCGAGCGTCTGTTGCGCGGTGAAGATCACCTCGGCGGTTTGCGCCGCCAGCTCGCGGCCGGCCTCGGACGAGCCGGCCTGGACGACGACCGGATGACCCTGCACCGGCCGGGCGATATTGAGCGGCCCGCGCACGGCGAAATGCTCGCCCTTGTGGTGGGTCGGATGCAGCTTGGTGGCGTCGAAAAAGACGCCGCTTTGCTTGTCGCGGATGAAGGCATCGTCGCCCCAGCTGTCCCACAGCGCGGTGACGACGTCGTGAAACTCGCGCGCGCGCTCGTAGCGCACGCCGTGGTCGAGATGCGCTTCGCGGTTGAAGTTGCGTGCCTCGGCATCGGTCGCCGATGTCACCAGATTCCAGCCGGCGCGACCGCCCGAGAGATGGTCGATCGACGCGAATTTGCGCGCGATATGGTAGGGCTCGTTGTACGTCGTCGACGCGGTGGCGATCAGGCCGATGCGTTCGGTCACCGTCGATAGCGCGGCGAGCAGGCTCAAGGGTTCGAACTGGCCGATCTGGCCCGAGCGGCCGATGACCTCGGCCGGGTAATCCCAGACGGCGACACCGTCGGCGAAGAACACACCGTCGAATTTGCCGCGCTCGGCGGTCTGCGCCAGTCGCTTGAAGTGGGCGAAGTTGAGGCCGGCGTCGGCCTGGGCGTCCGGGTGGCGCCACGCGGCAACGTGGTGGCCGCTGGTCAGCAGGAAGGCATTGAGGTGAAGCTGGCGTTGGCTCATGGCAACCTTGTCGGGAAAGGGCGCACGGCGGCGCCCGATGCAGGAAAAGCCGGGCCGCATGGCCCGGCTGGATCACCCGGCCTCAAGCGGCCTTGTCGGCGCGCTCGTCAACGGCGTTTTCGGTGTTCGCCGCCGGTGCGAACTTCGGCACCTTGCTGATCGTGCGGCTGTGCTGGCCGTCGACCGAGACCGCCGGCACGCCGGCAACGGTGACGCGGTGCAGGACACGATGCGCGTCGCCGTAGTCGTTGATCGCATAGTGCTGGGTCGCACGGTTGTCCCAGATCGCCACGTCACCGGCCTGCCAGCGCCAGCGCACGGTGTTTTCGAGCCGGGTCACGTGGCTCTGCAGCACCGCGTAGATGTGTTGCGAATCGGCGCTGGTCACGTCCTTCAGCTTCTTGAAGAAGTGGCCGAGCAGCAGATTGCGTTCGCCGGTTTCCGGGTGAACGTGGACGACCGGATGCTCGGTTTCGTACAAGGTCGACGTGAAGACGTTCTTGTAGCGTTCGATCGCCTCGGCGCTGACGTTCTGCCGATAGCTGGCGTAGTCGTATTCGTTGCTGTGCACGGCCCAGAGCGTATCGGCCAGCGCGCGCAGCGGCGCCGGCAGGTCCAGATACGCGGCATGGGTATTGGCCCAGACCGTATCGCCGCCGTGTTCGGGGATCTTGATCGCACGCAGGATCGACGCCTTCGGATAGGCATCGACGAAGGTCACGTCGGTGTGCCAGCTATTGGCGCGGCCGCCGTGAGCCGAATCCAGCTCGAGCACGTAGTCGGTGCCGTCGACCGTCGGCACGGTCGGATGGGCGACCGGCTGGCCGAGCAGCTTGGCAAACGCCTGCTGGCCGGCGTCGTCGAGCGCCTGGCCGCGGAAGAACACGACCTTGTACTTGAGCAGCGCGCTGTTGATCTCGGCGACGACGTCGGCGGACAGCGTGCCCGACAATTGCACGCCACGGATTTCAGCGCCGATGCGGCCGGCGACAGGGTGGAAAGTAATCTGGCTCATGATGGTCAACTCCTGGTTTGCGAGGGGCACAGCAATCGGACTTCAACAACGGATTTCAGTGTGGGTAACACAGGGCTACAGCGGATTCCGGGCAGCATTCGGGTGCAGGCCGCCAAGGCAAGCGAGCAGGAACGAAGCCGTAGTTGGGCTACGGCGAGGTCCCGCGCAGCGCCGCCGACAAAGGCATGCGCCCGAAGGCAAACCGGAATCAGAAAGGGCGTGAACCGGCGAGGCTCACTCGCTTCAGCACGCGGCGTTCGGTTTCGGGGAAGGCGGTGCGCGAATGCAGCGTCGCGCGGTTGTCCCAGAACACGATGTCGCCGAGCGTCCACTTGTGCTCGTAGCGGTATTGCGGCTGCTGGATGTGCGCGCGCAGTTTGGCGATCAGTGCTTCGCCCTCGGCCGGGTCGATGCCGAGGACTTCATCCTCGGTATGCGTCGACAGCCACAGCACCTTCTTGCCGCTCTCGGGATGGGTGCGCACCAGCGGCGCCGGGAAGCCGGGGCCGAGCGCTTCGCGATCCGGCGTCCGGTACGCCGGCCATTCGGGTGATTGACCACGCTGGGCGCGGCGGGCGTTGTCGACGATGCGCAGGAAAGGGTTGTAGGTGATGTGCTGCAGCCCGGCGATCTGCGCCTTGGTATCGGCGTCGAGGTCTTCGTACGCCTGGTGGATGTTGTAGAAGCTGGTGTCGCCGCCGGTGCTCGGCAGTTCGACCGCATGCAGCAGCGAGCCGGCCGACGGAATCGGCGTCCACTGGTGGTCGGCGTGCGGCGTCAGCTCGCCGTTGCCGGTATAGCCGCCGGGCGCATTCGAGACCGGCACCACGTCCGGTGTCTTGCCGCCGTCGCTCGACGCCAGTACCGGCACGTCCTCGGGCGGATTGAACACCGAGCCGAAATAGGTCGCGAAGGTCAGCAGCGCTTCTTCCGACAGCTGCTGGTTCTTGAAGATCAGGATGAAATGTTCGTGGTGCGCCTGCTTGAGCTTGAGGAGGGTTTCGGCCGCTTGCGGCCGGTTGGCGTCCAGGCCCTCGACGATGGCGCCGAGCGCCCCAATGTTCTTGCGGATGCGGATCTCGGACGGCGGCTGGATGGCGTCGGGGCGGCCGGCGGCGTTCAAGGCATGAAAGGCACGCGAGAGCTGGCTGGTGAGCGGTGGTACGGCGGTCATGCGGTTCTCCCTGGATGCGATCGCCGTGCGGTGGGGCAAGCGATCAGTACCAGGCCTTCAGCGAAAAGCGTGCCAAACACAACCAAATGAGCAACGACGCCATTTGCACGCTTTTTCGGCGTTCGCCGCCATCCGGGCGCTGTTGAAATCCGCACAGCTCGGCCAACAGCGCTGCTGGATTTGCAGCAGTGCGCGGTGGGGCGGCGCGTGTTGATTTCGCAGCAGGCTGCTGCAGGCATGTGCTGCGAAACCCGCAGTGGCGATCTGTTGAGCGAGCGATGTTCCCGGGGACTGGCTGCGTTGCCTCGCTGGCTGTCGCTGCGTGTGCGCTTGCAGACACAGCGCGCTTCCGTGCGGTGTTCCGGACGTTTGTCAGTACCGTTTCACGGGATTCTGCGCGTCGTTCTTATTGCTTATTTTTCTAATGAAAATATCTGGCATGCATTTCGCTTATATGGATCCGACGACATTCCTGCATAGGGATGCGCATCCAGATCAGGGAGATCACCATGCAACAGCACAGATATTGGCTGGGCGCCGGATTGCTGGCGCTGGCCAGCGTCGGCCATGCCGCCGCGCCGAGCAACGAAGAGCTGCAAAAGCAGATTGCAGCCTTGAAGAAGGCGGTCGACGCCTTGCAGCAGCAGCTCGACCAGAATGCGCAGGCCAGCAAGGCCGCTCCGTCGGCGCCGGCCGCGACTGCGGTCGCCGCCGGCGATGCCGCAGGCACACCGGCAACGCGCGAAGATCTGCAGGGCGTGCAGGCCGACCTTGAGAACTTCAAGTATCAGGTCCAGCGCGACCGCGATACCGCGACGGCGACCAGCACGCGGGCCTTGAACGTCGGCGGTACGATCCAGGCGCGCGCCGCGTATTCGACGCAGGAAACCAATGCCACGGCCGCCACGCCGGCCGGCGTCGTCAACGACCGCAATTCGAGCTTCGACGTGCCGACGGCGATCCTCGCGTTCACCGGCAACCTGTACAAGGATTACGACGAAGGCCGCAACCTCGGCTACCGGCTTTCGGCCGGTGCGTCGCAGCAGACGGCGAGCAACAACAGCTTCCTCAACCTGCTCGATGCCTATCTGACCTATTCGGTGCTGCCGACCATCGACCCGGCGACGCCGCGGCTCGATATCGCCTTCGGTCAGCAGCTGCTGCCGTTCGGCCTTGAAGTGCCGGCGACCGAAGACCTGAAGCCGGTCATCCTGAACGCCCAGTTCACCACCCGGCTCGGCCTGGCACAACGGCAGATCGGCCTGATCGCCCGCGGCGATTTCGATCCGGTGGTCGACTACGGCTACAACTATCGCGCACCGCTGATCAGCTACGCCTTCGGCGTCGTCAACGGCAACGGCCCGAATACCTCGGACAACAACAGCGCCAAGGACTGGGTCGGCCGGCTCGCGTTCACCGTGCCGTCCGATTACAACTCGTGGTGGCGTCAGCTCACCGTCGGCGGTTCGTTCTACCGCGGCAAGGCTAATCTCTTCGTCCCGGGCAGCAGCACCCTGGTCGGCACCGGCGACCGCGTCCGCTACGGGCTCGACGTGACCTACAACCACGAGCCGTTCGGCGTCACCTACGAATACATCCAGGGCCGCGACGACACCACCAGCGGCACGACGGCGGCCAATACCAAGGTCGCGTCGATCAAGAGCGATTCGCACACAGCGACCCTCTTCTACAACATCGGCGAACAGTTCGTGAAGGGCTTCCGCGCCCAGGGCCGTTACGACGACTGGTGGCCGAAGTCCTACCAGCCCTTCTTCCGTTACGACCGCTTCGATCCGAATACCGACAAGCAGAGCGACGAGTCGACCGTCTACACGGCGGGCCTGAATGTGTTCTTCGCCCAGACGACCAAATTCCAGCTCAACGTCAATTACACCGACGACAAGGCGAAGAACCTCTCGTACAGCGATTTCCTCGCCCAGTTCCAGTTCGGTTTCTAAGGAGAGATTCGATGATACGCAGACAGTTTCTCCTCTCCGCGCTGGCACTGGCCATGAGCCTGTCGCTGCCGGCCGTGACCCGTGCCGACGACAAGCCGACGGTGATCCGCATCGGCGTCGCCTCGGTCGGCACCGGCAACCGGCCGGTATTCGGCGGCTCGTCGGTCGCGCTCGCCAACGTCAAAGGGGTGCTCGAGGAGGAGTTCAAGGCCGACGGCATCAAGATCGAGTGGAACTTCTTCAAGGGCGCCGGTCCGGCGGTCAACGAGGCGGTGGCGAACAAGCTGATCGATTTCGCCTGGCAGGGCGACCTGCCATCGCTGATCGGCAAGGCCGGCGGACTGAAAACCCGGCTGCTGATTGCCGACGGCACGCGCGGCACTGCTTATCTGGCGGTGCCGGCCGATTCGACCGCGAAATCGATCGATGACCTGAAGGGCCGCAAGGTGGCGCTGTTCAAGGGCACCAACGCCCAGCTCGTCGTCGCCAAGGTGCTCGATGCGCGCGGCGGTCTGTCCGAGCGCGATTTCAAGTCGATCAATATGGACTCGGCGACGACACAGGCGGCGATCGCGACCAAGGACATCGACGCCGGCTGGTTCGGCGCCGAGGTCTACGGCCTCGTCGATCGCGGCATCGCCCGCATCGTCTACACGACCAAGGGCCAGGCACCGAATCTCGCGCGGCAGACGCACTTCCTCGTCACCGAGGATTTCGAGAAGAAGTACCCGCAACTGACCCAGCGCGTCGTCACCGCGCTGGTCAAGCAGGCGGCGTGGGCGTCGGACGACAAGAACCGCGAGCAGGTGCTGCAGCAATGGAGCAAATCCGGCGTGCCGTACAGCGCGTGGAAGCAGGACTACGACGGCACGCCGCTGCGCGTGCGGCTTTCGCCGCTGTTCGACGATTACTTCGTCCAGCACTACCGCGATGCGCTGGCGCTGTCGAAGAAATTCAAGCTCGTCCGCGGCGATGTCGACATCGATGCCTGGCTCGAACCCAAGTACCAGCGGCAGGCGCTGCGTGATCTGAAGCTCGAAAGCTACTGGCCCGACAACGACGCCAAGGGCGCACCCAAAAAATAAGCACCGCCAAGCCGGGCCCAAGCGGCCCGGACAGACCGATGGCGCCCACAAGGCGCTACATCCATCGCAGGAGAGGAAAGCATGAAAGCACTGTTCCGTTTTGCCGCCGTCGCGCTGGCGTTCGCGCTCGGCACCGACGCCATCGCCGCCCCCGCGCCGAAGGTCATCCGCATCGGCGTTTCGCAGGTCGGCACCGGCAATCGCCCGGTCGTTGGCGGCAGCACCATCGGCATTGTCGCCAGCCGCGGCGAGATCGAGGAGGAGTTCCGCAAGGACGGCATCAAGGTCGAGTGGAACTACTTCAAGGGCGCCGGCCCGGCCGCCAACGAGGCGCTGGCCAACAAGCTGCTCGACTTCATCTTCCAGGGCGACATGGCCTCGCTGGTCGGCCGCTCCAGCGGGCTGAAGTCCAGGATCATCGTCGCGCAGACGCGCAACGGCCCCGGCTATATCGCCGTGCCGACCGGTGGCAACGAGCAGAATATCGACGATCTGAAAGGCAAGAAGCTGGCGGTGTTCAAGGGTACGGCCGGCCAGCTGCAGCTGGCGCGGGTGTTCGATCAGAAAGGCCTGACCGAACGCGATTTCCGCACCATCAATATGGATACCGCAACCACGCAGGCGGCGATTGCGACCAAGGACATCGACGGCGGCCTGTTCGGCGCCGATATCTTTCCGCTGGTCGATCGCGGCATCGCCCGGGTGATCCAGAAGACCAGCCCGGAATTCGGCCTGACCAGCCATGTGCTGGTGACCGAGGACTTCGAGAAACAGTATCCGGAGATCGTCCAGCGTTTCGTCAACGTCGTCGTCAAGACGCAGGCGTGGATCGGCGACGAGAAGAACCGCGACCAGGTGTTCCAGCAATGGGCCAAGTCGGGCACGCCTTACTCGGCGTTCAAGCGTGATTACGAAGGCACCTCGCTGCGTGAGCGCCAGAGCCCGCTGCTCGACGACAACTTCTACGCCCACTACCGCGATTCGCTGGCGCTGGCGAAGAAGTTCAAGCTGGTGCGCGGCGATATCGACATCGACCAGTGGTTCGAGCCCAAGTACCTGAAGCAGGCGCTGAAAGAGCAGAAGCTTGAAGGCTACTGGGCCGAGCTGAACGTGGCCGGCAAGCCCAAGCTCGCGGCCAAGTGAGGTCATGACGATGAAACGCGTCCTTGTCTCGCTGCTGTTCGCCGCCGCATCGGCGCTGGTGCAGGCCGCCAACCCGGCGGTGCTCCGTGTCGGCGTCTCGACCGGCGCCAGCGGCAGCCCGCCGACCTTCGGCGGCGCGGCAACCGCGATCGCGCAGCAACGCGGCGTGCTCGAGGCCGCGTTCAAGCCCGATGGCATCAAGGTCGAGTGGGTGTTCTTCAAGGGCGCCGGCCCGGCGGCGAACGAGGCACTGGCCAATCGCCAGCTCGATTTCATCTGGCAGGGCGATCTGGCGGCGATCACCGGCAAGGCCGGCGGCCTGAAGACGCGCATCCTGCTCGGCGACAGCAGGCTGGCGCCGAATTATCTGGTGGTGCCGGTGAAGTCGAAGGCAGCGTCGCTCGACGATCTCAAGGGCCAGCGGCTGGCGCTGTTCAAGGGCACGACGCAGCAGCTGGCGTTCAACCGGATCGCCGCACAGCGCGGTCTTTCCGAGCGCGATTTCAAGACCATCAATATGGATGCCGCAACGACACTGGCGGCGCTCGCCGCCGGCGACGTCGACGGCGTCTATCTGCCGGTGAACGCGCTGGCGCTGCAGGAGCGCGGCATCGTGCGCATCATCGCCGACACCCGGCGCGATCCGCTGCTGGCGGCGCATACCCATCTGCTGGTCGACGCGGCGTTCGAGCAAGGCCATCCGCAACTGGTGCAGAAGTTCGTGTCGACGCTGGTCGCCAACGCTGCGTGGGTCAGCGACGAGGCCAACCGCGAACAGGTCTTCACCGCCTGGGCGCGCGCCGGCGTGCCGGTGTCGGCGTGGCGACGCGATTACCAGCCCGACACGCTGAAGCAGCGGCTGACGCCCTTGCTCGACCCGTTCTTCTACGCCCACTACCGTGACGCAGTGCGTTCAGCGCGGCAGTTCGGCCTGATCCGCAAGGACATCGACGTCGACGCGTGGATCGCGCCGCAGTATCTGCGCGAGGCGCTGAAGACGCAGCAGCGCGAGCAGTTCTGGACGCCGCTGGCGGCCGACGGCAAGGGGGCGGCGTGAATTCCTTGCAAGCCTTTGTCGCCCGGCATCGCTTCCTGCTCGGCTTCGTGCTGCTGACGTCGACCGCCGGCATCAGCGTCGGCCTCGCCAAGGTCACGACGTCGCTGTACGCGCTGTCGCTCGGCGCCAGCGCCACCAGCTTCGGGCTGATTGCCGGCGCGCAGAGCATCGGCATCCTGTTCATGAGCCTGGCCGTCGGCGTGATGGTCGACCAGTACGGGCCGGGCCGGCTGTTCCGCATCGGCTGCGTGCTGGTCGGGCTGGTCTATCTGGCGGTGCCGCTTTTTGCCTCGGTGCCGTGGCTGCTGGCGTGCACGGCGCTGGTCAGCTTCGTGATGCCGCTGCGCTTCGTGTCGCTGAACACGGTGTTCATGCAGCAACTCGAACGCGTCGGCGAGGCCAAGGCCGGCTGGTTCCGTGGCTCGCACATGCTCGGCATGTTCCTGCTCGGCCCGGTGCTGGCGGCAGGCCTTGTCGAGTGGATCGGTTTTGCCGCGAGCTACTGGCTGATCGGCGCGACCTTTGTCGCGGCGGTGCTGCTGGCGCCGCTGGTGTTCGGCCCGGCGCGCTACCGCGCCGATGCGCCGCGGTCGCTGAGCTGGCGCGAGCTGCGCGGCCAGCTGGCGCTGCTGGCCGACGACGCATCGCTGCGCGACGTCAGCGTGATCGAGTTCGTCGGCGGCGCGGTGCATATGTATTACAGCTTTTTCATCGTCGCGATCGCCGTCCACGGTTTCGGCCTTGGTGCATCGCATGCCGCCGGACTGATTTCGGTGCAGGGCGCCTTCTATATCGCCGCGCTCTTCGTGCTCGGCGCCGGGCTGCCACGGCTGGGAGAGGCGCGTTTCTATCTGGCCGGTTTCACGCTGGCGTCGGCCGGCTTGCTGCTGATCGGCCTGGCGCATGCGCCGGCATGGCTGTGGTTGGGCGCGCCGCTGCTCGGGCTGGGGCTGGGCATCCAGCAGATCGCCAACCTGGCGCGCTTCGCCCGGATCGGCGCGCGGCTCGGTCGCGGCAAGGTCGCCGGCCTGATGGCGCTGGTCGGCCCGGCCGGCGGCCTGTTCGGCAGCGTTGCCGGCGGCGTGCTCGGCGAGCTGTTTGGCCTGCAGCCGCTCTTCCTCTGTTTCGTTCCGTGTTTCCTCTGGTTCGCCTGGCGCGTGCTCGCGCGCCGCGATGCTGTTCTTGTACAAGGAGTCTGATCATGTCTTTGACCGAAACGCTGCCCGCGCCAGGGCTGGCGACCTCGGGCGCCCCGTCCGGGCTGGCGCAAGTGCTGGCTGGCTTGCGCAACCGGGTCTGGCGCGGCGCGCTGGCGCTATTGCTGCCGCTGGCGGTGCTGACGCTGTGGCATGCCGCCACGCTCAACGGCTGGGTCGCGCAGCAGATCCTGCCGGCGCCGACGCTGGTCTGGAGCACGCTGGTCGAGCTGTGGGATTCGGGCGAGCTGTGGGCGAATCTGTCCATCAGCCTGTCCCGCGTTGCCTGGGGCTTTTCGGCCGCGCTGATCATCGGGCTGGCGCTTGGCGTCGCGATGGGGCTGTCGAAAACCGCCGAGGCGTATCTTTATCCGAGCTTCAAGGCGATTTCCGAAGTGCCGGTGCTGGGCTGGATTCCGCTCCTGATCATGCTGGTCGGCATTGGCGAGGCGATGAAGATCCTCGTGATCGCCAAGGCGGCGGCGGTGCCGATCACGATCAATACCCAGCAGGGCATCCGCAATATTCCGCAGGCCTATCTCGAGGTGGCGCGCGTCTACCGCTTCAACCCGCGCCAGCTGTGGCTGAAGGTGATCTTCCCGTCGACCTTGCCGAGCCTGTTCAACGGCTTCCGCTACGGGCTGACCAATGCCTGGCTGTCGCTGGTCACGGTCGAGCTGCTCGCGTCGAGCGAGGGCATCGGCTACCAGATGGTCTGGGGGCGCCAGCTGTTCCAGCTCGACGTGGTGATGGCGTGCATGGTCGTCATCGGCGTGGTCGGCCTCGCCATCGACTTGCTGCTGCAAATCATCGAAACCCGTTTGCTGCGCTGGCGGCGCGCTGCTTTCTAAGGAACCGACATGAGCTATCCGATTCTGGAAACCGATCCGGCCATCATCCGCGACGAAGTACCGGCCACGCAGCACGAGGCCCGGCCCGGCGTGCTGCAACGCGGCCTGCGCTTTCTGTGGCAGCGCGACTGGCGCGGTTTTGTGCTGCCGCTGCTGGTGCTGGCGCTGTGGTGGGGCGTCACGCATTTCAAACTGGCCAATACCGAGGTACTGGCGCCGCCCGGCGCGGTGCTGATCGAAGGGCTGCATCAGGTCTTCAACGGCGGTTTCTTCTGGGATCTGACGGCGAGCATCTCGCGCGATCTGGCCGGTTTCACCATCGGCGGTCTGGCCGGCTTTGCGCTCGGCACCTTGCTCGGCACATCGCGGCTGGCCGAACTGCTGGTGGCGCCGAGCTTCAACGCGGTCAAGCAGATCGCGCTGTTCGCGTGGATACCGATGATCTCGGTCTGGTTCGGCATGGGCGAGCCGGCCAAGGTGGTGTTCATCTCGCTGGCGGCGTTCTACCCGGTGGCGATCAACACCTTCGAGGGCATACGCAGCGTCAACCGCGATTACGCCGAGGTCGCCCGCGTCTACGGTTTCAGCCGGCTGCAGCTGTGGCGCCGGGTGATCCTGCCGGCGGCCAGCCCGCAGATCTTCACCGGCCTGCATCTGGCGCTGATCTATGCGTGGCTGGCGACCATCGGCGCCGAGTATTTCCTCAAGTCCGGCTACGGCGTCGGCAATTCGATGATCGATGGCCGCGAGCATTTCAATATGGGCTCGGTGCTGTTCGGCCTGGTCGTCGTCGGCAGCATCGGCGCGGCGCTGAACCAGTTGGCCGTCCGTCTCGAACACCGCGCGCTCAAGTGGCGCAATCGCAGCGCCTGACGTCACCCGGCGCTGTCCGGTCGATCCACCGACCCATGTCCGATCCACATAAAGGGGTAATCCATGAGCACGCTTAGCCTGGCCCACGTCGGCAAACAATACAGCGTCAAGGGCGAACAGCTCGACGTCCTCGACAACATCAATCTGCACATCCAGCCGGGCGAATTCGTCGCCATCGTCGGCAGCTCGGGTTGCGGCAAATCGACGCTGCTGCGGCTGGTGATCGGCCTCGACGACGACTACCGCGGCCAGATCCGCATCGACGGCGAACAGATCAGCGGCACCAGCCTCGATCGCGGCATCGTCTTTCAGGAGCATCGGCTGTTTCCGTGGCTGACGGTCGAGCAGAACGTCGGCCTGGCGCTGGAAAACTCGCCGCTCTCGCAGGCGGAGCGCAAGCAAACGATCGCCGACCACCTCGACCTCGTCGGCCTCAAGGGCTTCGAAACCGCTTACCCGTACCAGCTGTCCGGCGGCATGAGCCAGCGTGTCGCCATTGCCCGTGGCCTCGTCAACCGGCCGGGCGTGCTGCTGCTGGATGAACCGTTCGGCGCGCTTGACGCGCTGACGCGCGCCAATCTGCAGGCCGAGCTGCGCCGGATCTGGCAACAGGAGGGCATCACGATGATTCTGGTGACCCACGACGTCGAGGAGGCGACCTTCCTCGCCGATCGCGTCATCGTGCTGCAGCCGCGCCCGGGGCGGATCAAGCGCATCGTGCCGGTGGCGCTGCCGCATCCGCGCAACCGCGCCGATCCGGCCTTCGTCGCGATCAAGGACGACGTGCTGTCGGAATTCGGCCACGAGCCCAAACCGCAGCTGATCGAACCGGTCGCGCGGCCGTTCGGCGACTACGTGTTTGCCTGGTAATCCCAAGTCCCGGAGATGAGAACACGATGAGCGAACTTTTCCAGTTGCTTCATGCCCGTTACGGCAGCGAACAGGATGTCCGTGTCGACGGCAACGCCGTGCTTGAAAGCCTGCTCGGCCACCGCTCGGTCCGCGCCTTCCTGCCCGACGCATTGCCGCCGGGCACGCTCGAAACGCTGATTGCCACAGCGCAATCGGCGCCGAGCTCGTCCAATCTGCAGGCGTGGAGCGTCGTCGCGGTCGAGGATCAGCAACGCCGCTACCGCTTTGCCGACTGGACCGGTGGCCAGCAGCACATCCGCGATGCGCCGCTGCTGCTGGTCTGGTTGGCCGACCTCTCAAGGCTCGAACGACTCGGCGCCCAACTGGGCGAGCCGGTGGCCGGGCTCGATTACCTCGACTCTTTCCTGATGGGCGTGATCGATGCGGCGCTGGCGGCGCAGAACGTCGTCAATGCGGCCGAGTCGCTCGGCCTCGGCACCGTCTACATCGGCGCGATCCGCAATCAGATCGACCAGGTCGCCGCCGAACTCGCACTGCCGGCCAAGGTCGCGCCGGTGTTCGGTCTCGTTATCGGCCGTCCGGACCCGACGCGCCCGGCCGCGATCAAGCCGCGGCTGCCGCAGTCGGCGGTGCTGCATCGCGAACGCTATGCCGTCAGTCCGGAGCAGGCCGCCGTCGACGTGTACGACACGGTGATGCGGCGCTTCTACACCGCGCAGGGCCTGCCGCCGCAGGCGTGGTCGGCGCATTCGGTTGCACGGGTGCGGGGCCCGGAAACGCTGTACGGCCGTGACCGGCTGCGCGAGCAGATCGAAGCACTCGGCTTTTTCATCGACAACTAAGGAACAGCATGCCCAGTCTTGCCCTCGATACGCTGGAGCTGGCCGAGCAGTACGACGCGGTCAGCGATCTGCAATACGAGCACGGCCAGCACCTGCTGAACGCGCTGCAACTCAGGCCCGGCGAAAGCCTGCTTGATCTGGGCGCCGGCACTGGCCGGCTGAGCGAACTGGCCGCACGTCACCATGTCGGCCCGACCGGGCGCGTCGTCGGTATCGAACCGCTGCCGCTGCGCGTCGACATCGCCCGCAGGCGCGCGTCGCCGTGGCACCAGGCCGAAGTCGGCCGTGCCGAGGATCTGTCGCGCTTCGCCGCTGGCGCCTTCGACGCCGTGATTCTCAACAGCGTTTATCACTGGCTGCCGGACAAGGACGCAGTGTTGCGACAGGCGTGGCGGGTGCTGCGCCCCGGCGGCCGGATCGCCATCAGCAGCGCCAGCCGCGAGCGGCCGCACGATGTGCAGCAGTTGGTTTCCGACGTGCTGGCGCAAGCCGGGCTCGGCCGGCGTAGCGGTAGCGGCAGTACGCCGCATCCGGTGAGCTTCGCCGAACTCGCCGTCCAGCTCGAAGCCGCCGGCTTTCATGTCGACGATGTCCGCCTGCGCCGGTTTGCCGACCGCTTTGTCGACGCCGATGCGGTTCGCGTCTTCAGCCAGGCCAGCTCGTTCGGCAATTTCCTCGGCGAATTCCTGCCGGACGTACGCGACGGCCTGCTTGCCGCGCTCGACGCCCGGCTCAAGCTTCATCGCGACGCGGACGGCATCCTGCTGCACCGCAATTTGTTGTTCGCGCTGGCCCACAAACCGGCATAGGCCGGAGCCTGCCTTTCCAAGGAGCAATCATGAGCAAACTTTTCATCGCGCGTGAGGCGTGTTCGTTCGGCGCACACGTCGTCATTCGCGAGCTTGGCTTGCCGATCGACGTCGTCCGGGTGCCACTGCGCAGCGCCGAGTCACCGATCCACGCGGTCAATCCACTCGGCCGCGTGCCGGCGCTGCAACTCGATGACGGCGTGGTCATTACCGAGAACTCGGCCATCCTGCCGTATCTGGCCGATCTGCAGCCGGGAACGCCGCTGTTCGCACCGGCCGGCAGCGCTGAACGCGCGCAGATCCAGGGCTGGATCGGCTACATCGGTACCGAGATCCACGCGGCCGGTTTCCGCCAGGTCAACCGGCCCGAACGCTACTCGGCCGATCCGGCCACGCATGATGGTATCCGGCAGCAATCGGCACGCACACTGCACGCTGCGGTCGCGCATATCGATCGCCATCTGCAGGGCCGGGACTGGCTTGTTGGCGATCGTTTCACCATCGCTGACGCTTATCTCGGTGTGTTCGTCCGCTGGATCTCCCGGCTAGGCCCGGATTTCGCGGGCTTCGACGCACTGAACCGCTTTCGCGAGGCGTATCTGGCCCGCGCCAGCGTACAGGCGGCGCTGGCCGCCGAAACCGAGTAATCCGGCAGCGCATCTATATATACAAGTCGACAAACAACTGAAGCACCGCCGCGGCACCGTGCCGCCGCTTGTGTCGGGAGGAGTGTATGGAACACCGAAAGTTGGGCCGTAGCGGCCTGGAGGTCAGCCTGATCGGGCTGGGAACGATGACCTGGGGGGAGCAGAACACCGAAGCCGAGGCGCATGCGCAGATTGATTACGCGCTGGAACGCGGCATCAATCTGCTCGACGCCGCCGAGATGTACCCGGTGCCGCCCCGGCCGGAAACGCAGGGTCGGACCGAGCAATACATCGGCAGCTGGATTGCCGGGCACGGGCGGCGCAGCGAGATCATTCTCGCGACCAAGGCCGCCGGCCCGGTTCGTCAGGCGCACCAGCCGAACCACATCCCTGCGGGCGGCTTTACCGCAGCCAATCTGCAACGCGCGCTCGACGCCAGCCTCAAGCGGCTGCAAACCGATTACGTCGATCTGTATCAACTGCACTGGCCCGATCGCAGCACCAACACCTTTGGTCGCCTTGGTTATCCATGGGTCGACGGCGAGGAGACCGTTGCGATCGAGGCGACGCTCGACGCGCTGGCCGGCTTCATCAAGGCCGGCAAGGTGCGGGCAATCGGTGTTTCCAATGAAACGCCGTGGGGACTGTCGCGCTTTCTCAACGCGGCCGATCGGCTCGGGCTGCCGCGCGTGGCCAGCATCCAGAACCCGTACAACCTGTTGAACCGCACCTTCGAGATCGGCCTGAGCGAATTCAGCCACCGCGATGATGTCGGCTTGCTGGCCTATTCGCCGCTGGCGTTTGGTGTGCTGAGCGGCAAATACCTCGACGGCGCAAAGCCGCAAGGCGCACGGCTCAGCCTTTACGAACGCTTTGCGCGCTACACCAATCCGCAAGCCGAAGCCGCGACGCGTGACTATGTGGCGCTGGCCGGACGGCTCGGCATCTCGCCCAGCCATCTGGCGCTCGCCTTCGTCAACAGCCGGCCGTTCACCAGCAGCAACCTCATCGGTGCAACGACGCTGGCCCAGTTGAAGGAAAACATCGACAGCATCGACGTGAAGCTGGGTGAGGTCGCGTTGCAGGAAATCGAGGCCATCCATACGCGGCACCCCAGCCCGGCACCGTGATCGCGGGGTTGCCTATATATATAAGAGATGCAAACAACGGGCGGCCGTCAGGCCGCCCGTTGTGCTTTTGGGCGCGGTGAACCCGGGACGGACGGTGCTGGACGGGCTGGCGGGGGCGGTTTGAACGGTTTTGGGCGGGGCAGGGCGCAGTGAACGAGGCCAAAACTGACGGATTTCATGCGAACGGCATGGGTTTGTCAGCTTTGCAGCGGTGCTGGCGGCGGTGTGGCGGGGATGTTGGGTTTGGGTCTGAATAAATTTCGCTGTTCGATCAACGGTTTATCGGTTCGGCGTGAAATTCTTTCGGTCGGGGTGTTGACGGGGGGAGGGGAAGTGCTTAAAGTTGCGTTCTCTGCTGATGACGCAGCGAAAGAAACGAAGCGAAACCCGCTGAGTTTACCGAGCGAAGTGTTCAGAAGCAAGCGATCTTTAACAAATTACAGCCGATGAGTGTGAGTGCTTGATGAGTGCATCAAGTACTTGCACTTAATGAAATAGAACTGGCTTGAGCGCTTCGGTGCTTGGGCGAATTCTTTGAGTTAACGCAAGTGCGCAATTATTCAGTGATTAAACGAAAGAGTTTGATCCTGGCTCAGATTGAACGCTGGCGGCATGCTTTACACATGCAAGTCGAACGGATTTGCGGGGCTTGCTCCGCAAGTTAGTGGCGAACGGGTGAGTAATACATCGGAACGTGCCCAGTAATGGGGGATAACCTGCCGAAAGGCAAGCTAATACCGCATACGCCCTGAGGGGGAAAGTGGGGGATCGCAAGACCTCACGTTATTGGAGCGGCCGATGGCTGATTAGCTAGTTGGTAGGGTAAAGGCCTACCAAGGCAACGATCAGTAGCGGGTCTGAGAGGACGACCCGCCACACTGGGACTGAGACACGGCCCAGACTCCTACGGGAGGCAGCAGTGGGGAATCTTGGACAATGGGCGAAAGCCTGATCCAGCAATGCCGCGTGGGTGAAGAAGGCCTTCGGGTTGTAAAGCCCTTTTGTCAGGGAGGAAATCCTGGCCCCTAATACGGGTCGGGGATGACAGTACCTGAAGAATAAGGACCGGCTAACTACGTGCCAGCAGCCGCGGTAATACGTAGGGTCCAAGCGTTAATCGGAATTACTGGGCGTAAAGCGTCCGCAGGTGGCTTGTTAAGAGCGATGTGAAAGCCCCGGGCTCAACCTGGGAACTGCATTGCTGACTGGCTCGCTAGAGTACGGCAGAGGGGGGTGGAATTCCGCGTGTAGCAGTGAAATGCGTAGAGATGCGGAGGAACACCGATGGCGAAGGCAACCCCCTGGGCTGATACTGACACTCATGGACGAAAGCGTGGGGAGCAAACAGGATTAGATACCCTGGTAGTCCACGCCCTAAACGATGTCTACTAGTTGTTGGGCTTTTCGGAGCTTAGTAACGCAGCTAACGCGGGAAGTAGACCGCCTGGGGAGTACGGCCGCAAGGTTAAAACTCAAAGGAATTGACGGGGGCCCGCACAAGCGGTGGATGATGTGGATTAATTCGATGCAACGCGAAAAACCTTACCTGGTCTTGACATGTCTAGAATCCCGAAGAGATTTGGGAGTGCCGTAAGGAGCTAGAACACAGGTGCTGCATGGCTGTCGTCAGCTCGTGTCGTGAGATGTTGGGTTAAGTCCCGCAACGAGCGCAACCCTTGCCATTAGTTGCTACCATTCAGTTGAGCACTTTAATGGGACTGCCGGTGACAAACCGGAGGAAGGTGGGGATGACGTCAAGTCCTCATGGCCCTTATGACCAGGGCTTCACACGTCATACAATGGTTGGTAACAGAGGGTCGCGAAGCCGCGAGGTGGAGCCAATCCCATAAAACCAATCGTAGTCCGGATCGCAGTCTGCAACTCGACTGCGTGAAGTCGGAATCGCTAGTAATCGCGGATCAGCATGTCGCGGTGAATACGTTCCCGGGCCTTGTACACACCGCCCGTCACACCATGGGAGTGGGTTTTACCAGAAGTAGCTAGGGTAACCTTCGGGAGCCCGGTTACCACGGTAGGATTCATGACTGGGGTGAAGTCGTAACAAGGTAGCCGTAGGGGAACCTGCGGCTGGATCACCTCCTTTAAAGATAATGCCTCATTAAGCATTCACACTCATCGGCTGTACGTTAGAGATACGGAGAACTGGGTCAGTAGCTCAGTCGGTTAGAGCACCGTCTTGATAAGGCGGGGGTCGCTGGTTCGATTCCAGCTTGACCCACCATTTGCTTTGCGGATGGACAAACAGTTTGATCCGATGGGGGCATAGCTCAGTTGGGAGAGCACCTGCTTTGCAAGCAGGGGGTCGTCGGTTCGATCCCGTCTGCCTCCACCACTACTTTTGTGTGGTTTAGTCTGGAAGGACTCAGTATTAAAGGCATTGGCGATTGTCAGTGGTTTTAATTCTGACTGTTTCAGTTGGACGAGAATTTATTCTCTGTATCGCTCTTTAACAAGATAGAAGAAGCAAAACTCAAATTTATTCAGTAATGAATGGGTTTGATTGCATCGAGTTTTGAATTCGAGAGAATTCGAAGTCGCAAACACAACTTGTAATCTTGAACTACGTGTTTGAGGTTATAGGATCAAGCGACTAAGTGCATCTGGTGGATGCCTTGGCGATCACAGGCGATGAAGGACGCGGCAGCCTGCGAAAAGCTGCGGGGAGCTGGCAAACGAGCTTTGATCCGCAGATATCCGAATGGGGAAACCCACACCTTTTGGTGTATCCATGACTGAATACATAGGTCATGTGAGGCGAACCCGGCGAACTGAAACATCTAAGTAGCCGGAGGAAAAGAAATCAACCGAGATTCCCAAAGTAGTGGCGAGCGAAATGGGAAGAGCCTGTACGTGATAGCGGTAGTCTTAGTAGAACGGCATGGAAAGGCCGGCAATAGTGGGTGATAGCCCCGTATACGAAAAGACCATCGTGGTACTAAGCGTACGACAAGTAGGGCGGGACACGAGAAATCCTGTCTGAACATGGGGGGACCATCCTCCAAGGCTAAATACTCGTGATCGACCGATAGTGAACCAGTACCGTGAGGGAAAGGCGAAAAGAACCCCGGGAGGGGAGTGAAATAGATCCTGAAACCGGATGCATACAAACAGTGGGAGCGGACTTGTTCCGTGACTGCGTACCTTTTGTATAATGGGTCAGCGACTTACGTTCAGTAGCGAGCTTAACCGAATAGGGGAGGCGTAGGGAAACCGAGTCCGAATAGGGCGATTAGTTGCTGGGCGTAGACCCGAAACCAAGTGATCTATCCATGGCCAGGATGAAGGTGCGGTAACACGCACTGGAGGTCCGAACCCACTAATGTTGCAAAATTAGGGGATGAGCTGTGGATAGGGGTGAAAGGCTAAACAAACTTGGAAATAGCTGGTTCTCCCCGAAAACTATTTAGGTAGTGCCTCAAGTATCACTAACGGGGGTAAAGCACTGTTATGGCTAGGGGGTCATCGCGACTTACCAAACCATGGCAAACTCTGAATACCGTTAAGTGCGAGCTTGGGAGACAGACATCGGGTGCTAACGTCCGGTGTCAAGAGGGAAACAACCCAGACCGCCGTCTAAGGTCCCAAATGATCAATTAAGTGGAAAACGAGGTGGGAAGGCATAGACAGCCAGGATGTTGGCTTAGAAGCAGCCATCATTTAAAGAAAGCGTAATAGCTCACTGGTCGAGTCGTCCTGCGCGGAAGATGTAACGGGGCTCAAATTGATAACCGAAGACGCGGATATGTGCTTAGGCACATATGGTAGGGGAGCGTTCCGTAAGCCTGTGAAGGTGACTTGTAAAGGTTGCTGGAGGTATCGGAAGTGCGAATGCTGACATGAGTAGCGTTAAAACGGGTGAAAAGCCCGTTCACCGAAAGCCCAAGGTTTCCTACGCAACGTTAATCGGCGTAGGGTGAGTCGGCCCCTAAGGCGAGGCTGAAAAGCGTAGTCGATGGGAAACAGGTTAATATTCCTGTACCGATTCTGAGTGCGATGTGGGGACGGAGAAAGGTAGGTCAGCCATCTGTTGGAATAGGTGGTTTAAGCGTGTAGGTGGGGGGTTTAGGCAAATCCGGATCCCTGTTAACACTGAGGCGTGATGACGAGGTGCCATTGGCACTGAAGTGATTGATCCTATGCTTCCAGGAAAAGCCACTAAGCTTCAGCTCAGAATTGACCGTACCGCAAACCGACACTGGTGGGCAGGATGAGAATTCTAAGGTGCTTGAGAGAACTCAGGAGAAGGAACTCGGCAAATTGACACCGTAACTTCGGGAGAAGGTGTGCCTCTGTAGGGTGAAGCGACTTGCTCGTGGAGCTTGAAGAGGTTGCAGTGAAAAGGTGGCTGCGACTGTTTATCAAAAACACAGCACTCTGCTAACACGAAAGTGGACGTATAGGGTGTGACGCCTGCCCGGTGCCGGAAGGTTAATTGATGGGGTGCAAGCTCTTGATCGAAGCCCCGGTAAACGGCGGCCGTAACTATAACGGTCCTAAGGTAGCGAAATTCCTTGTCGGGTAAGTTCCGACCCGCACGAATGGCGTAACGATGGCCACACTGTCTCCTCCTGAGACTCAGCGAAGTTGAAGTGTTTGTGAAGATGCAATCTCCCCGCTGCTAGACGGAAAGACCCCGTGAACCTTTACTGTAGCTTTGCATTGGACTTTGAAGTGGTTTGTGTAGGATAGGTGGGAGGCTTTGAAGCTGGAACGCTAGTTTCAGTGGAGCCGTCCTTGAAATACCACCCTGACCCCTTTGAGGTTCTAACCTTGGTCCGTTATCCGGATCGGGGACCGTGCATGGTAGGCAGTTTGACTGGGGCGGTCTCCTCCCAAAGTGTAACGGAGGAGCTCGAAGGTTACCTAGGTACGGTCGGACATCGTACTGATAGTGTAATGGCACAAGGTAGCTTGACTGCGAGACTGACACGTCGAGCAGGTGCGAAAGCAGGACATAGTGATCCGGTGGTTCTGTATGGAAGGGCCATCGCTCAACGGATAAAAGGTACTCCGGGGATAACAGGCTGATTCCGCCCAAGAGTTCACATCGACGGCGGAGTTTGGCACCTCGATGTCGGCTCATCACATCCTGGGGCTGTAGCCGGTCCCAAGGGTATGGCTGTTCGCCATTTAAAGTGGTACGTGAGCTGGGTTCAAAACGTCGTGAGACAGTTTGGTCCCTATCTGCAGTGGGCGTTGGAAATTTGAGGGGGGCTGCTCCTAGTACGAGAGGACCGGAGTGGACGCATCTCTGGTGTACCGGTTATCACGCCAGTGGTATCGCCGGGTAGCTAAATGCGGAATAGATAAGCGCTGAAAGCATCTAAGCGCGAAACTAGCCTCAAGATGAGATTTCCCTGTGGCCTTGAGCCACCTGAAGGGTCGTGGAAGACCACCACGTTGATAGGTCGGGTGTGGAAGCGCAGTAATGCGTTAAGCTAACCGATACTAATTGCCCGTGAGGCTTGATCCTATAACCTGAACCGCGTGGTTCGGGTGTGTTGCGACAAGGCTCGTAAAATATCAAACCCGAGTCATTGCTTCTTCTATCGAATTCAGAGATATGACTAATACAGTCGTAACTCCACCAGTTACGTCTGGCGACCATAGCGAGTTGGTCCCACGCCTTCCCATCCCGAACAGGACCGTGAAACGACTCAGCGCCGATGATAGTGCGGGTTCCCGTGTGAAAGTAGGTCATCGCCAGACTCCCCATGCAAACCCCCTGCAGCTACGCTGCAGGGGGTTTTTGCTTTGCGGGCGCGCGATAGCATTCCTATTCGTGCCTTTGGCTTGCCGTTTGACGGCGCCGTATGGCTTTGAACTATTTCCCCTCCCAGTGCTAGATTGTCTCGCTTTCAAAGTCTAAGTTCATGATTTTGAAAGCTAATCAAGATGGCAAGCAAACCCGGCAGGTTGTCGATGCCTGGTTCTGCTGTGCAGCCTGAATAAAGCCTGGAGGAGATGAGAATGAAGTTGTATTGGAGCGCGTTGTTTTTGCCGTTTTTTTCACTGGTGCCGAATCTGAGCTATGCACATGGCTCAATGGAAACGCCGATCAGCCGTGTATTGAACTGCTTCAAGGAAGGTCCTGAAGCGCCGCAATCGGCGGCTTGCCAAGCGGCGGTGGCGATCTCCGGCCCGCAGATGCTGTACGACTGGAGCGGTGTGAATCAGCTGCCCAATGGCAATCACCAGGCCTTTGTGCCGGATGGTCAATTGTGCGGCGGCGGCAAATCGAACTATGCCGGGCTGAATCTAGCGCGTACCGATTGGGTGAGCACACCGGTGGCTCCGGATGCCAGTGGCAATTTCGAGTTCATCTACAACGCCCCGGCCACCCATGCGACGAAGAACTGGGTGTTCTACGTGACCAAAGACGGCTGGAATCAGAACCAGCCGCTGAAGTGGAGCGACCTGGAGAAGTTTTGCGAACTGGGCAATGTTGCACCCGACGCGACCAAGCGCTACCACCTGACTTGCCCGCTGCCGAAGAACAAGACCGGCGCGCATATCATCTACAACACCTGGCAGCGCTCCGACAGTGCCGAAGCATTCTATTCGTGCTCTGACGTCCGTTTCTCGGCCGTTGCGTCGATCTATAAGGAACTGGGGCAGATTCGTGCATCCCAGAACCTGAAATCGGATACCAAGGTTACCTTCCGCCTGTTTGATGCCAATGGCGCCGACCTGGAGTCGATCAGCGCGGTCATGAGCTGGGATAGCGTGACCGGTGCCGAAATGTTCGTGGCGGCAAACTGGCCCTATTACCTGGCGAAGGCGATCAACAGCGTTTCGCGTTACGTTGTCGCCGGCGTGCTCAATAGCGGCGGTGCGGTGGTACCCGAGACGAACGCAACGACCAACCGCGTCTACTCGCTCGACGGCAAGTCGTACACCTATGCGATCGATATTGCGGGTGTGACCGTTCCGACCCCAACGCCGACGCCAGCCCCGACTCCGGTTCCGACTCCGGTTCCGACCCCGGTTCCGACCCCGGTTCCGACGCCGGTTCCGACCCCGGTTCCGACGCCGGTTCCGACCCCAGTTCCGACGCCGGTTCCGACCCCAGTTCCGACGCCGGTTCCGACGCCGGTTCCGACCCCGGTTCCGACCCCAGTTCCGACCCCAGTTCCGACGCCGGTTCCGACCCCAGTTCCGACGCCGACGCCGTCTTCGACCTGCGCCGCAGCGTGGAGCGCCAGTGCGACGTATGCCAATCCAGGTAGCACCGTCAGCTACCTTGGCCACAACTACAAGAACAAGTGGTGGACCGCGGGTGAAGACCCGAGCAAATCGGGCCAGTGGGGCGTGTGGCAGGACCTTGGTAACTGCAACTAAACCGTTTGATGCTGTTCAAGCCCTCCCGTGTGGAGGGCTTTTTTTGTTTGAACCGGCAATTTGAGGTTTTGGGGAATTTGTTCGAGATCAAGTTTGTTTTATAATTTCAGGAAGTACTGAAAATACAGGAACTGCTGGAATGATGTCACCGCTGACCGAACGTTTTGTCCTTCACTTTGGGGAAATGGGCAGCCGCTGGGGCGTAAACCGCACCGTCGGGCAGATCTATGCCTTGCTGTTTTTGTCGTCGAAACCGCTCAATGCCGACGAGATCGGCGAAGCACTTGGTTTTTCACGTTCCAATGTCAGCATGGGCCTGAAAGAGTTGCAGGCCTGGCATCTGGTGCGCTTGCTGCATCAGACAGGCGATCGCCGCGAGTACTTTGAAACGCCGAAGGACGTCTGGGAGATCTTCCGGACGCTGACTGAGGAAAAACGCAGCCGTGAAATCGAGCCGACGCTGTCGCTGCTGCGCGATGCGCTGCTCGAGAGCGCGCAGGATGAAGACGAGCGTCATGCCCAGTCGCGCATGCGCGAAATGCACGATCTGATCGAAATGACCACAGGCTGGTTCGATGAGGTGCAACGCCTGTCGCCAGAGACGCTGCGAAAGCTCATGCAACTGGGCGCCCGCGTGACCAAACTGCTGGAGATGGCCGAGCGCCTTCGCCTCGGCGGCAAGGAGTAACGATGAAGCGCAGAACCGGCCTGCCGTTGTGGATGGAGATCACCATCATGCTGTTGATCAAGTGCTTGCTGCTCTATGGTGCTTGGAGACTATGGTTCTCTGCACCGCTGGCCAAAAAGATGACCGTTCCGGATGCCGCGATCAGCCAGCAGTTGCTGGGGCAACCGGCCGCCACAGAAACCCGCTCAACCGTCCCTGGAGACAACACGAATGCTACCCGCCGCTGATGTGGTGGAGCTCTCGCGGCTGCAATTTGGCCTGACCGCGATGTTCCACTTCCTGTTTGTGCCGCTCACGCTGGGCCTGTCCTGGATCCTGGTGATCTGCGAGTCGGTCTATGTGATGACTGGCCAGCAGGTCTACAAGGACATGACCCGCTTCTGGGGCAAGTTGTTCGGCATCAACTTCGCCATGGGCGTGACGACCGGGATCACGCTCGAGTTCCAGTTCGGCACCAACTGGGCGTATTACTCGCACTATGTGGGCGACATCTTCGGTGTGCCGCTGGCGATCGAAGGGCTGATGGCGTTCTTCCTTGAGTCGACCTTTGTCGGCCTGTTCTTCTTCGGCTGGGACCGGTTATCGAAAGGCCAGCATTTATGCGTGACCTTCCTCGTGGCGCTCGGCTCGAACCTGTCGGCCTTGTGGATTCTGATTGCCAACGGTTGGATGCAGAACCCGGTCGGTGCGGTGTTCAACCCCGAAACCATGCGGATGGAGCTCGCCAGCCTGGGCGAGGTGTTCTTCAACCCGGTGGCGCAGGTCAAGTTCGTCCATACGGTTGCCGCCGGCTACGTTGCCGCGTCGATGTTCGTGCTCGGTGTATCGGCCTGGTATCTGTTGAAGGCGCGTGATACCGGTTTTGCCTTGCGCTCGTTCGCGATCGCGGCCGGCTTCGGTCTGGCGGCGACCTTGTCGGTGGCCGTGCTCGGCGATGAATCGGGCTATACCGCCGGCGAAGTGCAGAAGGTCAAGATGGCGGCGATCGAGGCCGAATGGGAAACCCAGCCGGCACCGGCATCGTTCAACCTGTTCGCGATTCCGGATCAGGAAAACGAGCGCAACCACTACGAGGTGAAGATTCCGTATGTGCTGGGACTGATTGCCACGCGATCGCTGGACAAGGAAGTCACCGGGATCAAGGACCTGAAGGTCGAGCATGAGGTGCGTATTCGCAGCGGCATGCAGGCCTATGATGCGCTGACCAAGATGAAGGCCGGCGACAAGAGCGAGCCCGTCATGGCGCAGTTCGCCGCGCATGAAAAGGATCTGGGTTTCGGTCTGCTGTTGAAAAAGTACACGCCGAACGTCGTCGACGCGACCGAGGCGCAGATCAAGTCCGCCGCCAACGACACGATCCCGCAGGTTGCGCCGCTGTACTGGTCGTTCCGGGTCATGGTCGGCCTTGGCATGTGGTTCCTGTTCATCTTTGCCGCGTCGTTCTACTTCCTGGCGCGCCGCAATCTCGCGCCGCAGCGCTGGCTGCTCAAGCTCGCCGTCTGGTCGATTCCGCTGCCGTGGATTGCGATCGAGTGCGGCTGGTTCGTTGCCGAATACGGCCGCCAGCCGTGGACGATTTCGGGCATCCTGCCGACGCGACTCTCGGCATCGGCGCTGGACGCGAGCCAGTTGCACTTCAGCCTGATCGGCCTGATGGGCATTTATTCGCTGCTGTTCGCGGTCGAGATGTATCTGATGCTCAAGTACATCCGCCTCGGCCCGTCGAGCCTGCATACCGGCCGTTATTTCCGCGAAACCACCGCCGCACAGCCGCAATCGGCCTGAGGAGTGCACGATGATTGATTACGAAACGCTCAAGCTGATCTGGTGGGGGCTGAACGGCGCCTTGCTGATCGGCTTTGCGCTGACTGGCGGCTTCGACCTCGGCACCGCGGCGCTCTTGCCCTTCGTCGGCAGGAACGACGAGGAGCGCCGGGTCGCGATCAACGCGATCGGCCCGACCTGGGAAGGCAATCAGACCTGGCTGATCACCGCCGGCGGCGCGATTTTTGCCGCATGGCCGCTGGTGTATGCGGCGGCTTTTTCGGTGTTCTACATCGCCTTCATGTTGCTGCTGTTCGCGCTGTTCCTTCGACCGGTCGGTTTCGACTACCGCAGCAAGGTGGCCGATCCGCGCTGGCGCACGACATGGGACTGGGGTTTGTTCGTCGGCGGGCTGGTGCCGGCTATCCTCTGCGGCGTGGTGATCGGCAACCTGTTTGTCGGGCTGTCGTTCCAGTTCGATGACACGATGCGCGTCAGCTACGGCGCGGGCTTCTTCGCCTTGCTCAACCCGTTCTCCTTGTTCTGCGGCGTCGTGTCCTTGTCGATGTTGCTGCTGCACGGTGCGACCTTCCTGCACTTGCGTACCGATGCCGAGGTCCAGCGCCGCGCCCGTACGGCGGTCATTGCCTTCGGCCTGATCACGGCGCTGCTGTTTGCCTTGGGCGGCGTTTGGGTCAAGCAACTGGCCGGGCTGCATCTGGCCGGGGTGGGCGACGTCAACGGCGTGATCACGCCGCTGTCGAAATCGGTGCAGGTGGGCGAGGGCGGCTGGCTGGCGAACTTCCACGCGTGGCCGCAGGCCTGGCTGGCGCCGCTGGCCGGTATCGGCGGTGCCTTGCTCGCGACCTTGGCCGGGGCATTGCGCTGGCGCTGGCCGGCCTTCCTCGCCAGCGGGCTGGCGATCACGGGCATCATCCTGACGGCCGGACTGGCGCTGTTCCCGTTCGTGCTGCCGTCGTCGCTGGACCTCAATTCCAGCCTGACGGTGTGGGACGCGGTGTCGAGCCAGAAAACGCTGGGGATTATGCTTGGCGTGGTCATCGTGTTTCTGCCGCTGATCTCGATCTACACCACCTGGGTTTACCGGGTGATGCGCGGCACGGTCACCATCGACCGGATCCGCAAAGAAACCCATACAAGCTACTGAGGAGCCCCACGATGTGGTATTTCGCCTGGATACTGGGCCTCGCCGCGGCGCTGGCTTTTGGCATCATCAACGTGATGTGGCTGGAGAGCCACTTCGCTTTCCGCGAGCACTACGAAGACAAGGTCAACGACCGCTTCAAGAACGCCCAAGGCAAGCGCCGGAAGCGCAAACAACAGAACTGATGCCGACAAGGCAAGCGGGCTTCGGCCCGCTTTTTCATTGCTGGCGACCTCAGCCCACGGTGGCTGCCTCGCATTGGCCGCAGACTCGACAGATACTGAAACGAGCCGTGTAATCAGAACCGACGGCGGCCCGGCAACGGGTACCGGCTTGGCACGCCGGGTTCCTTGGAACAGGGGGGCGTAGATGAGGGTATCGAGGCTGATCGGCCTGACCATGCTCGCGGGGGGATTGGCGCCGCTCTACGCCGCCGAGACGGTGTTTTTGCCGACGAGAATCGGTGTCGACGACGTCGAGGTCTTGTTCGTCAATCGAGGCGAAACGCCGGAGACCTTCGTGCCGCCGGCACAGCTGGTATGCCCCGGCGGAATCGATTGCAGTGCGAGCGAGCAGACGCCGCTGCAGTTGCCGCCTGCATCGGCCAAAGTCGTCCGCTACCGGCTGGTCCCGGATACCGCAGCGGTCGACCAGCAGGTCGCCGAGGCGCCACCGCAATTGGCACCGGACTGGCAGATCCGCAATACCTCGCTGGCCGATTACAAGCCGCAGCGATTCTCGGCCTATGAGCCGATGTTCATCGTCGTCGATCCTTCCCTCGACGATGCGCGCTTCCAGTTCAGCTTCAAATACCAGTTCTTTGATCCGGAGAACGACTACGTTCAGCGCCATCCCTGGCTGGCCGGATTGCGTTTCGCCTATACCCAGACATCGCTTTGGGATATCGGCGAGGACTCCAGCCCCTTCTTCGATACCAGCTATCAGCCCGAGTTCTATTACGAGCAGGCCAATGTCCTGGTGCTGCCCGGGGTCCGCCGCACCGATGTGGCTATCGGCTACCGTCATGAATCGAATGGTCAGGGGGGCGATGCATCAAGAAGCCTGAACCAGCTGTTTATCAGGCCGAGCTTTCTGTTCGGCGATCAGCTGCGCTGGAATCTGCTGTTCCAGCCGATGATCTACACCTATCTGGGCAGTCTTTCGGACAATCCGGATATCGCCGATTACCGTGGCTACGTCGATTGGCGTTTGCGGGCTGGCGATACGCAGGGCTGGATGATTTCAACGCTGGCGCGTCTTGGCAAAGGGGGAAAGGGCGGTGTCGAGCTGAACCTGAGCTATCCGTTACGGGCCTTCGCCGGGATGGATCTGTATGCTTATCTGCAGTACTGGAACGGCTACGGCGAGAGCCTGCGCACCTATGACGAAAACACGCAGAGCCTGCGTTTCGGTGTGAGCTTCACCCGCTGAGGCGGCGATGCTAAAGTCATGGTTTGCACCAAAATGGTGAATGTTGCGGCGTCACGCCGCCTTGTCGACCCATGCGAACCCTGATCGATCCAACCCGCTGGCCCCGCCGCCTGTCCCGTTTCGTCCCGCCGCCGCCGACGGTCGGCCACCTTGAGCGCTGGCGCGCTGTCGGCTTTGCCCTACTGGCGATCCTGATCTGCGGACTGGTCACACATGCCTTGCTCGGCCCGGCTTTGTTGCCCTGGCTGGTCGCCTCGATGGGGGCAGCCTCGGTCATTCTCTTTGCCATGCCGAGCAGCCCGGTCGGGCAGCCGTGGGCGCTGATCGGCGGCCAGATGCTGTCGGCGCTGATCGGAGTGGCGAGTCTGCGCTGGCTGGGCGCGTGGCTGCCGATCGAATTCATCGCTGCGCTGGCGGTCGGGCTGTCGATCGCTGCGATGCTGTATGCGCGTTGTCTGCATCCGCCGGGTGGGGCGACCGCGCTGACCGCGGTGCTCGGTGGCGATGCGGTGACCCATCTTGGTTTTGGTTTTGTCTGGATGCCGGTGCTGGTGAATGCGCTGATCCTGCTGGCGGTCGCCTTGATTGCCAACAACAGCGTGCGTGGCCGCCGATACCCGCTGGCACGTGCACACGAGAATCCACATGGCACGCGAGATCCGTTGCCGACCGCGCGCGTTGGCCTGCGCGAGGATGACCTGAACGCTGCGATGCGCGAACTCGGTGAGGTGGTCGACGTCAGCGCCGAAGAGCTGGGCAATATCGTGGCGCGGGCCGAACGGCATGCCTACGCGCGCCAGTGGGGGGAGCTTGACTGTGGTCAGCTGATGTCACGCGATCTGGTCGTCCTGCCGTGCGGAGCACTGGCGAGTGAAGCATGGGCGCTGCTGCGGCGACACCGGATTGGCGCCTTGCCGGTGGTCGATACTGACAGTGGTCGCGTTGCCGGCATCATTGCCTTGGTCGACTTCCTCAAGCACATCGAGGCCGATGCCGAACTGGCCTTGCCGCAACACCGGCACCCAGCGCTGACGGTGGATGGCTTGATGAGCCGGCATCCGGTGACCGTGCCGCACACAACACCGGTGCGCGAACTCGTACCGTTGATGGCCGATCGTGGCCTGCATCGTTTACCGGTGGTCGATGAGGGCGGCCGGCTCGTCGGCATGGTGACGCAGTCGGACCTGATTGCCGCGCTGTCGCAGCATGGCACCTCGGGCGCCTGAATATCACAGGTCCCGGGTCACACCGATGCTGAACCGTTGGCTAGGGCTTCTCTTACGAAATTGTTGCGCCAGCGCAATTGCACCGATCCTGTTCTTGGGTATGATGTTTGTACATTCTGTAACAAGCCGTTTGAATTCCCGGATGGGTTTACCGGCGCCGACAAGGAGATCCAATGCGTTATCTGAAGCAGACCGGATTGATGCTGTTGATGGCCGCAGGATTGAGTGCATGTGACAAGGGCGGCAGCAGCGATGAAACCGTCGTGAAGGTCGATCAGGCTGAGATCGTCAATGCGCTCAATAGCGAGTTGTATACCGCTGAGCGCAGCTGCATTCCGATGCCGGTACGTTTTGCCGAACCGGTCGACAAGGATTATGCCAAATTGACCGAGCCGAACGGCGCGCAACTGGCTGCGCTGGTCAAGGTCGGCTTGATCAAGGCGGTGAAGGCTGACGGTGGCAAGATCGAGTTCGAGCCGACTGATGCCGGTCGCGAGGTCTATACCGGCCTGGCCGATCCTGCCGGCCCGGGGTTCTGCAGTGGCTCGCTCGAGGTCGACAAGATCGTCGAGGACAAGACCGACGAGGAGCGTAGCGACTTCCGCCGCCATCATGTCCGTTATACCTACAAGATCACCTCGCCGGCGGCTTGGCAGGCCGATGCGGATATTCAGACCAGTTATCCCGAATTTGCCAAGCTGACCACTGGTGCAGGCAAGACCGAGTTCACCGCGGTCATCGAAAGCCGCGGCCAAGGCTGGCGGATCGATTCGCTTGGGGACACCAAGTAAGGCCGCCTAACCCCTAAAAAAAGCCCGTCGGATGACGGGCTTTTTTTTTGGGGGGGGGCGCGAATCAGAGATCCAGCTCCTCAACCCAGCTCATTGCGTTGATGTGCGAACGGTTGAGCACATCGGCGGTGATCTGCAGCTGCTCGGTCAGACGCGGTACTTCGGACATGTCCGGGTCTTCGCAAGCCTCGGCCAGTTCGAGGAACGGGCCGTAGACGCCACTGCGGTTGATCAGCGCATCGCAGATATTTTCCGGCAGGATCAGTGTTTCCAGTACCTTTTCCATCGGCATGTCGAGCAGGACATCGAGGAGCGAGAACATGCCGACGATGAAGAGGTTGTCCTTCTCCTGACCATCGAGATAGTGGCTGCCAAGCAGCTCAACCAGTCGGCCGCGCGTAACGGCGGTTTTCAGCAGCGCCGGCGGCGAGCCGCTTTCGGCCGCAGCAGTGACCAGCAGCAGCGTCAGCCAGCGATACAGCTTCTGGTAGCCGAGGATGGTCACTGCGTGACGGAACGACTGGATTTCGCACGACAGACCAAAACCGGCCGAATTGATGTAACGCAGCAGCTTGAACGACAGCGCAACGTCGCACTTGAGCGCATTCTCGATATCGCGAATTTCTGCGTTGTTGCGCAGCATATTCAGCAGGTTGAGGATGTTGGCGTAGCTCGGGTGTATGACCTTTGCCGATAGCGTTTCCGGGCGGGCGAAGTAGTAGCCCTGGAAGCAGTCGAAGCCGATCTCCAGGCATTGCTTGAATTCGGCCTTGGTTTCAACTTTCTCGGCGACCTGCAACGTCGGGAACTTGCGCAGCTCGTGCGACAGTGCCGGCACTTGCGGCATGCCGAGCATCTGGATATCGAGCTTGATGTAGTTGGCATGCTCGACGAAATGTATGCTTTCCTGCGTCAGCACAAAATCATCGAGTGCAATACCGAAACCCTGGGCGCGCAGGCTTTGCAGCCGCTGCAACAGCTCGGGAGAGGGCTGGGTCGACTCGACAACCTCTAGAACGACGCGCTGCGGTTGCAGCAGCTCGAGGAAGTTGCTCTCGAGCATCGATTCGGCCACGTTGATGAAGGCAAGCTTGCCCCCAACCAGCCAGTCGGTGCCCATATTGGTCAGCGTGTTGACCAGCACGTTCGTGCTGGCCTGCATGTCGCTGGTGAATTCGGCGCTTTGCGCGTCCTTATCCAACCGGAACAGCAGCTCATAGCCGATGATTTGCTGTTGCCGGTTGAGAATCGGTTGGCGGCCAATGAATGCGTGATCTTGCGTCATCGTTATGTCCACGTGCTGGCGAGTTGGCTGCCATTGTATCAGCGAGTGCTGATTCTTATCGTCCCGTCATGCGGTCGCGAGCCAGCGGGAGGCGCTTGGGGCCGCGGTGTCCGCAGCAGGCGTTGCCAGCAGGTCTTCCATATCAAGCACCAGTACGACCGAGCCGTCACCCGAAAGTGTTGCGCCGGCGACACCCAAGGGGCGGATGTTCTGCAACGGCTTGATCACCACGTCATCGCGGCCAATGAAGCTGTCGACCGCCAGGATGAACGAATGCTCGGCGCTCTGCATCAGCACGCCGAAACGCGGCACCTGGGTTTCCGGCCAGCCGAGCAGGCCGGCGAGCGATTTGACCGGCAGGATTTCGTCGCGAACGACGATGGTCGCGCGACCGGAGACCTCCTGAACGGCACGGTTGTCGATCGGAATGATCTCGCGCACCATCGCCAGCGGCACTGCGAAGGCCTGATCACAGACGCGCACCACCAGCACCGGCAGAATCGCCAATGTCAGCGGCAGCGAAATCGAGAACCGCGTGCCTTCGCCGACGACCGACTGAATGTCGATACGGCCGTTGAGCTTCTGGATGTTGGTTTTGACCACATCCATACCGACACCGCGGCCCGAGACGCTGGAAATCTGATCCTTGGTCGAAAAGCCCGGCAGGAAGATCAGTTGCAGACTCTGCTTGTCATCAAGGCTGTTGGCGGTTTCCGCGTCGATCAGGCCCTTGTCGAGGGCCTTCTTGCGGATCACATCCGGGCGCATGCCATGACCGTCATCGGTGATCTCGATCAGGATGTGGTCGCCGACCTGGGTGGCGCTCAACTGCACGATCGCCTTGGCCGGCTTGCCGGCGGCCAGGCGCTCTTCGATCGTCTCGACGCCATGATCGACCGCGTTGCGGACGAGGTGAACCAGCGGATCGTTCAGATCCTCGAGCATGGTCTTGTCGAGCTCGGTTTCCTCGCCGCTGATGACGAGTTCGACCTCTTTTCCGAGCTGGCGGGCCAGATCGCGCGCCAAGCGCGGGTACTTCTGGAACTGGCGGCCGATCGGTTGCATCCGCGTCTTCATGACGGCGTTTTGCAGATCTCCGACCAGCAGGTCGAGTTGGCTGATGGCTTCGTCCAGTGCCTTCAGCGTTGTGCCGTCGATCTTGCCGGACACAACATCGCTGCGCAGCGTGGTCAGCCGGTTTTTGGTCAGGCCGATCTCTCCCGACAGATTCAGCACCTGATCGAGCCGGTGCGTGTCGATCCGGATCGTGGTTTCTTGTGTGCCGGCAGCGGCGCTGAGGTTGGCGGACCTTGCTGGCAGGCGTGGCGAAGGTTCGTTCAGCATGATTTCCGGTTCGGCGATGACGAGCGCAGCCTGCGGCTGCGGCGTGGCGCCGGCCGTTTCGTTGCCGAGCAGGCTGTCGTACAGATGTTGCCAGTCGGGCTCGCTACCGTCGCTGCTCGGGGCCAAAGTGGCCGCTGCAGGGGCGACTGGAGGAGGGACCGTAGCGCTGGCCTTGCCGGGGATTTCACCACGAATTACCGCATCGAGCGTTTCGAGCAGCTCGGGCTCGACCGGCTGCGGCATCCGTCCCTGTGCCAGCGCACCGAACATTTCGCGGACTTCACCGGTGGCGGCGAGGATTACATCGAGGTATTCCGGCGAGAGCGTCATTTCGCCGTTGCGCAGCTTGTCGAACAGGTTTTCCGTGCGGTGGCACAGACTCACCATGGCATCGACATTCAGGAAGCCCGCGCCCCCCTTGATCGTGTGGAAACCGCGAAAAATGTCGTTCAGCAGGTGGCGGTCGTCCGGGCGCTTTTCCAGTTCGACCAACTTGTTGTCGACCTCGGAAATCAGCTCGGAGGATTCGGTGATGAAGTCCTGAAGCAGGTCATCCATGCCGGCGAAATCATGCATTTGGGCACTCCCGGAAAATGGCGGTAATGATCAGAAGCCGAGGCTTTCGAGCAAGTCGTCGACTTGCTGTTGGTTGGTGACGACGTCGGTGCGACCTTCGCTATTGATGACCGGGCCGTTGAGCAGGCCGTTTTCTTCGAGCTTGCCGTGCTGTTGCGAGAACATCACCAGGAAGTCCAGCAACTGCGCTTCCATGTCCTTGGCCATGTCGAGGACTTTCTTGATGACCTGACCGGTCAGATCCTGGAAGTCCTGCGCCATCATGATCTCGAGCATCTGGCTGCTGACTCGTTCGGAGTCGGTCTGTGTTTGGGCCAGGTGCTGGCGAGTCTGCTGGACCAAGGCCTTGAATTCGTCGACGGACAGCTTGTTGGCGAGCAACCGATCCCACTCGTTGCCGAGGTTGCGGGCATCGCCGGCGATCCGGTCTTGCAGCGGCTTGGCAGCGTCGAGGGCATTCAGCGTCCGGTCGGCGGCCTGTTCGGTCATCGTTGCAATGTAGGACAGCCGGTCCCGGGCATTCGGAATTTGCGAGGCCGCTTTTTCCAGCGACTTGTCGAGTCCGAGCTCGCGCAAGGTGTCGTGCAGCTTGCGGGTCAACTGGCCGATATGCGAGAACATGGCCTTGGCCGGTTCGGCCTGGGCTTCGTCAGCCAGGCCGCCCGATTGTGCGGCTTCGGCGGAGGCGGCAGGGGCGGCAGGGGCCGGCGTGCTGTTCCAGTTGGACTGGGCAATGCTGTCGAACAGTGCTTCCAGATCGGCATTGTCTGCGTTGTTATTGGCGTGGTCGCTCACGTCGGACTCCTGAATGCGTGTACTCGGAAGGCGCCTTGGCGACTTACTTGTTGAGATTGGCAAAAATTTTCTTGAGCTTCTCGTCGAGCGTGGCAGCGGTGAACGGCTTGACGATATAGCCCGATGCGCCCGCGGTGGCGGCCTCGATGATGTTTTCTTTTTTTGCTTCGGCGGTCACCATCAGCACCGGCAGATGCTTGAGCTGCGGATCGGTACGCACGGCTTTGAGCAGCTCGATGCCGGTCATGTTCGGCATGTTCCAGTCGGTGACGATAAAGTCATACTGGGTGTTCTTGAGTTTTTGCAGCGCGATCTGGCCGTCTTCGGCTTCTTCGACGTTGGCGAAGCCGAGTTCTTTGAGCAGGTTGCGAACGATGCGGCGCATGGTGGAGAAATCGTCCACCACGAGAAAGCGCAAATTGTTATCGGACATATAGCGTGTACTCACTCATTGGATGCAGGTCAGCAGCCGCCTTCAGGCCGTCAGCAACGGCGCTAGCGTGTCGGCCAACACAATCGGGTCGAATTTAGCAACGTAGGCGTCGACGCCCACGCTCGCGCCCATGGCGCGATTGGCATTGGATGATAGCGAGGAATGCATGACGACCGGAATGCCGTCGAAGCGCCGGTCGGATTTGATGTGTTTGGTCAACACATAGCCATCCATTTCCGGCATCTCGGCATCGACGAGGATCAGCCGCAGTTTTTGCGACAAAGGCTCACCGTCGTGGCCCGCACGTCCGGCCAGCGCGCTGAGTTTGTCCCATGCTTCCTTGCCATTATTGGCCTGGTGGTACTTGACGTTGATCTTGTCGAGTACACCGACGATTTCCCGCCGTGCGACCACCGAATCGTCGACGAAGAACAGGAACTGGTCGTGATCGAGGCCGACTTGCTGCAGTTCTGGAATCGGCGGTTCGCCGATCACGCTGGCGAGGATCTGTTCGACGTCGAGCACCGACACCAGTTTGCCGTCGGGCAGCTCGGTAATGGCGGTGATCAAGGCCTGGTTGCCGGCCAGCATGTTTTCCGGTGCGCGGACCTTGTCCCAGTCAACACGGATGATGCGATCGACCTCGTGCACGAGGAAGGCCTGGGTATGCTTGGAGAACTCGGTGACGATCATCGTTGCGTTGGCGTCGCCGTTGGGCCGCTCCTGCGTTGCAACGAATTTCGACAGCGAGATCACCGGAATGATATTGCCGCGCAGCGAGATCACGCCTTCGACGCCGAACGGCATGTTCGGCGTTTTGGTGATTTTCGGTGTCTGCGACACTTCGCGGACCTTGAAGACGTTGATCCCGAACGTCTCGCGCGTACCGAGCGAGAACAACAGGATTTCCATCTTGTTCGAGCCGGCGAGTTTGGTGCGGGCGTCGACATCGTCAAGCAGATTCATGGGAGTGAGGCTCACGGTAGGCTCCGTTTGAAAGTCACGCCTCAGGCGCTTAGCAAGTGTTGGGCAACGAGTTCGGACAGCTTGTGCGGTTCGAACTTGGGCACGTAACCGTCGACACCGACCGATTGGCCGAGCTTCTGGTTGGAGTTGCCCGACAGCGACGAGTGCATCAGAACTGGAATGCCGGCAAAGCGCGGGTCGCTCTTGATCATCCGCGTTAGCATGTAGCCGTCCATTTCGGGCATTTCCACGTCGGTGAGGATCAGCTGCAATTGCTCTCGAACCTGGATGCCGCGGATTTCGGCCGATTTGGCGATGCGCTGCAGTTCGTCCCAGGCGCGCTTGCCATTGATGGCTTGCTGATGACGCACGCCCATGGCGTCGAGTGTCATTTCGATCTGCTTGCGCGCGACGACCGAGTCATCGGCGAAGAAAACCGTCATTTCGCCGAATTTCTGGTGCTGGACCACGGCACCGACGTCGATGGCCTGATCGGTCTGCGTTGTCTCGGCCAGTACCTTTTCGACGTCGAGCATCATGACGAGCTTGCCGCTGTCGAGTTCGGTCACTGCAGTGACGAGGCCACCCATTTGTACGGTCAGCATGTCCGGCGGGACGCGCATCAGCGACCAATCGAGTCGCAGAATGGTATCGACGGCTTCAACGAGAAAGCCCTGAGTCTGACCGTTGTATTCGGAAACGATCATGATCTCGGGTTTGCTGCCGGTTTTGATCCCGGCATACTTGGCGAGGTCGATCACCGGGACCAGTGCGCCTCGCAGGCTGACCATGCCTTCCACCGACGGCGGCATGTCGGGCGCCTGAGTGATCTCGGGAGTGCGCATGACTTCGCGCACCTTGAACACGTTGATGCCGAAATTTTCGCGCCGACCGGTGCGGGCGTCCACGCCCAGGGTGAACAGCAGGATTTCCAGCTTGTTCGTGCCGGCGAGTTTGGTTCTGGCGTCGATTTTCTTCAGAAGGTCGGACACGGGCTGGGCTCCTGATTACCTGATGTTTCTGCCGTTGGCTGTAAGTATTTGTCCTGATCTCGGACGGACGGTCATATGACCACTTCGGGTGCTGAGCCAGTATATCGGCAGGATGTGCCAAAACCTTAGGGTTTGCTGATGAACAAGGCAGGATGCGGCTTTCCAGCCCATTTATAATTTAAAAATGCTTATGCAACAAGGATTGGCGACGTGCCCGGACCTGGAAACAACATCGACCCGCACGAACTGGAAGCGGCCTTTTCGCTGTTTACCGAAGCGTCGCAGCAATTGGCTAATACTTACGCCGAGCTGCAACAGCAAGTTGTGTCGCTGGCCGGTCAATTGGAGATCGCCAACGGTCATTTGCGGCGCGAACTCGATGAAAAAGCCGCGCTCTCGCGCCGCCTGACCATCCTGATGGAGCGTTTGCCCGGTGGTGTCGTCGAGCTCGATGCGGCTGGAACGGTAAGTATGTTGAACGCCGCCGCGCGCTACTTGTTGGCGCCGTTGATGGAGGGAATGGACTGGGCCGCATTCAGCGCCGAGTATCTGACGCAGGGTGAGGCCGACCTCTGGATGTATCCGCAGGCGCGAGGGGTATTGCGCCTGCGCATCGTTGGTACCAGCGTGCCGGAAGAGTCATGCAGAATCCTGCTGGTTCAGGATCTGACGGAAACGTGGGCGCTGGAACAATCGCTGGCGCAACACAAGCGTCTTGCAGCGATGGGCGAGAT
This sequence comes from Jeongeupia wiesaeckerbachi, assembly GCF_050916355.1. Classification (GTDB taxonomy): domain Bacteria; phylum Pseudomonadota; class Gammaproteobacteria; order Burkholderiales; family Chitinibacteraceae; genus Jeongeupia; species Jeongeupia wiesaeckerbachi. The sequence continues at coordinate 2,353,008 of NZ_CP136946.1, forward strand.
GGCGGCCGGTTTGGCGCATCAACTGCGGACGCCGCTGGCAACCGCGCTGTTGTACGCAGGGCATCTTGCCCGGCCCCAGTTGGGCGAAGCGGATCGTTGTCGTTTTGCGCTCAAGACGGTTGATCGTTTGCGCCACCTTGAGGCGTTGACGCAGGGGATGTTGCATTTCGTTCGCGGCAACGTGTTGGACATGGTGCCGGTATCGCTCGGCGACTGCTTGCTCGAAGCGGTGCATACGATCGAGCCGCAATTCATTGCACGCCAGATGCGGCTTGAGTTCGCCTCGACCGGTATAAACGCGCAAGTCCTGGCAGATCCGAAAGAGTTGATCGGTCTGGTGCTGAATTTGCTCGAGAACGCCATGCAGGCTAGTGAAGTTGGTTCTTGCGTAGAGCTTTCTGTTTGCTGTGAGTCTGATTTCGCTACAATGGTTGTCAGGGATGGCGGTCGAGGTATTGCGCCGGAGCATATTGAGCGGCTGTTCGAGCCGTTTTATACAACCCGCAAGGATGGCACCGGTCTGGGCTTGGCGATCGTGCACCGCTTGGTTGAGCGTTTCGGTGGCGATATCACGGTGGCGTCGGTGTTGGGGGAAGGCACGGAATTCATCGTGCGGTTGCCAGTTCTAAATGACGTCTCTAATGTTTGACGTTCACGCGCCGGGCTCGCCTGGCAGACTGTGCATGGGTCGTTTGGACCATTGGAATTTCTAAGAAAAGGTTGGATAGGAAAAATGTCGCCTACCGTGCAGATTGAAGGGGATGTGGGCCGGGTTGTGCTGTCGGGGCAATTTGACTTCAGCGCTCACCGTGAGTTTCGCCAGGTATGCGAAACCCTGATCGCGGATCCGGTGGTCAAGGAAGTGCTGGTCGACTTCCAGAACGTCAATTACCTGGATAGCTCGGCCCTGGGTATGCTGTTGTTGCTGAAGGAAAAAATCGGCGCCGTGAACAAGAACCTGGCGCTGGTCAATTGCCGCGACACCGTCAAGCAGGTGCTCGAAATCGCCTGTTTCGGCAAGATTTTCACGATCCGCTGAGTCCTCTGTGCGCATTCTCGTCGTCGACGATACCGAAGCTGTCCTGCTGCTGATTTCGCGCTTCGTCGAAGCGTTGGGGCATGTGGCTATTCCGGCGCGCGACGGGGGGGAGGCCATCCGGATTTGGCGCGAGGCCCGGCCTGACCTCGTGTTGATGGACATGATGATGCCGGTCGTGTCCGGCGCCGAGGCTGCGGCGACGATCAAGGCCGAGGCCGGTGAAACATGGGTGCCGATCGTCTTTGTGACCGGTATTGGTGAAGAAAGCCGACTGGCCGAAGCGATTGAACAGGGCGCCGACGACTACATCAACAAGCCGGTCAATTTGCGCGTGCTGGAAGCGAAGCTCAAGGCTTTTCAGCGCACGCTCGCGCTGAACCGCAAGGTCCGCGAGCAGTCGGCCAAACTCGCGGATTACTACGCGCGAGCAGAGGAAGAGAAGCGCGTTGTCCAGCATTTGATGGAGCAAATGGTCAACGCCGAGCGACTATCCGACGCGCAGCTCGAGTACTGGTTATCGCCCGCCGAAAGCCTTTCCGGGGACATGATCGCGGCGGCTCGTACACCGGGGCAGGTGTTGCATTTGATGCTTGCCGATGGCATCGGCCATGGCCTTACCGCTGCGCTCAATGTGCTGCCGCTGACGCAGCCGTTCTACAGCATGACCGAGAAGGGCTACGCCATTCCGGACATCCTGGTCGAAATGAGCAAGAAAGTCCGCCAGGTTTTGCCGATCGGCCGTTTTGTTGCCGTGGTGCTGATCGCAATCGATGAGGCCAACGGCTGCATCGAAGTCTGGAACGGTGGCATGCCGACCGTGCTGGTCGTGAATGATGCCGGTGAGGTATGTCATCGCTGGGCGTCGCGTCATTTGCCGCTGGGGATTACCGAGACCCACGATGTTGAGACGGCAACCGAGCGCTTCTATTTCGACTCACCCGGTACCGTGGTTGCGTACTCGGATGGCTTGATCGAGGCGCGCAGTGCTGACGGCCAATCCTTTGGGTTGCAAAGGTTGCAGCAGGTGTTGAACGTGCCAGCCCAGCAGCGTCTTGCCGGTGTTCAGGCGGATCTGGATATGCACCTGCGCGAGACAACGCACCACGATGATATTTCGTTGGTTCTCGGCCACTTTGGGACGCGGCTGCGGGGTGTGGTCGCCGACGAGGGAAGACGCTTGGCGCCGGCGGTACTGAGCGCCTTGCTGAAGGGGGGCGAACCCGCTTGGCAATACGCGCTGCAACTGGGTGCCGCAGAGCTCAAGTATCTGAACACCGTGCCGTTCATGATGTCGTTCATTAACGAGATCCAGGCGCTGGCGCCGTATCAGTCTGACGTCTTCCTGATTCTGACCGAACTGTTTACGAACGCACTTGATCACGGCTTGCTTCGGCTTGACGCGGGTCAGAAGCAAGCGCCCGGGGGACGTGAGCGCTACCTGGCTGCCCGGACGAATGGCTTGGCGCAGCTCGAATCCGGTCGCATCGATATCGAGCTGACCGGCCTGCGCAGTGACGGGCGCAACGTGCTGAAAATCCATGTTCGGGACACCGGCGCGGGATTTGACTGGCGGGCTGGTATTGCTGTGGCGGGCGCCGATCAAGGGCAGGGTACCGGGCTGGCCTTGGTGCGCGCGCTGAGCAGCGCATTGATATTCCGCGACCCCGGCAACGACGTCGTGGCGTATTATTTGCTCGACACGCCGCCGGCTTTACGCGCTGGCTTGTCCTGACGCAGTAGCAGTTTTTCCAGATTCTCATTGTTGATGCAGACTGTTTCCTCATTGGGCGCCGTGCGTCCTGCCGTCGCAGACGGGCGTGTGATCGCCGTTGGTGCTTCAACCGGCGGCACCGAGGCGCTCAAATCGCTACTGGTGCCATTGCCAGTCAATTTGCCGCCTATCGTGATCGTTCAACACATGCCGGCGATGTTTACCGAATCGTTTGCAAGGCGCCTCGATGGACTGTGCGCGTTACAGGTCAAGGAAGCGCAGCACGGTGATGTACTCATGCCGGGATGCGCCTACCTGGCGCCGGGGCATTCTCATCTTCGACTTGCTCGACTTGGCGGCCGCCTGAGCTGCGCCTTGTCGCAGGACGAGCCCGTCAATCGCCATCGACCATCGGTCGAGGTGCTGTTTCGTTCGGTCGCCGATTTGGTGGGGGGGCGGGCGCTCGGCATCATGCTGACCGGTATGGGCAAGGATGGCGGCACCGGCATGCGCGCAATGCGTGATGCGGGTGCGTACAACTTTGCCCAGGACGAAGCGAGTGCGACGGTGTTTGGTATGCCCAAAGAGGCGATTGCGCTTGGCGGTGTCGACGAGGTGCTACCGCTGTCCCGCATCCCGGAACGCCTGCTTGCCAGACTGGCGTTGGTGCGTCCCAACTGAATGACGGAGATTTGAGAAGTGGCTTTACCAGTTCTGGTCGTGGAGGATGACGACGCGTTGCGCGAGGCACTATGCGACACGCTGGTGCTTGGCGGGCATCCCGTGCTGAGCGCGGGTGACGGTAGCGAGGCGCTTGACTTGCTGGCCGGTGGCCAGCGAGTCGGGCTGGTGCTGTCGGATGTGCAGATGCAGCCGATGGACGGCGAGACGCTGTTGCGCGAAGTAAAAGTGCGTTATCCGTGGCTGCCGGTCTTGCTGATGACGGCATATGGGGTGGTCGATCGTGCAGTCGCCGCTTTGCATGCTGGCGCGTGTCACTACCTGCCCAAGCCGTTCGAGCCGGACCTGCTGCTGCAAGAGGTTGCCAAGTACCTGTTGCCGGGCGGTGACGACAACGATGTGATCGCCGAGGATCCCGCCGTACGACGGATCTTCGACGTTGCCGAGCGTGTCGCCAAGGCGGATGCGTCGGTATTGATCACCGGCGAGTCGGGTACCGGGAAAGAGGTGTTGGCGCGTTTTCTGCATCATCACAGCCCGCGCGCCACCAAGGCCTTCATTGCCATCAACTGCGCCGCAATTCCTGAGCAGCTGCTCGAGTCGACGTTGTTTGGCCATGAGAAGGGGGCCTTTACCGGTGCAACCTCGCAGCATGTTGGCAAGTTCGAGCAAGCCAATGGCGGGACCTTGTTGCTGGACGAAATCACCGAGATGCCATTGCCGCTGCAGGCCAAGTTGCTGCGGGTGTTGCAGGAGCGCGAGGTCGAACGCGTCGGCGGCGTTAAGCCGATGCCGGTCGACATCCGGGTACTGGCGACGTCGAATCGGGATCCCCAAGCCGAGGTGCTCAGTGGGCGATTCCGGGAAGATCTTTTCTACCGGCTCAATGTGTTTCCGCTGCACTTGCCGGCGCTGCGCGAGCGGCCGGACGATATCCTGCCGCTGGCACGCAGCTTGTTTGCCAAACACGCAGGTAGGCAGCAGCGGCGCGTGCCGACGATTTCGGCGGCTGCCGCTGCGGCGCTGCGTGCACATGTGTGGGACGGGAATATTCGCGAGCTCGACAACGTCGTCCAGCGCGCCCTGATCCTGGCGCCCGGGGACGAAATTGCCGCCGAACACCTGTACTTGCCGGTTGCGAAGGCAAAACTTGCCGGTGCCGCGACCGCGTTGCCGGAGGTGACGGTTAAACCAGCGGACATGCGTGAGCTCGAAAAGCAGCATATCCTTGAAACACTGGCTGCCGTGAGCGGCGTCCGCAAGCTGGCGGCCGAGCGTCTGGGCATGAGCGAGCGGACATTGCGCTACAAGTTACAGCAGTATCGAGAGGCCGGTGATCCGCGGGTCGATTAAGGTGGCGCGTATCTTGCTTGATCAGGTGTATTCGCAATCGGGACATTGTTTATGAGCGTGCAGGGTATCGATCAGCTTCTGGGGCAGTTGCAGGTCATGTCGGCCAAGGCCGCCGGCCAGGGCGCGCCCGCGACTGACGCAACCGGTGGTGCAGACTTTGCCGGCCTGCTCAAGTCGTCACTGGATCAGGTCAGCCAGATGCAGCAGTCGGCACAGGCGCAGCAAGCCGCGTTCCAGAGCGGTGCGCCGGAGGCAGATCTGCAGGATGTGATGGTGTCCTTGCAGAAGGCCAGTCTGAGCTTCCAGACCATGGTGCAGGTCCGCAACAAGCTGGTGAGCGCGTACCAGGAAGTCATGAACATGCAGGTATGATGCACTTCGGTGCTGGCTTACTGTGCTAGGTTGAAAACAGTTAGAATGGCGTGTTAACGATTCCAACTACCTAGTTTGATTTTCTATGGCTGAAGCGGGCGCGACGAGCGGCAATCTCGGATCGGGGCAGGGTGCCGGAGCGTGGCGTCAGCGATTTGCCGCGATCCCCAATGCCCGCAAGCTGGGCATGATGATTGGTGCGGCCGTGCTAATCGCCGCAGCCGTCGGCGTCTGGTTGCTCAGCAGCAGCCCCAGCTATCGCATCCTCTACACCAATATCCCCGATAAAGACGGCGGCGCCATCGTGCAGTCGCTACAGCAGATGAACGTGCCGTACAAGCTCGATGCGGGCGGTACGATTTCTGTTCCTGCCGACAAAATCTACGATACGCGCCTCAAGCTGGCTGCCCAAGGCTTGCCGCGTGCCGGCAATGCCGGCTTCGAGATCATGGACAACCAGAAGTTCGGCGTCTCGCAGTTCGCCGAACAGGTGAATTACCAGCGCGCGGTCGAAGGCGAGCTGGCGCAATCGATCCAGACGATTTCGGTGGTCGAGAAGGCGCGCGTGCATCTGGCCATTCCGAAGCAGACGGTATTCCTGCGTGACCAGCAGAAACCGAGCGCGTCGGTGCTACTGACGCTGCAGCCGGGTCGTTCGCTGGATAGCGGCCAGGTCGCCGGCGTGATCAATCTGGTGTCGGCCAGCATTCCGGACCTGCCACCGAAGAACGTCACCGTTGTCGATCAGAACGGTGACCTGCTGTCCCGGGCACAGGATCTGAATCAGCCGAATCTCGATGCCCGACAGCTCGTCTACGTGCAGCAGATCGAAAAGAACTACGTCGAACGCATTCAGGCGATTCTGGCGTCGATTGTCGGCAAGGAAAACGTGCGTGCCGAGGTGACGGCCCAGGTTGATTTTTCCGAGGTCGAGCAGACCAGCGAGACGTTCAAGCCGAACAGTCCACCCAACGCCGCCGCCATCCGCAGCCAGCAAACGGCTGAGCAACTGGGACGCAACGTTACCGAAGCGGTGGGCGGTGTCCCCGGTGCATTGTCGAACCAGCCGCCCGGTGCGGCGGTTGCGCCGATCAGCGTGCCCTTGGCGTCTGACGTTGCGGCCTCGAGCACCGGGAACACCAACAGCAGCAAGAACGCGACGACCAACTACGAGCTCGACAAGACCATCCAGCACGTCAAACAGCCGGTCGGCAACGTCAAGCGACTGTCTGCCGCCGTGGTCGTCAATTACAAGCCAGGTCGCGACAAGAGCGGTCAGGCGACCTATGTGCCATACAGTCAGCAGGAAATGGTGCAGCTGAACGATCTGGTGCGCGAGGCCATGGGCTTCAACAAGGATCGTGGCGATTCGATCAATCTGGTCAATGCGGCATTTGCCGAGTCGCATCCGCTGGTCGACAAACCGCTGCAGGAAAAGGCGCTCGATTTTGCGCGCGCCAACATGACCGATCTGCTCAAGCTGGGGCTGATTGCGCTGGCGGTGTTGTACCTGTTGCTTTTCGTTGTGCGGCCGCTGATGCGCGATCTTGCGCGTGCACGCGAGATACCGGAGCCGGTCGATCTCGAGCTGGGCGAGCCGCTCGCCGCGGACGAAGCGCATGCTGCGCAACGGCAGGAAAGGGCCGAGGAAGACAATGTCCGGCTTTCGGCCTTTGCCGACAAGTTGCAGCAGGGCAAGGAAATTGCCAAGAATGACCCGCGCATGGTCGCGACCATCCTGCGCGAATGGATGGCGCGCGAAGAAGACGCGGCAAATCCGAACAAGGTGGGCTGAGTGAACGAAGAAGGCGTGCGCAAGGCAGCGATCCTGCTGATGACGCTGGGCGAAGATGCCGCGGTCGAAGTATTCAAATACCTCGGTCCCAAGGAAGTACAGCGGCTCGGCTTCGCCATGGCCAATATGGAAAACGTCCAGCGCGAAGAGGTCAACACCGCGCTGGATGATTTCGTCCTGTCGACCGAAAGCCGCGCCAATCTGGGTGCCGCCGACGAGTACATCCGTTCGGTGCTGACCAAGGCGCTGGGCTCGGACAAGGCCGCCAATCTGCTGGATCGCATCCTGCAAGGCAACGACAACAATGGGATCGAGTCGTTGAAGTGGATGGATTCGGTCGCGGTGGCCGAGCTGATCCGCAACGAACATCCACAGATCGTCGCGACCATCCTGGTGCACCTGGAGCCGGATCAGTCTTCCGAGATCCTGGCGCACTTCGTCGAACGCGTGCGCAACGACGTGTTGCTGCGGATTGCGACGCTCGAGGGCGTGCAGCCTGCGGCGCTGCGCGAACTGAACGATGTGCTGACGCAGCTGCTGTCGGGTTCGGACAAGATCAAGAAGAGTGCGATGGGTGGCGTGCACATGGCTGCCGAGATCCTCAACTTCATGGGCGGCGTCACTGAAGCCTCGGCGATCTCGAGCATCCGCGACTACGATCCGGAGCTGGCGCAGAAGATCCAGGACAAAATGTTCACCTTCGATAATCTGCTGGATATCGACGACCGCGGCATCCAGATGCTGCTGCGCGAGATCCAGTCCGATTCGCTCATTGTTGCGCTCAAGGGAACAAGCCAGGCGCTCAAGGACAAAGTGTTCAAGAACATGTCGCAGCGCGCGGCCGAGATGCTGCGCGACGACCTCGAAGCCAAGGGTCCGGTCAAGCTGTCCGAAGTCGAGGCCGAGCAGAAGGAAATCCTCAAAATCGTCCGTCGCCTTGCCGATGAGGGCCAGATCGTCCTGTCCGGCAAGGGCGACGAAGGCCTGGTCGATTAAGCGATGGCCGGTCCGCATCGACGCGTCATTCCGCGCGAGGAGCTCACCGCCTGGGAGCGCTGGGAACTGGGCGGTATCGACGAGGAGCGCCGGGCACGACAGCCGCAGCCTGCGGCGGCGCCGTTGCCGCCGGTCGTTCAGGTCGAACCCGAGCCGGTTTTGCCGGCGCCGGTCGACGACGCGGCAACGGTGTACGAGTCGCTGCCGGTGGCTGAGGTCAGTCTGCCCACGGCCGAAGAAATCGAGGCGATCGAACAGCAGGCCATGCGCGAAGGCTTCGATGCTGGCCTCGAAGCGGGGCGTCTGGCTGCCGAGGACGAAATCGGACGGCTCAAGGGCGTGCTGAGTTCGCTGGACAATCTGGTCGCTGGCGCTGAGCACGACCTGGCCGAATCGGTACTCGATCTTGCGCTGGTGCTGGCGCGCGAACTGGTGCGCCAAGAGGTCGCCGCCGATCGCAAGCTGTTGCTACCGGCCATTGTCGAGGCGCTCTCGGGCATTCCACCCGCCAGTGGCACGTCCCGGCTTTATCTGCACCCGGACGATCTGAATGCACTCGAACCGATGCTGGCAATCGAGCTGTCCGGCGAAACGTGGCGATTGATCGCCGACCCGCGCCTCAATTCCGGCGACGCCCGCATCGAAACGGCGTCGACACAGATCGATCTGGCGCTGCCGGCCCGCTGGCACACGATGTTGCGCGTGCTGAACCGGGCCGATCGTGGCGAGCTTGGCTGGAATGCGCCGGTTTCGCCGGCCGATGGAGCCGGCAGCGGTGGCTGAGCGGCTGCAGGCCTGCCGGCAGTATCTGGCCGATTGCAGTGACGCGGTCCGCTGGATCCGGCCGTGGAAGCCACGTGGCAAACTGGTTCGCGTTTCCGGGCTGGTACTCGAAGTTGCCGGGCTCAAACTGCCGCTCGGTGCATCGTGCGAGGTCATGACGCCCGGTGGCCATCCGGTCGAGGCCGTCGTCGTCGGCTTCAACGACGACCGGTTGTTTCTGATGCCGATCAGTGAAGTCTACGGCGTCGAGCCGGGGGCCGAGGTCGTGCCCTATGAGGACGTCGCCGCCTGGATTCCCGAGTATGGCAATCCGAAGCCGCCAGCGCGACGGCTCGAAGACCACGGGCGTCAGGTGCCGGTCGGCTGGGGCTTGCTCGGGCGGATTCTCGACGGGCTGGGGCGGCCACTCGATGGTCGCGGCAAGTTGCAGGTCGACGCCTACGCACCCTTGTTTGCCCGAGCCTACAACCCGATGGATCGCCAGCCGGTGCGCGACGTGATGGACGTCGGCGTCCGCGCGATCAATGCGATGCTCACCGTGGGTCGCGGGCAGCGGCTTGGCCTGTTTGCCGGTTCGGGGGTCGGCAAGTCGGTCTTGCTCGGCATGATGGCGCGGTTCACGACGGCCGACGTTGTTGTTGTCGGGCTGATCGGCGAGCGCGGTCGCGAGGTCAAGGATTTCATCGAGAACATTCTTGGCGACGAAGGGTTGGCGCGCTCGGTGGTCGTCGCTGCACCGGCGGATACGCCGCCGCTGTTGCGGCTGTACGGTGCGGCGTACGCGACCAGCATCGCCGAGTATTTCCGCAATCAGGGCAAGCACGTGCTGCTGATCATGGATTCGTTGACGCGCTATGCGATGGCCCAGCGCGAGATCGCGCTGGCAGTCGGCGAGCCGCCGGCGACCAAGGGCTATCCGCCGTCGGTGTTCGCCCGGTTGCCGCAGTTGGTCGAGCGGGCCGGCAACGGTCGCGAAGGCGGTGGTTCGATCACGGCGTTCTACACCGTGCTGTCCGAAGGCGATGACCAGCAGGACCCGATTGCCGACAATGCGCGGGCCATTCTCGACGGCCATTTCGTGCTCAGCCGTCAGTTGGCCGAAGCCGGTCACTATCCGGCGATCGACATCGAGGCATCGATTTCCCGGGTGATGCATGACATCGTCGCCCCGGAGGAGTTCGAGCTGGTGCGGCGCTTCAAGTACCTGTACTCGCGCTACCAGCGTTCGCGCGATCTGATCAGCGTCGGTGCCTACGTGCCTGGGTCGGACACGCTGCTCGACGAGGCGATTCGCCGCTATCCGGCATTCGAAGGCTTCCTGCAGCAGCGCATCCACGAGCAGGAAAGCTACGCCGGCGCCCGTACCAAGCTGGCCGGGCTGTTTGCATGAGTCGACGCTAGATCATGGCCAAATTCCGTTTTGAATTCTTGCTCGAACTCGCTAGCGAGGCACGCGAGCGGGAGGCCAAGGCCTTGCAGGCCGCCCAGGCGGCGGAGCAGGGCGCGCGCGAACGGCTGGGGCAGATTCAGCAGTACTGCGACGAGTACCGCCGCAAGCTGACCCAGAGCGCGCAGTCCGGCATTACCGTGGTGCAGTTTCGCGATTACCAGCTGTTTCTCGGCAAGCTCGACGATGCGGCCAAGCAGCAGTTGGCCGAGGTCGCGCGATTGGGAATGGAGCGCGACGCCGCGCTGGCGCGGTTTGTCGAGTGCGAAAAGAAACTCAAGGCCTACGAGGCGCTGAAGGTTCGCCATGGCAAACAACAGGACAAGCTCGAACTGCAACGAGAGCAGAAGCTGCTCGACGAGTTCAACAGCCGGCCGCGCTAGCCACCCGGGCGAATCTTGTAGACGTTCGACGACAGCTGCAGTGTTGCATCGAACGCCACTGGCGGCCTGTGCGGGTGGATCTTGAGGATGGCGTCGACGCGAAAACGCAGCGCGCGTTCAAGTTCGCGCGGCGCTTCCAGTGAAATGCGTACCCGTCCCAGCCTCGGCTCGTGCCGCTCGATCGCCTTGCGTATCCGCTCGCGCAACAGCTCGCGATCTTCCGGATTCAGCAGGCTGACACCGGAAAGATCGGGAATGCCAAAGCCGACCATCGTTTCGGCCGCCAGCGGGTAGGCTTCGAATATTTCGCTGTAATCGATCGTCCGTGTGTTCAGCAGCGCTTCCAGATCGCGCGCCAAAGCCCGCTTGAAGTCGGGCATGTCGAACAGCATCCAGCTTCCGCTAGGCGGGCGATCCGGTTCATCGTCGAGCAATCGGTCCAGGATCGACGGCTGGATCGAGACGGCGTGGCGGCTCATCCGCCGATGAACGTGCCGACCTGTTGGCCGAGCAGGATGCGATAGGCGACGAAAATCCCGACCGCGACGATGGCGAGTACCGCAAAGTACAGCCACAGCGGCAGTTCGTGCCGGACAAAGGCCTGGAAACGCTGCGGCAGCTTCCAGTTCGGCGCGAATTCAGCCTTGCCGCCGCGGACTTGCTGGATTTCCTGGCCAAGACGGTGTGCGAGGTAGCCGAGCTTTTCGCTGCCTTCGAGCAGGTACTTGCCCTGAAAGCCGAGCAGCAGGCAGGTCTGGAAAACCTCAAGGGCTTCGACATGCTTCGCCGGGTCGAGCCGCAGCATTTCCAAGCGATCGAAAAAACCCTCGCCGGCAAGGTGCTCGCCGAACAGCCGCAGCTGCAGCGGCATCCGCTCCCACTCTTCGCGCAGCGGGAAATCGGACGACAGAACGATTTCATCCATCAGCGCGCAGAAGGCGTATTTAGCCTGCTCGATTGCATCGCCGGGTTTACCAAACTGGCGTGCATGACGTTCGAACTGGGCGAGGAACTGGTCGACGCGACGGTTGAATTCGGCCGTGCTGTTCGGTGCATTGCCATCGCGCAGCAGGAAAAGCAGGTAGGTCCCGTCTTCGAGCATGTCGCGCAGCGCCGGGGCGGTGGGCTGTTCGACGCTGAGCGGGTGAGCGATGTCGGTGGGGGCGTTCATGCCGGATCCTTGTGTGGGGTCAGCGGAATACCGCAATCAGCTCGAGCCGGAGTTCGGCTAGGGTCTGCGGCACGTAGATGCAGACCGAGCGGGATTGCAGCATGCGCTGGAAGATGTCGCCGCGCGGTTCGAGCGCGAAGTAATGGTTGCCGACGCGAACCGGAATCGCCGAAGGCGTCTGACCGACGTGGGCGAGGCTGACGCCGCGCAGCGCCGAGTTGAGGATCTTCTCGACGTCATCCGGTGCACCGATCTTGAACTTGAATGGCACCGATTCGATGACCTGTGCGGCTGGCAGATCGCTCTGCACCGACAGGTAGAAGTCGACGTTGTCGATCAGGCGGTCGCTTTCGAGTCGGCCGATATGGAACGACGGTTTGGGCTGATTGAGTGGAATGACCGCGTAGCGCGCCGAAATCACCGTCTCGAGCAGTTCGCGGATCTGTGCGTCGAGGACCGGCAGTACTTCCGACAGTGCATCGTGCCGGTAGGGGGGCAGGTCGCCGAGCGAATAGATGCTCGAGAACGTCTGCAGCTCGCCACAGAATTCAGCCAGCGCGAGATAGAGCTCTTCCGGGTGCAGCGGTTCGCAACGCGCCAGGTGATTGAGTCGCGCGAAATTGCGGTTGACCGTGTGCAGCAGCCAGAACGATGCGATGTCGGTCGTGCCGTATTCCATGACGTTCTTGGCGCGTTCGCGATGCGCACCGGCGAGCGCCTGGCTCTTCACGACCAGAATGTCGAGCAGCCGGCGCAGGATGCGCGTCACCGGTGCCGCTGCCGCGACGGTCAGCAGCGGCGGCAGATAGTCGTCGATGCGCTGCCACTGACCGGTGGCGTTCTTGGTCAGCCGGGCAATCGGGATCGAATCGTAACCGTCGCGGTTTTCCTCTTCGACCATCAGCCGGACATCGAGATCCAGCGTACTCAGATCGGCTTCAAGCGCCTGCGTATATAGATCTGCCGCGGCCAGTTGCTGACTGCGGAAGCGGGTTGGCCGATTGCCTGTACCGGCGTCGGCAACCGTGTTGCCGCCGTACGGCATCAAATGGGCGAGGCAGGCATACAGCGTGGTCTCGACACCCAGCTGCGGGATTTCCGCCAGATCGCGCGAGCGCGGCAGGGGTTCCGTGGCTGGCGCCCTGAACGCGGTGCCGTCGCGGAACAGCAGCGACAGCGCATCGACCCGAATCTGACCACCGCGCAACGCGGCATCGTCGAGCTCAAGTCCTTGCAGACCCCAGGCGTGGCGATGGTGGCTGTGCACGGCATGGGTGAGTTGATTGGCGTGATGCAGTGCCTGCTGCTGGAAGTGCTGGGGGCGCAGGAACATGCCCTCTCCCCAGAGGATGCGTTTGGCGTCGAGCATAGGCTGGGCGGCTTCGCCGTCTCCTTTTTACAAATTTGTCGCGGCGTTTATCGGCGACCGGCGGTTTTGGACGAGGGGGCGCAGTCAGGTTTGAACGCGACCGGGACACCTGGCTGCGGCAGCGCTTTGGGGACCTGTACCTGCAGATAGCAATCCTGGACCTTGAAGGTCAGCCCGTCGCTGCGAACATCGCCGGCGTCGACCAGAAAGCGCCAGTGGTTCGTATCCGGCTTGCGGAAGTAGCCGACCACGCCGACGAAGCGCGTTTCCGGCTTGATCTGATCCTTGATGCTTTGCTTGCTACCCGGCACCAGCACCAGTTCGCTACGGGAAATCAGGTCGTTACCAAAAAGTTCTGCGTCAGATTTTCCACTGGATGTGGCATCAAAAGTCAGCTTGTTGAACTCGGCGGCGTCCTTGAGCTGATAGACCCGAACGACGATCGACAGCGGCTTGCCGCCAGTGTCCCGGTTGATGATCGGCGCTGCCTCTCCCTGGATCGCGTAGTCCTTTGGACCTGATGCACAGCTCGCCAGCGCCAGCACAGCCAAGACGGCCGCCAAGCCGCGAACGGGCTTTTTTCTTACAAAAAAGCGATGTTTCATGTTCATGCTCGTTCAGATGACTTTGATGAGACGGGAAAAATATTATACATTTCTCTCGGATTTTTGAATGACTTAGAAAGTATCCAGTTTGTTGGTTGCTTGTTTGTTGGTGCTTATTTGTTAAGTATTTGCTTATTTTAACCGTCTGTTAGCTGACGAGCGGTCGATTTGAACAACGTTGTCTTGCTGCTTTCCGGTCTGTCCTTGCTGTTGCTGGCATTGGCCTGGTTAGGGTGGCGCTTCTTTTACTGGGACCGCTCCGTTGTGGTGGCGCAAGCTCCGGCCGCGCCTCAACCCGATGTGGTCGTGGCGTCGCGCCCGGTGCTTACGGACTCTCAGCCCGTACTCATCCGGGAGCAGAGACCATCGCGCTGGCGCGGTGGCCGCCTGTTGCTGGTATCGGTGTTGCTCATCTCGATGGTGGTGCTGCTGACGCTAAGGCTGGCCGGCTACCACGTGCTTGGCGAGCTTGGCCCGCAGGAATACGCATCGCTGCGCAATATCCAGCTGGCCTTGACCGAAGAGAAGCTGGTCCCGCCGCCGCCGTTGCCGCCGTCGATGTTTGTCACCAGCGAGCGGCCGTCGCTGGCGGGTGCCGACCGCGATTGGAGCCGACTCGATCCGGACTTCGTCCAGCGGGTGTTGGCGCTGATGGCCAGGATGGAGGCGCGCGGCTACCCGCTGGCGCTGCTTGAAGGCTATCGCAGCCCGGAAAGGCAGGACTCGCTGGCATCACAGGAGAACCTGGTGACCAAGGCCAAGGGTGGCCAGAGCAAGCATCAGTACGGCATGGCCGTCGATTTGGCACCGATTCGCAGCGGCAAGATCGTGATTTCCGAGCGCGACCCTTGGGCAATGCAGGCTTATACCGCGCTCGGCGAAGAGGCCGAGGCCGCGAAACTGACTTGGGGTGGGCGTTGGAGTTTCAAGGATTACGGCCATATCGAAGTACCCGGTTCGATCGCCTCGCTGACCCGTGCGAAGCGATAGGCCATTTGCAATGAAAGCAACGAGGTTGTGAACGCAATGAAACGCTGGATGAAAAACGCCAAGGTCGCATCGGCCATCGGTTTCCTGATCCTGATCGCGCTGATCTGGTTCATCGGGCCGTTCTTCGGCCTGGTGTCGGCAGAGACGCGCTTTGGCTGGATTTTCGGGGTGATGCTGCTCTGGGTCATTACGCTGCTGATTGGCCAGATGGTCGCCAATCGTGCTGGCGGGCTGATCGAGAAAATGCTGCAGCGGCAGGCTGACGATGCCGTCATGGGCGCCAGTGCCGACAAGCGCGCCGAAGTCAATCTGCTGCGCCAGCGCATGCTGGGTGCGATCGACACGCTCAAGACCTCGCGTCTCGGCAAGGCACGCGGCAACGCGGCGCTGTACGAGCTGCCTTGGTACATGATCATCGGCCATCCGGCGGCGGGGAAGAGCACGGCGATCCTGCAGTCCGGCCTGACTTTTCCGTTCAGCGACAAGGCCGGTGTCCAGGGCGTGGGGGGGACGCGCAACTGCGACTGGTTCTTCGCTACCGAAGGCGTCCTGCTCGACACCGCGGGCCGTTACGCGACGCAAAGCGAGGACCGCAGCGAATGGCTCGAATTCCTCAAGCTGCTGAAGAAGCATCGCTCCAAGGCGCCGGTCAACGGCATCCTCGTCGCGATCAGCCTGCCCGAACTGGCGCAGCACAAGTCCGAAGGATTTGCGATCTACGCGCGGCAGATCCGCGAACGCATTCACGAGATCGAGGATATTTTCGGCCTGCAGGTGCCGATCTATCTGATCTTCACCAAGGTCGACCTGTTGGGCGGTTTCGGTGCGTTCTTCGAGGATGCCAACGAAGAGGATCGCAACCGGGTCTGGGGCGCGACGCTCAGCCACGATCAGGGCGCCGGTTTCAATATCGGCCACGTCGTCGGCCAGCAGTTCGAGCAGCTGTATCGCGGCCTGTCGCAGATGGGCGACGAGAAGCTGCTGCAGCACCGTGGCCCGAACGCCAAACCCGCGTACTTTGCCTTCCCGGTCGAATTCCATGCGTTGAAGGAGTCGGTCAGCCGCTTCGTCACGCTGTTGCACGAGGACGATCCGTATCACGCCAAGCCGCTGTTGCGCGGATTCTATTTCTCCAGCGCATTGCAGGAAGGCGTGCCGCGCATCGGTGCCGCCACCCGCGTCGCCGGACAGTTCGATCTGTCGCAGCCGGGTTTCGAGACCCGCCAGTCGCCGGCGTCGTACAGCTACTTCCTGCGCGACCTGTTCCGCGATGTCGTGTTCCCCGATCAGCACTTGATCACGCGCCAGACCCGGCCGAGCGGCAGCCGCTGGCGCCTGGCCGGTCTGGTCGCCGGCCTGTCGGTACTCGCCGTCATTGTCGGTGGCTTGACCTGGTCGTATATCGGCAACCAGAAGCTGATTGCCGTTGCCTCCGAAGAGCGCGCGCAGTCGACGAAGCTGGCCGCGACCGGCCAGATCTATGACCGACTCAAGGCGCTCGACCTGCTGCAGAAGCGGCTCGAAACGCTGCAGCAGTACCGCAAGGAAGGCCACCCGTGGCAGATCGGCATGGGCCTGTATCGCGGTGCCGAAGTCGAAACGGCGCTGCGCAAGGAATACTTCGACGGCGTGCGCAAGCTGATGCTGGCGCCGGTGAAGTCCAATCTCGAACTGGCACTAACCAATATCAAGGTCGCCGCGCCGGCGCCGGAAGCGCCCAAGCCGGTCGAAGCTGCACCGAAGGCGGCGCCGGTCATCGCGCCGACACCGGCTCCGGTGCACCGCGCGCCGGTCAAAAAACCGGTGATTCGGAAGCCGGGCCTGCCGGTGATCAACCTGAGCGCGGCAACACCGCTGCAGCGTGCGACCGCGGCTTCGGCCGTCGCCGCCGCACCGGTGCAGGGCGAGGTCAAGCTTGAGCAGGGTTACAACGCGCTCAAGACCTATCTGATGCTGCACGACAAGGTCCGGATGGACGAGGCACATCTGTCGGATCAATTGCCGCGCTACTGGCGGCCATGGCTGGAGCAGCAACGCAGCAATCGTCCGCTTGAGGACATCAACCCGTTGGCCGAGCGCATCGTCGCGTTCTACGTTTCGCAGATCAAGGAGCCCGATCTGCCGACGATCGACAACAGTGCCGAGACGGTCAGCAGCTCGCGTGAAGTGTTGCGCGGCTCGCTGCGCCGGCTGTCGGCGAAGGAGCGCGTCTACAACGAGCTGAAGGCGCGCGGCAACACCCGCTTCCAGCCGCTGACGGTCGCTCGCATCCTCAACGGCAAGGATGGCGATATCGTCGCCGGCAGCTATATGGTGCCGGGCGCGTTTACCCGCGAAGCATGGGACAAGTACATGCGCGGCGCGATCGACGAGGCCAGCCGCGGCGAGATCAAGAGCGACGACTGGGTGCTGGCGGCGTCATTGCAGGACAACCTCGGCCGTGATGGCGATCTGGAAAAGAACCGTAGCGAACTCGAGGCGCTGTATCGCGCCGATTACGCCCGCGAATGGAAGAAGTTCCTCCAGGGTGTGGCGGTCAAGGACTTCGCCGATCTGAACCAGGCTGCAGCGGGGATGACGCGTTTGGCCGATCCGCAAACCTCGCCGGTCAAGCTGATCATCGCGCGTGCTGCGTTCGAAACGGCGTGGGACAACCCGTCCGAATTGAGCAGCAAGCTCGAGAACGCCAAGCAGTCGGTGCTGGAAAAAACCACCTCGCTGATCAATGGCAGCGCACAGCCGCAAGCTGCCCAGCCGGGGCAGAAGGGAGTGGTCGGTGGTCAGTTCGTTGCAGTGGCCAAGCTGAACGAAGGCTCGCCGGCGCCGATCAACGGCTATCTCGACCAACTCGGCAAGCTCAAGGGCAAGCTGGTGCAGATTGCCTCGACCGACGACCAGGGCGGCGGCGCGCGCCAGTTGGTGCAGGCGACGCTGAACGGTACCGGGTCGGAGCTGGCGGATACCTTGCAATACGTCGACAACACCATGCTTGGCACCGCAGATTCCGAAACCCGTGAGGTCGTCCGGCCGTTGCTCGTCCGGCCGCTGATCCAGACCTATGCGGTGCTGCTGCCGCCGGTCGAGCGCGATCTGAATCAGGCGTGGGACAAGGAGGTTTACGCGCAGTGGAAGACGCTGTCGGCCAAGTACCCGTTCTCGGACAGCCAGGCCGAAGCGCCGCTGGGCGACATCGCCAAGTTCGTCAAACCCAACGACGGCACGCTCGACAAGTTCGTCGACAAGTATCTGAACGGTCTGGTGCTGAAAAAGGGTGATGCGCTGGTGCCGCGCACTTGGGCGAATCTGGGCATTCGCTTCCAGCCGGCCTTCCTGTCCGGTGCCGCACGGCTTGGTGATGCCGGCGCGACGCTGACGCAGGATGGCTCGGACGCGAAGTTCGAACTGCAGCCGGTGCCGACCTCGGGCTTGTCCGAAATCGTCGTCGAGATCGACGGCCAGACACTGCGTTACCGCAACGGCCCGCAACCGTGGCAGAGCTTCAGCTGGCCGAACCCGGGCGCCAGTCAGGGCGCGCGTATCCAGGTGGTCGCGTTCAACGGCGCCAGTGCGGTGGTGGCCAACCAGCAAGGCCGGATGGGCTGGACCAAGCTGCTGGCGCAGGCGCATGTCGAACGCAGCGATAACAACAGCGGCACCTTGAGCTGGTCCATCCGCAAGGGCGCAGCCGGCGATGCCGAGGTGGTGCGCGTCAACTACCGCATGGTCAGCGGCCCGAACCCGCTGCAGCTCTCGAGCCTGCGCAAGCTGAGCCTGCCGGAACGGATTACCCAGTAAGGACGACGATGGCTATCACTTTCATGCGCAACCCCGTGGTTGCGCCGCAATACGCAATTTTCGGCAAGCTGCCGCGCCGCGCCGATTTCGTCCGGGTCAATGCGACGCATCCGGTCGCGATCGAGTTCGATCAGTTGCTGGCAACCAGCCTGCGTTGGGCCAGCGAACAAGCTGACTGGCAGGACCGCTATCTGGCTGCCGAGGCGAGCGAATTCTTCTACGTCTCGGCCGATCGCCGTTGGGTGTTCTTCGGCGTGTTGCAACCCAGCCGGGACGAGGCGGGTCGCTACTACCCGCTGGTTGCCGGCGCGATCGTGCCGTTCGACCAGGGCGCGCAGAACCTGTCGCTGCTGGTGCTGGCGAACGAACTGTTCTTTGCCGGATTGCGAGACCAGCTGTCCAGCGCCGTCGATAACTCGGTGGAAATGCTGGCCTGCCGCCAGTTCCTCGAAGCCCAGTTGGCCCTCAACGGCCGGGCCGGCGCTGATCTCGACCTCGCCGGCCAAGTACTTGAACGCCATCTGCGGCAGACCGCCGCCAGCGAACTGGCCGGCCGGCTCAGCAGTACCGGTGGTGCTTCGCTGGAGGCAACGCTACTGGCGTTTGCATTTCATGGCGACTTCGTTCGTCGCTATGACGGCAGCGCGCCGCGCCAGGCCTTGCTGTTGCCACTGCCCGATGGCCCGGGTGAAGAGACCTTGGGACTGGCGACCTGGCTGACGCTGTATCAGGCCGCGACCCGTGGTCATGTCGGTCTCGACCCGCATTACCTGACGGTCACGCTGCAAGGCCGCCGCTATCTGGTGATTTCGCCGACCCGCTTTGCCGACAAGCAGCTGGCGCTGCTATGGGGGCTGCCGCCGGCGCCGCTGGCGGTGCTGGATGCCGGTGATGCCGAAGCACCATGGTCCAAGCATCAGGCTTACGCCGAGGCCGCGTACATCCTTGGCCGTCAGCTGGCCGACCCCGCGCTCAAGCTCGATGGATTACGAGATATTGTTTTAAATCTTACTTGTAAATTTTGATTTACTTATGTTTGAATTAATTTTTTGTGAAATCTAACCGGGACTGGTGGAGAGAATGGGAAAGGAAAGCACACAGAAGAAGTTGTCACGTGTCCGCCCGCCGCGGGTGCAGATCACCTATGACGTCGAGGTCGGCGACGCGATTGAAACCAAGGAGCTGCCGTTTGTGCTTGGCGTGCTCGGTGACTATTCGGGGCAGAGCAAAGTGCCGCTGCCGAAGCTCAAAGAGCGCAAGTTCGTGCAGATCGATCGCGACAACTTCGACGACGTCCTCAAGGGCATGGCGCCGCGGCTGGCGTATCGGGTTGACAACAAGCTGGCCGAAGACGGCAGCCAGCTCGGTATCGAACTCAACTTCAACGAACTGGCCGACTTCGAGCCGCAAAAGGTCGTCGAGCAGGTCGAACCGCTGGCCAAGCTGCTTGAGGCGCGCAAACGCCTTGCCGACCTGAAGAACAAGCTCGTCAGCAACGACAAGCTCGAAGCGCTGCTCGACGATATCGTCCGCGATACCGACAAGCTGCACGAGATCAGCCAGAACCGCCCGCAAGACCCGAACGCCTGATCCCGGAGCCATTTGCATGCAAACAGAACAACTTTCCCAGAGTGGCGCCAGCGTCGCCGAATCGTCGAGCCTGCTCGATACCATCATCGACCAGAGCCGGATCGCGACCAACGAGTTCGAGAAAGGCTACACGCGTGACCTGATCGGCGAACTGGTCGAGCAGGTGCTGGCCGGCACCGTGACGCTGTCGAAAGACCTCGCCGCGAGCATCGACGCACGCATCGCCGAGATCGACGGCCTGCTGTCCGAGCAACTGAACGAGATCATGCACCACGAAAGCTTCCAGAAGCTCGAAGCGTCGTGGCGTGGTCTGAAGTACCTGACTTCCGAATCCGAAACCAGCACCCAGCTCAAGATCAAGGTGCTGAACGTCTCGAAGAAGGATCTGGTCAAGGACTTCAAGGCATCGCCCGAGTTCGACCAGAGCGCGCTGTTCAAGAAAATCTACGAAGAGGAATACGGCACCTTCGGTGGCGCGCCGTATGCCGGCCTCGTCGGTGACTACGAGTTCGGTCGCCATCCGGAAGACTTCTACCTGCTCGACGAGCTGTCGCACGTGTCGGCATCGGCGCATGCGCCGCTGATCACTGCCGCGAGCCCGGGCCTGTTCGGTCTGGAGAGCTTTGCCGATATCGGCAAGCCGCGCGATCTGGCCAAGATCTTCGACACCGTCGAGTACGCCAAGTGGAAGTCGTTCCGCGAGTCCGAAGACTCGCGTTACGTCGGCATGGTGTTGCCGCACGTGCTCGGTCGCATGCCTTACGGCCGTGACACCGTCCCGGT
Organism: Jeongeupia wiesaeckerbachi; assembly: GCF_050916355.1. Lineage (GTDB taxonomy): Bacteria > Pseudomonadota > Gammaproteobacteria > Burkholderiales > Chitinibacteraceae > Jeongeupia > Jeongeupia wiesaeckerbachi. The sequence goes on from NZ_CP136946.1 coordinate 2,373,871, forward strand.
CGAGGATTTCGACTTCGAAGAAAACGTCGACGGCACCGACCACAGCAAATACCTGTGGACCAATGCGGTGTACGGCTACGCCGCCCGTCTGACCGACGCATTTGCGCAGTTCGGCTGGCTGGCGGCAATTCGCGGTGTCGAAGGCGGTGGTCTGGTCGAAGGCCTGCCGGCGCATACCTTCAATACCGACGACGGTGAAGTGGCGCTGAAGTGCCCGACCGAAGTAGCGATCACCGACCGGACCGAGAAGGTGCTGTCCGATCTGGGCTTCATCTCGCTGGTGCACTGCAAGAACACCGACTACGCGGCGTTCTTCAGCGGCCAATCGGTACAGAAGGCCAAGACCTACAACACCGATTCGGCCAACGCCAACGCTCGGCTGTCGACGCAGCTGCCGTACATCTTCGCCGTGTCGCGGATTGCGCATTACATGAAGTCGATCATGCGCGACAAGATCGGCAGCTTTGCCACCCGTCAGAACGTGCAGGACTTCCTGAATACCTGGCTGGCGCAGTACGTGTTGCTCGACGATTCCGCTTCGCAGGAAGCCAAGTCGAAGTATCCGCTGCGCGAAGCCCGCGTGGACGTGGTCGAGGTGCCGGGCAAGCCGGGCGTGTATCGCGCCGCCGCTTTCCTGCGCCCGCACTTCCAGCTCGACGAACTCACGATTTCGCTCCGGCTCGTAGCCGAGCTGCCCAAGGCTGCGCGCTGAGCGAATCGCCGAGTAATACACATCCATCTACTAGGAGAATTTTTCAATGGCATTCGACGCCTTTCTGAAAATCGACGGCATCCCCGGCGAAAGCACCGACGACAAGCACAAGGAATGGATCGAGATCCAGTCGTTTGCGCACAAGATCGAACAGCCGGCACAAGCCACGGCGAGCTCGGCCGGCGGTGCTACTGCCGAACGCGTCAACCATGGCGTGTACGAAATCGAGCACTTCCTCGACAAGTCCAGCCCGAAGATCTACGAAGCGTGCTGCACCGGCAAGCACATCAAGGAAGTGACCATCGAGCTGTGCCGTGCTGGTGGCGACAAGGTCAAGTACATGGAAGTCAAGCTCGAACAGGTGCTGATTTCCAAGGTCGAGCCGACCGGTTCGGCCAACGACAACGGCTTCCCGCAGGAAAAGGTCAGCTTCAGCTACGGCAAGATCAAGTGGACCTACACCCAGCAGAAGCGTGAAGACGGTTCGGGCGGCGGCAACGTCAGCTCTGGCTGGGATCTGACTGCAAACAAGACGATCGCCTAATCAGCATCGCAACGGCCCGCCGCAAGGCGGGCCTGTTTTTCCCTGTTTTTTCCTGGAGGTTTTATGTTTCGCCTGGCTGTACTGAGCGCCGCCATCTTGTTGTCCGCCTGCACGCAGAATCCACCCGCCAAAGAGGCTGTGGGGCCGTGGGGTAAATCGGCTGCGAACGCGGCTGCAGCCAATGCGACCGATGCCGCCAAGAACAAGGCTGTCGCCACGGCGAAGGATGCCGCTGTCAATGCGGCAGATCCATCCCTGCTGGTTTTCTCAATACAGAGCGTCAAGCTGGATGATCAGGCGCAAGCGCAAGTCAAATTGCTGCTGCCGCAAGCCGTGACCGCCAAGACTGTCGTGATTACCGGCTACTGCAATCGCAAGGAAATCGGCAATGCCAAGGCTGCTGCGTTGGCGCGCGCGAACAACACCAAAAAAGAGCTGGTTAACCTCGGTGTTTCAGCCAACAAGATCAAGGTGAAGTTCGTGACCGAAGAAGCACGTCACGCAGCCAAAATCGATTTCCCGGCTTAAGTGATATCGGAACAGCTGTTTGCTGACTTCGCCAGCGCATTTAACTTTTGGCGAACAGCTGCTGCCGCAGACGCCCTGTCCAAACCGTACCGCTTCGAACTCGACAGTCTGTTATCCGATGCCGAGCTGGGGCTCAAATCGCAGCTGGGCCTGACCGTACTACCGCAAGGCGGCAGGTTTGGGTAGCCCGGAGGCGTAGTACTTTGCGGGTGATATGTTGACTTCGCAAATGGTGTCGCATCCGGAGCCCTATGCGATTGGTTGGAGCATGATGCAGTGCGCCGGTTAGCAAGGGCATGGGCGTGCGCCACAGGAATAAGCGATGCACATGCAAGGCGAAGATAAATACGGCAAAACGGTCAGTTTTTGTGCAGATGGTTACCAAGCTTGGAAACCAACCTTGGCCCGGATTGCTGACCGATGGCTTCAAAACACCGCCTGCCAACGATCCATTCAATTCTCTGGCGCTTTCCCGAGGATGAGGAACGCAGCAAACGCTATGAAGCCACCTGGAGCATCTTCTGTGACTACGCCTGCGCGCTCCCCACGGTGCCCGAACTCGACGGTATCGCACCGGAAAAGCCGTCTGAAAATCCGGCCAATCGTTTGGATCAGTCCAAAGGCCTTGATCCTGTTAGGGGGCGACCTTTGCATAGAGGCCGTTAACAGGCATCTCGCCATTCTGCTTCAAGCCATTTTGCTTACGGAAGCATCGGTGCGCTTGACTAAAAAATACAATCAAACCCACAGCGGAGCGCCAAGAATGATATGGCTCCCCACTGTGGGTTGAGCGATTAAACGAACTCATGCTCGAATCCCTGCTTCCCTATTACGAACGCGAACTCGGTTATCTGCGCGAGCTGTCGGGTGAATTCGCCCAGCGTTATCCGAAAATTGCCGGCCGGCTGCAGCTGGAGGGCGATCAGTGCGAGGACCCGCATACCGAGCGCCTGGTCGAGTCGTTCGCGTTTCTCGCTGCGCGCATTCACCGCAAGCTCGATGACGAATACCCGGAAATCGCTTCCAGTTTTCTCGACGTGCTGTATCCGCATTATCTGCGGCCGATTCCGGCGACGACGATCGTGCAGTTCGAGTGCGATCCACAGCGGCCCGAGATCGCCAAGCGCTATACGGTGGCCCGGCAGCAGCCGGTGCATGCGCCGGCGATCGGCGGGGTGGTGTGTAAATTCCGCAGCTGTTACCCGGTCGATCTGTACCCGCTGTCGCTGACCAATGCGCGGCTGGAGCTGACCAGCAGCTCGGCGCACCTGCGCCGCATGGCGCCCGATGCGGCGGCAGTGCTGACGCTGGAGCTGCAGACGCACGGTGATCTGGATATCTCGGCGATCGATCTGCAGTCGCTGCGTTTTTTCCTCGATGGCGAGCCGGCGCTGATGCATCTGCTGTACGAGCTGCTGTTGTCCAAAACCCAGCGCGTCCGCGTGGGGGACGGCAGCGATGATCCGGCGCGGACGCGCGAGCTGCCGGCGACGAGCATCCTGCCGGTGGGCTTTGGCCGCGATGAAGGCGTGCTCGAGTACGACGCGCGTTCGTTTGTCGGCTACCGGCTGCTCACCGAGTATTTCAGTTTTCCGGACAAGTTCCTGTTTGTCGATTTCACCCGCCTGGGCGAAGTGGCGCCACGGCTGGTCGGCGGCAAGCTGGTGATCCAGTGCCTGATCGGCCAGTACCCGGACACCGAACGCCATGCGCGTTTGTTGAATCATCTGGCGCCGGTGCATTTCAAGCTCGGCTGCACGCCGCTGGTCAATCTGTTCACGCAACCGGGCGAGCCGATTCGCGTGACGCATCAGAAGGCGTCCTACCCGGTGCTGGCCGACAGCCGCAAGCAGCTGGCCTACGAGGTGATCCAGATTTCGCGCGTGGTGCGGGTCGAAAAGACCGGCGCCAGCGAGACCAGTGACGAAGTGTTGCCTTTCTATGCGATCCGCCACGGCGGCGAGAAGGGCGGGCCGCGCTTTTACTGGCATGCCAGCCGCGAGGCCTCGCCGCGTCAGGGCGACAAGGGCAGCGATCTGGAACTGCATCTGGTCGATCTCGATTTCAACGCGGTGCGGCCGGCTGCCGAGGTGCTGAGCCTCGAGCTGCTGTGCAGCAACCGCGATCTGCCCGAGCAGATTCCGTTCGGCGGCAGCCAGTCCGGCACGCATACCGATTTCACGTTGCCCGGCCATTCGGTGGTCAAGCGCGTCAAGCTCTTGCGTAAGCCGACGCAGAGCCTGCGCGCGCCGCTGAAACGCGGGCTGCAGTGGCGGCTGATTTCGCATCTGTCGCTCAATTACCTGTCGATCATCGACGGTGGCAAGAGCACGCTGCAGGAGATGCTGGCGCTGTACAACCTGACCGATTCGCCGGTAACCAACCGGCAGATCCAGGGGCTGAGCGCGATCAGTAGCCAGGCCGCGGTGACGCGGGTCGCCGGGCGCGATTTCTCGGGCTTCGTCCGCGGTACCGAGGTGACGCTGACGCTGGACGAGGACTATTACGTTGGCGGCGGTGTTTATCTGTTCGCCAGCGTGCTCGAACGCTTTTTCGCGCTGTACTGCGCGCCGAACAGTTTCAGCCGACTGCGCGTGCGCACGGTGCAACAGAATGAGGAGGTGGCGGCATGGCCGGCACGCGCGGGCGAAGCCATCGTGATCTGAGCGGCGAAATCGCCGCCGACGCGACCCAATACGGCTTTTTTCAGGCGGTGCGGCTCTTGTCGTTGGCCGCACACAAGCAGGGCAAACGGCGTGGGCCGCTGCCGGACAAGTTGCGCTTTCGCACGCTGGCGACGCTGTCGTTTCCGCCCAGCGAGCTGACGCGCTACCAGCCGGCGAACGACGATGCCGAAGCCGGGACGCCGGACGAACTCGGCGTCGCCTTCATGGGCCTGACCGGGCCGTCGGGCGTGCTGCCGACCAGCTATACCGAGCTGCTGATCGAGCGCCGCCAGCACTATCGCGATACGGCCTTGCATGGCTTTTTCGACCTGTTCAGTCATCGGGCGGTCTCGCTGTTCTACGGTGCGTGGCGCAAGTACCGCTTCTGGCTCGCGGCCGAAGCGGGCGAAACCGAAGGCTTCTCGCGCAACCTGCTCGATCTGGCCGGCTTGGGACTGTCACGACTGCGCGACCGGCTCGGTGGCGAGAACGGCCTAGATGAAACGCTGTTCATTTACTACGCCGGCCTGCTGAGCCAGAAGCCGCTGTCGAGCCAGGCGCTGGTGACCTTGATCGAAGGCTTCTTCGACGTGCGCGCCGAACTGGGCCAGTTTGCCGGCCAGTGGATTGCCGTACCGCGTGACGAGCAGACCCAGCTCGGCCAGATCGGCTGCGAGCTTGGCTTGTCGGCGTTCGCCGGCAGCCGGATCTGGGACCGGCAGACCAAGGTTGAGCTCAAGCTCGGACCACTACGGCGGGGGCGTTTCGATGCCTTGTTGCCCGGTGGCGCCGGCGCCGATGCCTTGCAGCAACTGCTGCAGTTCGCGCTCGGCCATGGGCTGGCGTGCGATGTGCGGCTGGTACTCGACAAACGCGATACGCCCAAGCCGGTGCTCGATGAGGCATCGCCACTGCGGCTGGGTGGCAACACCTGGCTGGTCGCCAGCATGCCCCGATCCGACCCCGACGAAATGAGCTATACCCTGCTGCACTGACCGTTCCCACCAAAACGATAACTACCCGAGAAACCACCATGTCCACGCCCCTGAAAGCCCTGGTTGCCAAGCTGACGCCGACGGCGCGCGCAGCGGTCGAAGATGCCGCCAACCGTGCGGTGACGCGTACGCATTTCGAGATCGAGATCGAGCACGTCTTGCTGTCGCTGATCGACCAGACCGACAACGCCTTTACCGCCGCGCTGCGCGCCGGCGGCGTGCCGCTGACGCAGTTCGAGCGTGAACTCGACGGCACGCTGGAGCAGTTCAAGCGTGGCAATACCCGCAATCCGGTGCTGTCGAACTGGATGCCGAAGTGGCTGGAAAAAGCCTGGCTGATCGCCGGCGCCGAGCATGGCGAGTCGGACATCTCCAGCCTCGACCTGCTGCTGGCCTTGCTCGATGACGAAAGCTTGCGCGCCTCGATCAATGGCACGGCCGCGCCGCTGGCCAAGCTCGACCGCCAGGCTTTGCGCCAGGGTTATGCGGTACTGCGTCGTCATGGCGATGAAGCAGGCAACGCCGTCAGCGAATCGGTCCCCGAAGCGAGTGATCCGATCGTCGTGCCGGCTGCCGGCAAGCGTGGTTCGCCCGGTTTGGATAAATACACGATCGACCTGACCGCGCAGGCGCGCGCCGGCAAGATCGACCCGGTACTCGGCCGCGATGCCGAAATCCGCCTGATGACCGATATCCTGATGCGGCGCCGGCAGAACAATCCGATCCTGACCGGTGAGCCCGGCGTCGGCAAGACGGCGGTCGTCGAAGGTCTGGCGCTGAAGATCGTTCGTGGCGAGGTGCCGCCAGCGCTCTCGGGCGTCACGGTGCGAACGCTCGACCTCGGCTTGTTGCAGGCAGGTGCCAGCGTCAAGGGCGAGTTCGAGAACCGCTTGCGTCAGGTGATCGACGAGGTCAAGGCCAGCCCGGTGCCGATCATCCTGTTCATCGACGAAGCGCACACGATGATCGGTGCCGGTGGCGCCGCCGGCCAGAACGATGCCGCCAATCTGCTCAAGCCTGCCCTGGCGCGCGGCGAACTGCGCACGATCGCCGCGACGACGTGGGCCGAGTACAAAAAGTATTTCGAGAAAGACGCGGCGCTGGCGCGGCGTTTTCAGGTCGTCAAGGTCGACGAGCCGGCGCCGGAAATCGCCGTGCAGATGGTCCGCGGTGTGGCCGAGGCCATGGCCAGCCACCACAAGGTCGATATCCTCAACGAGGCCGTAGCGTCGGCGGTGATGCTGTCGAGCCGTTACATCGTCGGCCGGCAACTGCCCGACAAGGCGATCAGCGTGCTCGATACCGCCTGCGCACGCGTCGCGCTGTCGCGCGCCGGCCGGCCGGGGCCGGTCGAGGACGTCGAGGCCTTGATCGCCAACGTCGACCGCGAGCTGGTCGCGCTTGAGCGCGAGGAAGGGCACGCCGAACGGATCGCCGAGCTGAAAGCCCAGGGCGAAGGGCTGAGCACGGATCTCGCGACGCTGCAGGAAAAATGGCAGGCGCAGCAGCAGCTTGTCGCCGAAATCGACGCGCTGAAGGCCGAGGCCGCCAACGCCAAACCGGTCAAGGGCAAGAAGGTCAGCCCCTTGCAGGCCAAACGCAACGCGCTGCGGGAGTTGCACAAGACGCTGCCGCTGGCATTCGAATGCGTCGACGAAAACGTGATCGCCGACGTGATCAGCGGCTGGACCGGCATTCCGTTGGGGCGCATGGTCAGCAATGAGCTTGAACAGGTGCAGAAGCTGGCCAAGCTGCTGGGCGAACGCGTCATTGGCCAGGACCACGCGCTTGAGCAGATCGCCGAACGTGTGCAGATCGCCAAGGCCAATCTCGACGACCCGAGCAAGCCCAAGGGCGTGTTCATGCTGGTTGGTCCGTCCGGCGTCGGCAAGACCGAGACCGCGCTGGCGCTGGCCGAGTCGCTGTACGGCGGCGAGCGCAACCTGATCACCATCAATATGTCCGAATACCAGGAAGCGCACAGCGTGTCCGGCTTGAAGGGATCGCCACCGGGCTATGTCGGCTACGGCGAGGGCGGGGTGCTGACCGAGGCAGTGCGGCGCAAACCGTATTCGGTGGTGCTGCTCGACGAAGTCGAGAAAGCGCACCCGGACGTGCTCGAGCTGTTTTTCCAGGTCTTCGACAAGGGCCTGCTCGAGGACAGCGAAGGTCGCGAGGTCGACTTCAAGAACACCATCATTCTGCTGACGTCGAACGCCGGCACCGATCTGGTGATGCGCGCGGTCGAAGGCGGCGTCACCATCGGCGACGAGAACCGGGACCCGAGTGCCGACGATCTGATCGAAGTGCTGCGTCCGACCTTGCAGAAAGTGTTCAAGCCGGCCTTCCTCGGCCGCCTGACTATCGTGCCGTACTTTCCGGTCAGCGACGAAGTGCTGCAGAAGATCGTCGCGCTCAAGCTCGACAAGATCCGCCGCCGGATCGAAGCCAACCACAACGCCAAGGTCGAGTTCCCGGCCGAGCTGGTCGAACTGATCACCTCGCGCTGCTTTGATGTCGACAGCGGAGCCCGCGATGCCGATGCGATCCTGACCCGGACGGTGTTGGCGAAGATCTCCAACGAGTTGCTGAGCCGTCTGGCGGCAGCCAAGCCGGTGAAGAAGATCGCCGTCAGCGTGAAGGGTGACGAGATCAAGGTGAAGTTGAGCTGAGGCTGCTTCCTCACCAACAACAAACGGCCCATTCGGGCCGTTTGTTGTTGGTGCCGCGCTTGTTCAATCGTTGGCGCGGATGTCGAGCAACTCCTTGAGCTGGCCCAAGGTCGAATCGTCCTTGATCACCGTCTTCAGCCATTCTTCCAGCGGCATTTCCGCCCACTTGGCGGCGCGCTCGGCCAGCAGCGCCACCGGGCTGTGCGGCTCGTGGGTGCGAAAGTAGCGGGCGACTTCGCGCAATTGGCGGACGGCGTCGGCACGGGTGGTGACCGGGCCGCCGGTCACGGTGGCTTGAGGGGCAGTGTTCATCGACGCGCTCGCAGTCGGGGGAACGAAGGGGGCCATCTGGGTTACGGGTGTCGCGGCGGCGGGCGCAGGGGCTGCGACCGAGCCGCCACACTGCTCGAGCAAGCGGCGGACGACATCGCCGATTGCCGCCAGCGCGTCGCGGACCTCGGACAGGCTCGGGGCGTTGTAGCCGAAACGCGCGTCGAGCTGCTGGTCGAGCGCGGTATACGCGGTCTGGGCGGTTTCGATTTCACCGGCGAGGCGCTGGAACCACGCCGGGCCGCAGGCGTTGACCGCTTTGTCGAATACGTCGCCGGCAAGCTTGCCCTCGGCGATCGCACGCGAGCGTGCGTCCTGATCGCGCAGGCCGAGGTTTTCGACTTCGCGTGACTCCTGCCAGCGGTACCAGTCATAGCCACCGTGCTGCGGCGACACCAGTGGCACCTGGCGCAAGGCGAGGCCGAGCTGGTTGTTCAGCCATTCGAGCTTGCCGATGCGTTCGTCAAGGTCGTCCGGATCCAGCTCGGGGTAAAGCGTTTCCCAGTAGCGGGACAGCAATCCGCCGATCAGGTCGAGGCCGAAGGCGGTCCCGCCGAAGCCTTCGGTCTTGGTCAGTGCCTCGGCCAGCCAGACCGCCAGTTGCAGGTCCTTGCTCTTGGTCGCCAGCGCGTCATCGCACTGCTGGCGGACTTTGCTCCATTCGGCGCTCTTGCGGCTCGATTCCCATTCGCCCAGGTCGAGGCTGGGGTCGTCGGCGCGCCGGGCTTCTCGAATCGCGTCAAACAGGGTCGAGTAAGCGAGATCGTCGCCAGCCGGATGGTCGGCGGAAACCGGCGCGAGCAGCAGCTCGAGCCGGGCGTTCTGGTTGTTGTCCATATGGGATTCCGTAGCGGGCTCAGCCCTTGGCGACATTGGGGACGGTGGAGATCAGCGTGGCGCCGCAGCTGGTCTTGTGGCCTTCGAGCGCAACCGGTTTGCCGTCGACCAGCCAGTTCGGATCGCCTTCGACAATGGTTTCGGTGCCGTGGTCTTTTTTCGGACAGCTGACCGAGTCGCCGAGCCGGGCAATGGCCTTGCCCATGGCCTTGGCGTTGGGGGAGGCGCTGACCACCGAGCCGCCGTGGCTGGTTGGATCGCCGAGGCGGATCACTTTTTTCATGCGGCTTGTTCCTCGGGAAGAGCGTGGCTGACCACGCTGCTGACAATTTGCGTATCACCGTCGAATTCGGCGATCAGTACCGGTTGCTGCAGCTGCGCGGCGTGGGTGATCGCGATGGCGTTCAGCAAGGCGCTACGCGCGCCGCCGACGTCGCCGAACTCGGTGACGACGTTGCTGGCATTGCTGATCGGATTGAGTTCGGATTCGAAATAGCTGAGCACCGTGGCGACCGCCGCCAGCCGTTGGCCGCCGACGTCGACACCACCGCAGTTGTGCGCCAGCCAGGCGAGCGTGTGGCTGAGGTCACCGCCGGCCTCGGCGGGGTCGAACGGTAGCGGCCGCAAGCCGGCGTTGATCAGCGCACCTTCGACGGTGCCGCGCAGTTGCTGGCTGAGTTTATTGCCCTTGGGCAGGGCGGCATCGCTGTAGAGCTCGCGACTCAGATGAATGCGGGCAATCGGTGCCAGATCCAGCAGACCTGCGCGCAAATGCGCCGGTACGCGGCCCCAGCCGGACGCATCGTCGCCGCGGCCGTGATCGCGCTCCCAGTAGGGCTGGTAGGGATCGGCTTCGCCGGCCACCGTGTCGGTCACGCCGGCCGGCGCGAGGCCCGAGCGGGTGAAAAGCTGCAACACGACCGCCTGACCGGGCTTGCCGTGCCAGCGCTGGGCTTCAAGCTGCGTGGAGTCGAGCGGTTCGAATTCGTCGTCGTCGGGCTGGACGGCCAGCGGCGAATCGCACGCCAGCAGCAGCAGACCCGGCAGCGTCGGATCGTTGCGCAACACGGCGATGACGCGGTCGTTGATGCTGCCACTGCCCGGCAGGAACTTGCCGCCGGTCGCCGGAACGGCATCGAGGCCGGCTTCGGCAGCGGCGTCGTTGTGTGCCAGCTTGATCAGGTCCAGCAAGGCGCGCCCGTCCTGGTCCCGGCCGGGCAGCACGTAGAGCGGCAGGAAGGCGAGCGCCGACGTTTCGGTAAAGGCAATGCCCAGTGTGTCGGTCAGCGGGCTGGCCAGTGCGGCGGTACGGTCTGTGTCGTTGATTTCAGGCGGGCGTTGCTGCCACAGCGTTTGCGGCGGGATGTCATCGCACCACGGTGGCAGGGCTTCGATGGCGATGTCGACCCAGACGGCTCGGCATTCGACGAGATGCTGCCGCTCGCGCAACTCGGCATCGTGCGTCTGGCGCGCCTGCGCAAGGCGTTCCGCTTGTGCCTTGGTCTGTGCCTCTGCATCGGCTTGTTGTCGGGCTGCTTCGCGCTTGGTTCGCCAACTGCGCCAGAGCACGATGCCCAGTGCGAACAGCAGCGGCGGCAGGACCAAGAGCCCGAACAGCGATGGTGCGGACATCGCACCGGCATTGAACGGAATGACGAAGCCAAGCAAGCCCAGCCACAGTACGGCCAGACCGATCAGGAGCGAGAGATTGAGAATCATGCTTACTTTTTTCTTGGAAATTCTTTCTTGATTGTTGCTGGTTATTTTATCTGTTTTTCCTTAGGTGTCGCTTGTCTGTCTTGATGTTTGAGTTTTTTTGTAAATAGATGCGTTGCCTCCAACGCGGTGCCGGTGTGCGTACCCTCCGGCGGCAAGCGCGCCGCTCGGATCGTTTTCCAAGCATTTCGGCTCGAAAAAGGTGTTGCTGTCGAGGGGGGAGGATTGTCACTTCGACGACGTGAAGCGGCTGGTTGCGCAAGCGCGCAGTTTGCGCCGAGGCTGCCGGCAACAAGGCCTTAAGTTTTCTTTAAGTCGCGCTACGCTAAGGTGAGCCTGTCCCAACCCAGCGGAGCTCGCACAATGCAGATCCAAGCAAAAACCTGGTGGCCCAAGTTGAGTGCGCTCGTCGTCGCGGCGGCGCTCGGTGGCGCGGTCGGCGCGATCAGCAGCCGTGCCTTGCCCCTGGCGGGGGCTGCGCCATCGGCACCGGTGGTGGCCGCCCAGACCGCCGCGCCGCTGTCCGCGCCTGCCGCCGCCGGCCTGCCCAGCTTCAACGACATCGTGACGCGCTACGGCCCGGCCGTGGTCAATATCAGTGTCACCGGCATGACCAAGACGGCCGACGCGCAGCAGGGGCCACGACTCGATCCGAACGATCCCTTCTATGAATTCTTCCGCCGCTTTGGCGTGCCGATGCAGCCGCAGCGCCCGCAGGTCACGCGGGGGCTGGGGTCCGGTTTCATTGTTGCCGCCGATGGCTTGATCCTGACCAATGCGCACGTCGTTGATGGTGCCAGCGAAGTCACGGTCAAACTGACCGACAAGCGCGAGTTCAAGGCCAAGGTGATCGGTGTCGACAAGCCGACCGACGTCGCGGTGCTGCGCATCAACGCCAAGGATCTGCCGACGGTGAAACTGGGCGATCCGGCAGCATCGCGCGTCGGTGACTGGGTGCTGGCGATCGGTTCGCCTTACGGTTTCGAGAACTCGGTGACCGCCGGCATCGTCTCGGCAAAATCGCGCAGCCTGCCCGACGAAAGCTACGTGCCGTTCATTCAGACCGACGTGGCGATCAACCCGGGCAACTCGGGCGGGCCGCTGTTCAACGCGGCGGGCGAGGTGATCGCGATCAATTCGCAGATCTACAGCCGTTCGGGCGGTTTCCAGGGCCTGTCGTTCTCGATCCCGATCGACGTCGTCAAACAGGTCGAGGCGCAGATTCTGGCCCACGGCAAGGTCGTGCGCGGCCAGCTCGGCGTGATGGTGCAGAACGTCGATCAGTCGCTGGCCGAGTCGTTCGGACTCAAGTCGCCCAACGGTGCATTGATCAGTGGCGTGAATCCGGGGGGCGCCGGTGACAAGGGCGGGCTGAAGCCGGGCGACATCGTGCTCAAGTTCGGCGACACGCCGATTGCATCGTCAGGTGATCTGCCGCCCTTGGTGGCCAGCGTGAAACCGGGCGACAGCGTGCCGATGACGATCTGGCGCGACGGCAAGGAAAAAGTACTGTCGGTGAAAATCGACGCCGCCAAGGACGTCAAAGCGGCCCAGGCGCAAAGCGATGAAGGTCAGGCCAAGCTCGGTCTGTCGGTGCGGCCGCTCAACCCGCAGGAAAAAGCCGAAAGCGGTTTGAGCGCCGGCTTGGTGGTGGGCCAGGTCAGCGGCCCGGCAGCCAAGGCAGGCATCCAGCCCGGCGACGTGGTGCTGGCGTTGAACGGCAAGCCGGTGAGCTCGATCGACGAGCTGCGCAGCCTTGCTGCCAAGGCCGGCAAGCACATCGCCTTGCTGGTGCAACGCGATGACGCGCAGATCTTTGTGCCGCTGGATCTGGGCTGACTGGTTCAACAGGCTGGACCGGTTGAGGGACCGGTCCGGTACTTTTTCTGCATGAAATCGCCATCCGGGCCGCGCTTTGCGCGGCCCGTTGCATTTACAACGCCAGTGCGACCTTCATTCCTTCCTCGATCGCGCGCTTGGCGTCGAGCTCGCCGGCCTTTTCGGCGCCGCCGATCCGGAAAGCGCTGACGCCGTCGGCGATGAGTTCGTCGTAGAGCGCGTTGACCGATTCCTGTCCGGCGCAGATCACCACCTGATCGGCCGGCAGCGTTTCCTCCTTGCCGCTGTGGCGGATAGTCAGACCTTCGTCGTCGATCCGCAGGTATTCGACCTCGCCGAGCAGGTGCACGCCGCGGTGCTGCAGTGCCAGCCGGTGCACCCAGCCGGTGGTCTTACCGGGGCCGCTGCCGGGGCGGCCCTTGCGCCGTTGCAACAGCCAGATCTCGCGCGGCGACGGTGTGACGTGCGGCGGGGTCAGGCCGCCGGCATGGGTCAGCGTGTCGTCGATGCCCCAGTCGTGGCGGTAATCGCCGATGGCATCGCCATGGTGACCGGTTTCCGACAGGAACACCGCGGTATCGACGCCGATGCCGCCGGCACCGATGATCGCGACGTGGCCTTGTGGCGCGACCTTGCCCGACAGCAGGTCCGGATAGGCGATGGCCTTGGGGTGGTCGATGCCGGCGATGGCGGGGATGCGCGGCTTGACACCGGTCGCGACGATCACGTGGTCGTAGTGGCCCGTAAGGTCGGTCGCATTGACCGGAGCATTGAGGCGGATGTCGACATGGGCCAGCTCGAGCTGGCGGCCGAAGTAGCGCAGCGTTTCGCGGAATTCTTCCTTGCCCGGCACATGGCTGGCGAGGCGGAACTGGCCGCCGATTGCATCGGCTGCTTCGAACAGCGTCACCGCGTGGCCACATTGCGCCGCGGTCAGCGCCGCCGACAGACCGGCCGGGCCGGCGCCGACGACGGCAACGCGCTTTTTCGCTGCGGCGGGCTGGATCACGAACACCGTCTCGCGTCCGGCGCGCGGGTTGACGAGGCAACTGGCCGGCTTGCCTTCGAACGCGTGGTCGAGGCAAGCCTGGTTACAGGCGATACAGGTGTTGATCTCGTCGGCGGCGTTGCGCGCGGCCTTGGCGACGAAGTCGGCGTCGGCGAGCATCGGCCGCGCCAGCGAGACCATGTCGGCGCCGCTGTCGAGCACCGCTTCGGCCACTTCGGGGGTGTTGATGCGGTTGACCGCGATCAGCGGCACGCTGACGTGCGGTTTCAGTGCGGCGGTCACCCAGCCAAAACCGCCGCGCGGCACCGCCTGCGCAATGGTCGGGATGCGCGCCTCGTGCCAGCCGATGCCGGTGTTGATCAGCGTGACACCGGCGGCTTCGAGTGCCTTGGCGAGCTGGATGGCCTCGTTGAAAGTGCCGCCCTGCGGCACGAGGTCGAGCAGCGAGAGCCGGAAAATGACGATGAAATCGTCACCGACGGCCTTACGCACGGCCTTCATCGTTTCGATCGCAAGGCGCATGCGGTTTTCGAAACTGCCGCCCCAGTCGTCATCACGCTGATTGGTGCGCGCAACGAGGAACTGGTTGATCAGATAGCCCTCGCTCCCCATGATTTCGACGCCGTCGTAACCGGCTTCGCGCGCCAGTCGCGCCGTGTTGGCGAAGTCGGCGATGGTTTGCAGGATGTCGTCGTGGCTCAGTGCGCGTGGCGTGTACGGCGAAATCGGCGAGGCGACGGCCGAGGCGCTGACTGCATCCGGATGATAGGCATAGCGGCCGGCGTGGAGGATCTGCAGCGCGATCTTGCCGCCGGCGTCGTGCACCGCCTGCGTCACCGGCAGTTGGCGGGCGATGTCGGCGTCGCTGGCGAGCATCGCGGCATCCGGATAGATGCGTCCGGCCGGGTTCGGTGCAATGCCGCCGGTGACGATCAGCGCGACGCCGCCACGGGCGCGCTCGGCATAGAACGCCGCCAGCCGCTCGGGGCCATCCGGTGCTTCCTCTAGCCCGGTGTGCATCGAGCCCATCAGCACGCGGTTTTTCAGCGTGGTGAAGCCCAGATCGAGCGGGGCGAGCAGGTGGGGATAGGCGGTCATGTCGGCTCCGGTAGTGCGACTAGGACTGTTTCAAAAGACTGTTTGAATTTTGAGCCTAGCGCCGGGGCACGGCAAGCGGTAGTCGGGGTTTGCCCGCAAGGCCGGTTTTCAAACAGCCTGCATCCTGGCGCGTTCAAGGACCTGCCGCCCGGCAGCCAGCGGCATACCGTGTTGCAAACCGCTTGCGGCGTCTGTACCGCTGCACGGTACGCGCCTTGCCCACCAGCGGTGCCGCCCCGAATGCTGGCGCGAAAAGAGCGTGAACAGGTTCTAAGCTGGACCAAACCCCCGCCGGAGCACGTTCATGTCCCGTCTGATTGCCCTATTGCTGTTCGTTGCCGCTACCGCTCATGCCGATCCGCTGCCGTCGTGGCAGGACGGCGCGAGCAAGGTGGCGATCACCGGTTTCGTCGCCCGCGTCACCAAGGAAAAAACACCGGATTACCTGCCGCCCGAAGCGCGCACCGCGGTATTCGATGTTGACGAGCCACTGCTGTACGCCAGCAGCGCCGAGCTGGCTTTCTCTGCCGATGAGATCAAGCGTCTGGCGCCGCAGCATCCGGAATGGCAGAAGACGCCGCCATTCAGCGCGGTGTTGGCCGGCCAGCCGGTGAAAAGCGCGGCCGACGCGCAAGCGCTGATTGCTGCCACGCACGACGGCAGCGTCGATGCGCTGGCGGCGCGGGTGCAGCGCTGGCTGGCCGACCCCGCCAATCGGGGCGCGGCGCAGGGTCATGCGCAACTGCTCGAACTGATGGCCTATCTGCGGGCCAACGGCTTCCGGACGTGGATCGTCTCTAGCGGCGAGAGTGGCTTTGTCCGGCCTTGGGCTGAGCGTGCCTATGGCGTTCCATCGGAGCAGGTGGTCGCGAGTACGCTGAAGGCCCGGCTGGCGGTGCAGGGCGGTAGTGCAACCATCGTCCGGGCGCCGGCGTTCGAAACAATCCTGACCGGCGCGGCCAAGCCGGTGGCGGTTGAGCGGGCGATCGGTCGCCGGCCGGTGCTGGCCTTTGGCGACAGCGATGCCGATCTGCCATTGCTGCAATGGGTATCGGCGGGCCGGACCCGTTTTGTCGCCTTGCTCGATCGGGGCGAGGGCGCCGAGCAGGTGCAGGCCGCAGCCTTGAATCTTGGCTGGCTGGTCGTCGATGCCGAACGGGACTGGCGGCGCGGCGGCGCGGCGACGGCCTCGTCACAGCCATCGCAGCCCGGTACGGCACCGGCCGAGCCGACCGCGCTCGTGCTTCACGCGCGTGACATGCTGCGCTAGGTATACTTGGCGGCGGGTTGCTTGAGGATAGGCTGAGTCTATCGGTGGCATCAACAATGCCGATTGGACAGCATCCTTCCGTAGCGACTACCTTTTACGCGATTTTTATCACACCGACTCAGGAGAACTTCCATGGCCGTACTCGTTGGCAAAAACGCTCCGGACTTCAACGCCTCTGCCGTTCTCGGCAATGGCCAGATCGACGACAACTTCAATTTCAAGAAGGCCATCGAAGGCAAGTACGCCGTCGTGTTCTTCTACCCGCTGGACTTCACCTTCGTCTGCCCGTCCGAACTGATCGCCTTCGACAACCGCCTGGAAGAGTTCAAGAAGCGCAATGTCGAAGTGATCGGCGTGTCGATCGACAGCGCCTTCACCCACAGCGCATGGCGCAATACCCCGGTTGAAAAGGGCGGTATCGGCCAAGTTGGTTACACCCTCGTTGCCGACATCAAGCACGAAGTTTGCCAGGCGTACGACGTTGAACTGGCTGGCGCCGGCGTTGCGCTGCGCGGCTCGTTCCTGATCGACAAGGCTGGCGTGGTTCAGCACCAAGTGGTGAACAACCTGCCGCTGGGTCGCGATATCGACGAAATGCTGCGCGTTGTCGATGCACTGCAATTCACCGAAGAGCACGGCGAAGTCTGCCCGGCTGGCTGGAACAAGGGCAAGAAGGGCATGAAGGCTGACGCTGCTGGCGTGGCCAAGTATCTGGCCGAAGAAGCCGCCGCCCTGTAAAAATCATTCATCAGGCGGGCTGCGCCTGCGCATCTCGTGCCCGTCCGATGCTCGGCGTCCTCATGGACTTGATGTCCATTCCGGCGTCTGCGCTTCGGGCGAGCCCGACCTGCTTTGGCTCGCCGGCCTGCTGAACGATTTGGATGATCGATGCGTCAAGCATCGATTTGCGCAAAAGCGCCGCCCTTGGGCGGCGCTTTTTGTTGGGCGATCGGTCATAATTGCCGCTTTGCCGTCATCTGGTTTTTCGCATGTCGCAACACGTGATCGCCCCGCCGCAAGAGGGGCAAAGCCCGCAAGCCTGGTACGACGGCCTGAAAGGGCTGGATGGTTTCATTGTCGACGGCGCACAGGCCGCGGCGATCGCCCGGCTCGATACCTTGTGGCACGAGCTGGTCGAGTTCAAGCGCAAGCGCGGCCGATTTTTGGGCAAGTCGCTGCTGCCGCAACCGGCCTTGCCGCGCGGGCTGTGGTTCTGGGGCGGTGTGGGTCGCGGCAAGAGCTTTTTGATGGATGCGTTCTTTGCCAGCCTGCCGTACAAGCGCAAGAAGCGGCTGCATTTCCATCAGTTCATGCAGGAAGTCCATGCCGAACTGAAAAAGCAGTCCGGGACCGACGACCCGATGGCGCGCGTCGCCGAGAAGTGGGCCAAGTCGGTGCGGGTGCTGTGCTTCGACGAATTCCATGTCTCCGACATCGCCGACGCGATGATCCTCGGCCGGCTGATGGAGCACCTGTTTGCACGCGGCGTAGTGTTGATCGCGACCAGCAACTATGCGCCGGACGGGCTGTATCCGAACGGCCTGCAGCGGGCCAATTTCCTGCCGACGATTGCTTTGCTGAAAGACAAGCTCGATGTGCTCAACATCGACTCGGGCAACGATTACCGGATGCGTACCTTGTCGAAGGCACGCACTTATCTGGCGCCGGTGGGCGCCGATACCGACGCCGAGCTGGCAGCGATTTTCGACGCCGTTGCCACCGGCGCGGCCTTGTCGAAAACGCTGACGGTCGAGGGGCGGCGGCTGAATGCGCTCCGGCACGCGCCGGGCGTGGTCTGGTTCGATTTCGCCGTCGTCTGCGGCGACGGCCGCGCGCAGGCCGATTACCTCGAACTGGCCAAGCGCTACCACACGGTCATCGTCGCCAATATCCCGAAGCTGGGGCCGGCGACGTCGAATCAGGCGCGGCGGCTGACCTGGCTGGTCGACGTGTTCTACGATCACCGCGTCAAGCTGATCCTGTCGGCGGCGGTCGATGTCGACGCGCTCTATACCGAAGGCACGCAGGCGAGCGAGTTCTTCCGCACCGCCAGCCGGCTGACCGAGATGCAATCGAAGGAATACCTCGCGCTGCCGCACCAGAGCGTGCAGGAGCAGCTGGCGGGGATTTCCGAAACCTGAAACCGAGTGGCAGAACCCGTGGCGCGGTCGCAATCCTGTGTCGTGCGCGTCTCGCAACATCCCAAGGTATGCGTCCGCCGGCGTTCTCATGGATTTCATGTCCATCGCTCCGGCGCAGGCGCCCGGCCGTGCACCGGTTCGCGACGGTTTGCCGGTGCGTTTCGAATGCGTTGATCTGAGGTGGCTATGGCCGAAACGATGAAAGCGATCCTGCCGGGCCGTTATCCGCAGCTCGTCTATGGCGATTTGCCAAGGCCGGTGCCGAAGCCCGGCCAGCTGCTGGTCCGCGTCCGCGCGGCCGGGATCAATCGTGCCGATCTGGTCCAGGCAGCCGGCCACTATCCGCCGCCGCCCGGCGAGTCGGCAGTGCTCGGGTTGGAGGTGGCCGGCGAGGTTGTGGTGATCGGTGATGACGTCGCTGATTTTGCGATCGGCGACGCGGTATTCGGCCTCGTTCCCGGCGGTGCTTACGCCGAGTACTGCGTGCTCGACGCCGCATTGGCGATCCGCAAGCCCGAGGTGCTGAGCTGGGCCGAGGCGGCCAGCCTGCCCGAAGTGTGGATGACGGTGTGGCTCAATCTGGTCGAACTCGGTGAATTACAGGCCGGTCAGCGGCTTTTGGTGCACGCCGGTGCCAGCGGTATCGGCGCGGCGGCCATCCAGCTCGGCAAGCGCCTGGGCGCGGTGGTGTTCGCCACCGTCGGCAGCTTTGAGAAGGCCGCGTGGTGTACCGCGCTCGGTGCTGATCGGGTGATCAATTATCGCGAACAGGATTTCGTTCTTGAGGTGAAGGCTGCCGGCGGCGCCGACCTGATTCTGGAAACCGTCGGCGGTGACTATCTCGGCCGTGATCAGCAATGCCTGAACCGCGATGGCCGGCTCATCGTCATCGGCCTGTTGCGGGGGACGTCGGCCGAATTGAATCTTGGCCTGCTGCTGGTCAAGCGTCAGCGCGTACTGGGTTCGGCATTGCGCAGCCAGTCGCTGGCGGTGAAGACGCGGCTGGCGCAGGCGCTGGCGGCGCACATCGTGCCGGCGGTGGTGAAGGGCGCATTGCGTCCGTCGCTCGACCGGGTGTTCGCCGCCCGGGATGTGCAGGCGGCGCATGACTACGTGGCGCAGAACCGCAATCGCGGCAAGGTCGTGCTCGCGTTCGATTGAGCGCTCAGCGACGCGTGTCGCCCGGCGGATGCGCGGCAAACCAGTCGACGATCGCTGGCATGTGTTGCTCGAAGCCGCCGGGGAAGGACAGGTTGAGCACCCCGGCGCGGGCGCCGCTGCGGTTCTCGAAATCGTGCTGCACGCCGCCCGGTACCAGCACGAAACTGCCTCTGGCGGCATCGTGCCAGCTGTCGCCGATCAGGAAAGACATCACCCCGTCGACGACGAAGAACACGTCGTCCTCGTCATGGTGATGCGCGCCCGGTCCGCGCGTGTACGGGTCCAGCCACCATTCCGAGATCGAATAACCGTTGGCGGTCTCGCTGCAATCGGCCTTGAACACCGCGCGAATGCCACCCATCGCGTAGTTGCGGCCCGCGTCGGGAGCGAGAAAAACCGGTTTGCGCTGTGTGTCGTCCATGGCCATCGTCCGCTGCGTCAACCGCCCAAGTATGGCGATGCAGGATGACGCCGGTTCAGTCGGCCGATTGATGGTGTCGGGCGCCAAGCAGCCGTTTGCGTTCGGCGGTGTAGTGCCACCACGGTTGCGGCGGTTCGCCATCCATGAAGCGGACGATCGAGATGAGGACGTCGATCATGCACGGGTCCTGCCGGGTGGCGGTGGCCACGCACAGCAGGTCGTACAGCGCGTAGGGATCTTGGCCGGCGAGCTGCGCCGGCTCAAGCATGCCGATCAGCCGCAGGTCGGCCGCGCAGGCCTTGCCGATGTTCGGCAGGTCCTCGAGTCGTCGGACCCGGGCGCGGTCGACCTTGGCCGGATTCATGGCGTGCCGGCGGCGTCCGGACGCTTGGCCGGCGCGAGGTAAAAGTCTTCCGGCTTCACCAGCTTGGGCGTTTCGGTGTCGGCTTCGTAATTCGGCGACATGATCTGCACGCCGTATTCATTGAACACGTCCTGCACGTTGCCATTGAGATCAGAGAGGATCTGCAGCCGCAGACGCGGCTCGTCGAGGGCGAATCGCAGATGGTATTCGACGTAGAAGTCGGACAGCGCGGTCTGGTAGACCACCGATGCGGGATCCTGCCGCAAGCCGGGCGTGCGGCGCGCGGCTTCGAGCAGCATCGCGTGCACTTGGCGCCACGGTGTGTCGTAGCCGATGGTGACGGCGATCTTGCAGATCACGCCGCCACCGCGCGCCAGCCGCGAGTAGTTCTTCACCGCCTGGCTGACCAGCACCGAGTTCGGAATGCTGATTTCCTCGCGCAGATTGGTGTGCACCTTGGTGGCGAACATGCCGATTTCCATCACCGTGCCTTCCTCATCGCCGATCTGCACGTACTCGCCGACCTTGATCGAGCGCGAGTAGATCAGGATCAGGCCGGAGGCAAACTGGCCGACGACGCTGGATGCGCCGAGCGACACCATCAGGCCGACGATGACGCTCAGTCCCTTGAAGGCGTCGGTATTCGCGCCGGGCAGGTAGGGATAGATCATCGCGATGGCAAACAGCCACGCCGCCACCGACAAGAGCTTGCGGGTCGTCGCGGCGGTATCGGCGTCGAAGAAGCCGAACTGGACCCGGCCCGACTCGACCTGGACGAACAGATAATTGATGCCGCGAACGAACCAGCGCGTCAGTACCAGGATCAGCACGACGACGGCCAGGCTCGGCAGCGCCGACAGGATGGCGATGGCGAACTGGCTCAAGAGCTTGAGTACCGCCGCGTCGAGTTGCTCCCCCCAGATCCGCGTGTACGGGAACAGTCGCAAGACGTAGGACATCCACACATAGCCGAGCGCCAGCGCACTCGGCCAGAACACCAGATAGCCGAGCACGCGCAGGCTCAGCTTGATCAGCCGGACCGGAACGACATTGCGCATATTGCGCAGCTTGTTGATCAGTTGGGCGAGCATGAAGCGCAACAAGCGGTTCCACAGCACCCACAGCCGGCTCAGCAGCCACAGGCCCAGCGCGAAGACCAGCGTGGCCGCCGCTGCCTTGGAAACGGCGAACAACCACTGCTGCGGCTTGCTGAAACCTCGGGTGTCGTTGATCAGCGCGGTCAGTTCGCTGGTCGCGTGTTCGAGGTTGCCGTTCAGTGTTTCGCCAGCCAGCGTGTCGACGTCGGCGTTGCTGATATAGAAGATCGGGTTGCCGTCATACAGCACCGCGCCGCCCTCGGTGTTGGTCCGGGTGGCGAGCTTGAGCGGCGATGCCTCACCCAGCCCGCGGCGGATGCGTTTGTCGGCCGCCTCCTGCCGCTGCAGCGGCGACGAGCCGAGCAGATTGCTGCGGAAGGTGGCGATGTTGCGGTTGTTGATGCTCAGCGTGGCTGCGACCGGTGCAGTGGCCGCAGCAGGGGCGGCCAGCGGCATCGACGCATCGTCGGCGTGGGCAAACAGCGACAGGAAAAACAGGAAGAAGGCAAAAAGGCGCATGGCTCGTCTATCGGTTATGCCGTTCGTCTGACAGGCAGGCGCCGGCGCTTCAATTCATTATTGATAATGAATCTCATTTATGTTTGAATGCATTGCACCGGCGGCACAAGCCGGAACAATCTCATCATACATAGGAAGAAATCCGATGAACGCATACCTGGTGGGTGCCGATGTCCTTGGCAACATTCCTGATCTGCTCAACCGCTACGGCATTACCATTCACAAGCACGTCTCTGGCCGCCATGCCGCGCACCAGCGCAAGCCGGCCAGCCTCAAGGGCGTCGACCTGATCATCCTGTTTACCGACTTTCTCGGCCACAACGTCATGCGCCATTATCGCGAACTGGCCAACGAAGAAAACATCCGCTTTGTCGCCTGCCGCCGCTCGGTGTGCTCGCTGTCGCAGACGCTCGACAAGCTCGGCCACTGTGCCACCAATCCGTGCGATACCTGCCCGCAGCGCAAATTGCACTGATCCGGCAGCAGGGCGGCAAAACTTGCCGCCGCCCCCTTGCCAAACAGGCCCGGCCTTTGCGCCGGGCCTTGTTTTTGCTCGCCGCAGACGGTGGCACGCTTCCTGCTTTATCAGGAAACCGTGATTGACCAACCGGCTGACCCCATGCTCGGACGCATCGACGACTACTTCAAACCGCAGGAAACCGCGCTCAGGCTCAGAAGCGAGCGGCAGCAGGTGCTGGCGGCGAATATCGCCAATGCCGACACGCCGAACTACAAGGCGCGGGATTTCGATTTCGGCGCCGCGTTCAAGGCCGCCATGGGCGATGTGCAACAGCCGGCGATGCAGCAAACCGATCCGCGCCACCTGCAGCCGGCCGCGGCGTTTGATCCGCTGGCGCCGCATCTGGGCTACCGCGTGCCGGCGCAGGGCGCGATCGACGGCAACACGGTTGAAATGGATACCGAGATGAGCCAGTTCGCCGACAACACGCTGCGTTATCAGGCCGCGCTGACCTTCATGCAGAGCCGGATTTCGTCGATGAAAACCGCGCTGAACGCTCAATAAGGCCCGCCATGTCGCTGTTTCAGGTTTTTGATATCGCCGCCTCGTCGATGAAAGCGCAATCGCAGCGCCTCAACGCCGTCGCCAGCAATCTTGCCAACGCCGAATCGGCAACGAGTTCGAACGGCCAGCCCTACCGTGCGCGTCAGGTCGTATTCCAGGTTGCGCCGCTGCCCGGTGGCAGTGCCACGACGCCGGGTGTCCGGGTCGCCGGTGTGATCGAGGATCCGACGCCGCCGAAGCTGGTATACGAGCCGGCCAATCCGCTCGCCGACGCCAATGGCTACGTGGCCATGCCCAACGTCAATGTCGTCGAAGAAATGACCAATATGATTTCCGCATCGCGTTCGTACCAGACCAGTGCCGACGTGATGAATACCGCCAAGACCTTGTTGCAGCGCACGCTGCAGCTCGGCCAAGTCTAATCCGTACCGGAGAGCGCACCATGTCCGCCGTCAACGCCACCAGTGGTTTCGACTACAGCACACTCAACGCCAAGGCCGGCAAGGCCAAGGACAGCGCTGTCGACATGCAGCAGAGCTTCCTGAAGCTGCTGATCACGCAGATGCAGAATCAGGACCCGATGAACCCGATGGACAACGCCCAGACGACGTCGCAGATGGCGCAGATCAATACGGTCACCGGCATCCAGCAACTGAACACCACCATGATGCAGATGATGGCGGGTATGGCCGGTTCGCAAAGCCTGCAGGCCGTTTCCGTGGTCGGCAAGGATGTGATGGCGCCGATCAAGGAGATCAGCAACTACACCGGCCCGGGTGGTTTTGATCTGGGTGTGGTGTTGCCGACCGGCCATACCGGGACCAAGGTGTCGATTCTGGATTCCGCCGGCAATGTCGTCGATACGGTCGATGTCGGCGCCTCGCAAAGCGGTTACACCCATGTGAACTGGGACGGCAAGCTGCCCGACGGCACCGATGCGCCTCCAGGCAGCTATCACGTGCGCGCCACCACCGAGCTGGGCGGCAAGGGACAGGAAATCGACGTGTTCGGCTGGCAGAAAGTCGAGAGCGTGACCTTTTCCGCCACTGGCCCCAGGGTCCAGCTGGCCGGCGGCAAGATCATCGATTTTGCCGACATCGCACAACTGCGCTGATTCGCTACCAACAACACACAGAATGGGCCGGGTACACACCGGCCGCTGGAGGCAGAGATGGGTTTCCAACAAGGTTTGAGCGGTCTGAATGCGTCGTCGAAGAGTCTCGACGTCATCGGCAACAACATCGCCAACGCCAGCACGGTCGGCTTCAAGGGCTCGCGTGCCGAGTTCTCCGACATCTACGCAGCGACCTTCGCCAACTCGGGCACGCTCGCCGGCATCGGTTCGCGGCTCGATAGCGTTGCGCAGCAGTTCGGCCAGGGCAATATCAGCACCACGAGCAATCCGCTCGATCTGGCGATTACCGGCAACGGCTTTTATCGCGTGGTCGATCCGAACGGCAGCGTCAGCTACTCCCGCAACGGCCAGTTCCAGCTCGACCGTAATGGCTACATCGTCAACGGCAACCAGATGCTGACGGGCTGGCCGGTCGATGCACGCAGCGGCCTGCTGAACAAGGGCGGTGTGCCGCAACCGTTGCAGCTGACCGTCGGTAACGTCGGCGCCAGCGCGACCGGTGCATCGGGTCTGGCCAATGCCGGTCTGGCGATGATCACCAATCTGGACGGTTCCAAGCCCATCATCGACCGCGCCGCACCGCCGACCGGCGTCGGCCCGATCAATGTGCAGGACCCGACCACCTACACCGATGCGACGACCGCCAGCGTTTACGATGCACAGGGCGTGCGCCATTCGCTGACGTTCTACTTCACCAAGACCAGCACCAACCAGTGGGAAGTGCAGACGTCGTTCGACGGCGCCAACCCGGTGCCGGCTACCGGCAGCGGCGGCGCACAGGCTTACCTGTATTTCGACGGCAACGGCAAGCTCGACACCACGTCGAACCCGGCAACCAATGCCGCCGGCTTCACCTTCACCACGGCGCTGGCCGCACCGAACGGCGCAACCAGCCCGTTCAGCTTCCCGGTGTCGTTTGCCAAGAGCACCCAGTTCGGTAGCGCTTTCGGCGCGACCTACACGCAGGACGGCTACGCCGACGGCATGCTGACCGGCATCAGCGTCGACAAATCCGGCGTCATCGTCGGCTCGTACTCGAACAGCCAGACCAAGGTGATCGGTCAGGTCGTGCTGGCGAATTTTGCCAACGTCCAGGGCTTGCAGCCGCTGGGCGACAACCGCTGGGGCGAAACCTTCGCGTCGGGCGCGGCCAACGTCGGCGATCCGGGATCGAGCAACCTCGGCGGGCTGCAGTCGTCGGCGCTCGAAGATTCGAACGTCGACCTGACCGGCGAGCTCGTCAACCTGATCACTGCGCAGCGCAATTACCAAGCCAACGCCAAGACGATTTCGGCGCAGGACACGATCCTGCAAACCCTGGTGAACCTTGGCTAAAACCTGACTCATTAGGCGGCTGCGCCTGCTGAGCCAGGTTTGGATCCCTTGAATCCAGACTGGAAAAAAACATGGATCGGCTGATCTACACCGCGATGTCCGGCGCCAAGCACACGATGCTGCGGCAGAACACCATTTCGAACAATCTGGCCAATGCGCAGACGCCGGGTTTCCGTTCCGAGCTGGCGGCGTTCCGCGCCTTGCCGGTGCTCGGCGGCGGGTTGTCGACCCGCGCTTTCGTCACCGAGCAGACCACCGGTGCCGATTTCACGCCGGCGCCGCTGATGCAGACCGGCCGCGAGCTCGATGCCGCGATCGACGGCGACGGCTGGTTTACCGTGCAGACCGGCACCGGCGAGGCGTACACGCGTAACGGCAGCTTCGAGATCGACGCGGCCGGCTTGCTGAAAACACGCAGCGGTGCGGTCGTGCTCGGCGAAAACGGCCCGATCACGATTCCCGAGAACACCCGGATCACCATCGGCCCGGACGGCACCATCAGCGGCGTGTCGCTCGACGACGTCACGCAGAACAACGATCTGGGCCGGCTCAAACTCGTCAATCCGGCGGTGGCCGGGCTCGAGCGCGGCAGCGACGGACTCTTCCGCGAGCGCTCGGGCGAGACCGCGCCGGCGTCGGCCGAGGTGAAACTGGCCGGCGGCATGCTCGAAGGCAGCAACGTCAATCCGGTGGCCGAACTGGTCAACATGATCTCGGCGCAGCGTCAGTACGATGTGCAGATCCAGCTGCTGCAAAAAGCCAATGACAATGCCCGCGCCGCGTCGCAGGTAATGGCGTTCAACGCCTGATCAATCCCTATAAGAATACGGAACCGCCATGATTCGCTCGCTCTGGACCGCCAAGACCGGCATGGACGCCATGCAGATGAACGTCGACGTCATCTCGAACAACCTGGCGAACGTCAACACCAACGGCTTCAAGCGCCAGCGCGCGGTGTTCGAGGACCTGCTCTATGTGAATCTGCGCCAGCCCGGTGCATCGACCAGCCAGCAGACGCAGCTGCCGACCGGGCTGCAGCTCGGTACCGGTGTGAAACCGGTCGGCACCGCGCGCATCTTCACCCAGGGCAATCTGCAGCTCACCGACGGCAACCTGGACATGGCCATCAACGGCCAGGGCTTCTTCCAGATTTCGCTGCCGGACGGCAATACCGCCTACACGCGGGATGGTTCGTTCCAGGTCGACAATCAGGGCAATGTCGTCACCGCCAGCGGATATCAGCTGCAGCCGGCGCTGCAGGTGCCGCAGGGCACGACCAGCGTGACCATCGGCAAGGATGGCACCGTGTCGGCCGTGATCAACAATGCCACGTCGGCGCCGGTGCAGCTCGGTACGATCCAGCTGGCGAGCTTCATCAACCAGGGTGGCCTGCAGTCGGTCGGCGACAACCTGATGCTGGAAACCGCCGCGTCGGGCGCGCCCAATATCGGCCAGCCGGGCAGCAACGGCCTCGGCGCGATCAATCAGGGCTATGTCGAAACGTCGAACGTCAACGTCACCGAAGAACTCGTGAACCTGATCGAGGCGCAGCGCGCCTACGAGATCAACTCGCGCGCGGTGAAGACGTCGGATGAAATGCTGCAACGTCTGTCGAACCTGTAAAAATCTGAAGGGAAAGGAAGCAAGGTGAAGGCTCTCGCGCGTGTATTAGCAGTGGTCATGGCGGCGTTATTGTCGGCATGCGCATCGATGCAGCCGCAGATCGTCTCGGCGCCGACGACGGCCAGGCCGTTGCCGCCGGTGACGACGCAGCAAAATCCCGGGGCGATTTTCCAGACGACGTCGTCGCGGATGCTGTTCGAAGAGCGCGTCGCGCGCTATGTCGGCGACACGCTGACGATCCAGATTGAGGAAAACCTCAGTGCCAGCAACTCGTCGACCAGCAGTGCCAACCGCGACGGTAGCGCCAAGGTCGGCGGCTCGGGCGATCTGCCTTACTTCCCGGGCGCGCTGAGCAAGTTCTTCGATGCCAACGTCAGCATGTCGAGCGGCAATACCTTCTCGGGCAAGGGCGCGACCAACAACAGCAATACGCTGCGCGGCATTCTGGCGGTGACGGTGATCGAGGTGCTGCCCAACGGCAACCTGATCGTCGGCGGCGAAAAGCAGATTGCCGTCAACGGCTACCAGAACGCTTGGCGCTTCACCGGCGTCGTCAATCCGTTCGATATCAAGACCGGCAACGTCGTGTCGTCGACGCGTGTCGCCGATGCCCGGATCGAGCAGGTCGGGCAGGGCGCGATCGCCGATGCCAATTCGGTCGGCTGGTTGCAGCGGCTGTTCCTCAACGTGATGCCGTTCTGATGGGGTACGTGATGGGGGCCAGCATGAAAAAATGGATCGTGGCGCTGTCGGCGCTGGGCATGCTGGCGGCTTTGCCGGCGCAGGCACAGAAACTGCGCGAGCTGGCGTCAATCGCCGGCGTGCGTGACAACCAGCTGATCGGTTACGGCCTTGTCGTCGGCCTCGACGGCAGCGGCGACCAGACGACGCAGACGCCGTTCACCGTGCAGTCGGTGATCAATATGCTCAACAACCTCGGTATCCAGGTGCCGACCGGCGGCAATCTGCAATTGAAGAACGTCGCCGCGGTGACCGTGACGGCAACCTTGCCGGCGTTCGCCCGCCCGGGCCAGCCGCTCGACGTGACCGTCTCGTCGATCGGCAACGCCAAGAGCCTGCGTGGTGGCACGCTGGTGCTGACGCCGTTGAAGGGCGCCGACGGCCAGACCTACGGCATGGCGCAGGGCAATATCATCATTCCGGGCGCCGGTGCATCGGCAGCGGGCAGCAGCGTGACGATCAACTCGCTCGCTGCCGGGCGGATTCCGAACGGCGCCACGGTCGAGCGTGCGGTGCCGAATACGATGAACAACAGCGAGTTCGTCCAGCTCGAACTGCTGACGACCGATTTCACCACGGCCAGCCGCATGGTCGACGCGATCAACCGCAACTTCGGCCCGGTGGCCGCCGCGCTCGACGGTCGCGTCGTTCAGGTGCGGGCGCCGCAGGACGCCAACCAGCGCGTCGCCTTCCTCGGCCGGCTCGAAAACATCGACGTCAATCCGGCGCCAGCCATCGCCAAGGTCATCATCAACGCCCGGACCGGGTCGGTCGTGATGAACCAGTCGGTCGAGATCGATCCGTGCGCGGTGTCGCATGGCAACCTGACGGTGACGATCACGACCGACAACCAGGTGGTGCAACCGAACCCGCTGGCCGGTGGCCGTACCCGGACCGTGGCCAATGCCGACGTGCAGATCCAGTCCGACTCGGGCGGTGTGGTTCGCTTGCCGAAAGCGGCCAACCTGCGCGACGTCGTCCGCGCCCTCAACGCCGTCGGCGCCACGCCGCAGGATCTGCTGTCTATCCTGCAGGCGATGAAGGCGGCGGGCAGCCTGAAGGCCGAGCTTGAGGTGATCTGATCACGCCGGCGCTTTGGCGCTGCTGCGATGCGCCTTGTTTCGGCCCGTGCTCGGGGGTGTCCAAAGGCGGGGATGCGGACTGCAATACGCACCGGTTTCTGCGCTTTGGCACATTTGGCGAAAAGGTCTGTCTTGGTTTGAACCTCAATTGAAGCGAGGTTCAATTTGTCAGGCACAGCATTTGCTTATAAACGGCGGTAGCCTTGCCGTGGTTTTCTCATGCTGACCCGTACTCCCGTTTCAACCGTGCAGGATTTCGCCGCCGATGTGCGCGGTGTCGATGCCTTGCGCCAGACGGCCAAAACGTCGCCGAAGGCCGCCGCGCACGCGGTGGCGCAACAGTTCGAAAGCCTGCTGATGCAGCAACTGGTCAAGTCGATGCGCGACGCATCGCCGCATTACGACGAGTTGCAGTCGTCGTCGACCGATCTGTACCGCGGTTTGTACGACCAGCAGATGGCGCTGACGCTGGCCAAGCGTGGCGGCGTCGGGCTGGCCGGTTCCATCGAGCGGCAGATCGAGGTCATGCAGAATCCGGCCTTGCTGAAGACGGTGCAGCGGCACCAGTCGCGGCAACAGGGCGAACTGGCACCGGTGACCGGCGGCAGTGTGGCGGCAAATTCTGCCGCTTCGGCGGCCGGCCGTGACGGGATGGTCGGGCAATACTTTGCCGCTTCGGCGGCAGGCCGTGGCGGGACCCGGGGTAATGACTTCTCTGCTTCGGCCGTGACCGGCGGTGGCTTTGTCGACAAGGTGCTGGCTGCCGCCAAGTCGGTGGCGCCGACGCTCGGCGTCGCACCGCAGCTGCTGCTGGCGCATGCGGCGCTGGAAACCGGCTGGGGCAAGAAGCCGATCCGCGATGCGGCCGGTGGCGACAGTCACAACCTGTTCGGCATCAAGGCGAGCAAGGACTGGCAGGGCAAGACCGTCGACGTGATGACGACCGAGTACGTCGATGGCGTGGCGCAGAAGCGGGTCGAGTCATTCCGCGCCTACGATTCGTACACCGACGCGCTGGCCGATTACGCCGGGCTGATCCGTCGCCGCTTCGGCGAAGCGGTCGGCAAGGGCGAGGATGCGCTCGGCTTTGCTCGCGCGCTGCAGGCCAAGGGCTACGCCACCGATCCGCAGTACGCCGACAAGTTTGCCTCGGTGGCACGCCGGATCGGCCGACAATTGAACGGCGCCGCCTCAAGTTAATGCCCATCCTGCCGATAAGCAGGAGTATTCGGAGTAATCAATCATGGCTTCCAGCATCTTCGGGATTGGCGTTTCCGGCCTTAACGCGGCCAACCTCGGTCTGACCGTGACGGGTCACAATATCGTCAACGGCGGTACACCGGGTTACTCGCGTCAGAACATCGTTCAGAGCGCGCCGTATCCGCAGCTCAGCGGCAGCGGTTTTGTCGGCCTCGGCGTTCGCGTCGACGAAATTCGTCGCTCTTACGACCAGTTTCTCACCCGCAACGTCCAGACCGCGCAGGCGCAGTCCAGCTATTACAACCAGCTGCTGTCGCATCTGAGCGAAGTCGACAATATCGTCGCCGACCCGACTGCCGGGGTGACGCCGGCGCTGCAGGATTTCTTCAGCGCGATCCAGAATGTCGCCACCAATCCGTCGAATGCACCGTCGCGGCAGGCGCTGCTGTCGTCGGCGCAGACGCTGGTCAACCGCTTCCAGGTGTTCGATCAGCGACTGACCGAGCTGCGCGATAACCTCAATGGCGAACTGACCAATACCACGTCGAGCATCAACGCCATTTCCAAGCAGATTGCCGAGCTGAACAACCAGATTGCGGTGCAGGGTGGCAGCGGCCATCCGCCCAACGATCTGCTCGACCAGCGTGACGAATTGGTCAAACAGCTCAACACCTTTGTGAAGGCGACCGCGACCACGCAGGAAGACGGCTCGATCAACGTCTTCATCGGCAACGGCCAGAGCCTCGTCGTCGGCAACCAGCCGTTCGAACTCGGCGTCGAGGCGTCGCCGGGCGATCCGCGCCGACTGTCGATCGTCTACAAGCAGAACAATAATGTGGTGTTCCTGCCCGAGAATCAGCTGACCGGCGGCAAGTTGCAGGGATTGCTCGATTTCCGCAGCAAGACGCTCGATACCGCGCAGTCGTCGCTGAACCAGATTGCCATGGCGACCACGCAGGCGATCAATACCCAGCAGCGTGCCGGCATCGACCTGACCGGCGCACTCGGCACCGGCATGTTCGGCTTCAAGACCGATCCGGTCAGTGGCGCGCCGGTGCTCGGCTCGGTGCTGTCCAACACGGGCAATACCGGCAATGCGCAGGTGACCGGCTATGTGGCCGACGTGGGCCAGTTGACCGCGAGCAATTACGAACTGGCATTCGACGGTACCAACTACGTCGTGACCCGGCAGTCGGACAAGCAGAAAACCGTGCTGAGCCCGGCCGCGATGGCTGCGGGCCCGGTCGTCGACGGCATCAAGCTGTCGATTGCCAGCGGTTCGATGAACGCCGGCGACCGCTTCACCGTTTCACCGACCGACGGTTTCATCCGCGGCCTGTCGGTCAGCATGACCGATCCGAACCGTGTGGCCGCAGCCGGCCCGGTCATCGCGTCGGCACCGAAGACCAATACCGGCTCGCTGACGTATTCGCAGCCGGCGGTGACGGTGCCGGTGACCGATGCGACCTGGAAGCCCGGTGCTACGCTGCAGAACCCGATGACGATCAATTTCACGTCGCCGACGTCGTTCACGATTACCGATCCAGTCACTGGTCTCCCTGGCCCGGCACAGGCCTATACCCCGGGGATGACGGTTTCGGCCAACGGCTGGTCGATGAAACTCGACGGTACGCCGGCGGCCGGCGACACCGTCAAGATCGGCCCGAACACCAATGGCGACGCCGACGGCCGCAACGCGCTGGCGATGGCCGGGCTGCAGACGCAGAAGCTGATGAACAAGGGCTCGGTCAGCTTCCAGGATGCCTACGGCCAGATGGTGTCGGCGGTCGGTGTCCAGACCAACGACGCCAAGATCATGGCCGACGCACAGGACACCGTGCTCGGCCAGGCCGAGGATGCGCGGGCGTCGGTTGCCGGCGTCAACCTCGACGAAGAGGCGGCCAATCTGCTGCGTTACCAGCAGGCCTATCAGGCCGCCAGCAAGGTCATCCAGATTGCGCAGGAGGCTTTCCAGAGCATCCTGCAGATCGCGAACTGAGGTAGAACAAGATGGCCATTCGTGTCGCCACCAGCACGGTTTATGCCCTGAGCAACCGCGGCTTGCAGTCGCAGCAGTCGACGCAGGTACGGTTGCAGAACCAGCTGTCCACCGGCCGGCGCATCCTGACGCCGTCGGACGACCCGATCGGCGCCGCACGCGCGCTGTCGGTGAATCAGGCGCAGTCGGTCAATGCGCAGTACAGCGTCAACAGCAAGGCGGTCGATTCGGCGCTCGGGCTGACCGAATCGACGCTGCAACAGGTCGTCGAGCTGGTGCAGAACGTCCAGCAGCTGGCGGTGCAGGCGGGCAATCCGGCGTTGAGCAGCGCGGACCTGCAATCGGTCAACGTCGAGTTGAAGTCACGCTATGAAGAGCTGATGGGCTTGGCGAATACCACCGACGGCACCGGCCAATACCTGTTTTCCGGATTCCGTGGCAGCACCAAGCCGTTTTCCGAGTCCAGCTTCGGCAACGTCCAGTATCTCGGCGACGAAGGCCAGCGGCTGGTGCAGATCTCGGCCTCGCGCAATCTGCCGATTTCGGATTCGGGCAGTGCGGTTTTCGGCTCGGTGAAGAACGGCAACGGCATATTCCAGACCGGCGCTACCGCTGGTAATACCGGGTCGGGGACGGTCGACATCGGCACGGTGACCAATCCGCTGCAATGGAACGCTACCGGCAACGTGCGGGACTACAAGGTGTCGTTCAGCGTCGATGCGGCTGGTGCGACGACGTACGACATTGTCGATGCAACGAGCAACAAGTCGATGATCGATGGCTACGATTACGCCGGCGGTGCGCGCGCCGGGGCGATGCCGCGTGGCTACAACGCCGGTAGCGAGATCGAGTTCAAGCGCCTGCCGACCGATCCGGCCGGCGCCAACTGGGACGCCGGTGTGTCGATCAGCGTCAAGGGTGTACCGGCCAACGGCGACAGCTTCAGCGTCAAGCCGTCGCAGAGCCAGGATATGTTCTCGATGCTGGCCGATTTCTCGGGCATCCTCGGTGCGACGCAGTTCGACGAGAATTCGAAGGCGACGTACCAGACCGGCCTGGGCCGGGTGATCGGCAATTTGTCGAACGCGCTCGACAGCGTGCTGACGACGCAGGCGTCGATCGGCGCGCGGATGAAGGAAACCGAATCGGTGCGCAGCACCAATGAGGATCTGGATCTGCAGTACAGCAAGACGCTGTCCGGCCTGCAGGATCTGGACTACACCAAGGCGCTCAGCGATTTTGCGATGACGCAGACACTGCTCGACGCCGCGCGGGCGACGTTCTCGAAGGTGCAGGGGATGAGTCTGTTCAAATACCTGTAACTGCCGGTATTTCTCCCCGCCACGGCCCGCGCAAGCGGGCCGTTTGCATTGCGCTGCTACAATGGCGGGCTGATTCATCGACGTACGAGCCCCCGATGGCCAAAGACAAAACCGTTTACAGCTGCAACGCCTGCGGCGGCCTGTCGCCGAAGTGGCAGGGGCAATGCCCGAGCTGCGGCGAGTGGAACTCGCTGAGCGAGACCATTGCCGAAGCCAAGCCGAGCGCCAGCGGTAACCGCTTCGCCGCGCTTGCCGCCGACGGTCAGGTCCGGCAGCTCGCGGATGTCGACGCCGAGGAGCTGCCGCGCACGGCAACCGGTATTGGCGAGCTGGATCGCGTGCTCGGCGGCGGGCTGGTGCCCGGCGGCGTGGTGCTGATCGGCGGCGATCCCGGTATCGGCAAGTCGACGCTGTTGCTGCAGGCGCTGACCCGGCTGGCCTCGTCGCGCAAGGTGCTTTACGTCTCGGGCGAGGAATCGGCGCAGCAGATCGCGCTGCGTGCCAAGCGGCTCGATCTGGCCGATGCGCCGGTGTCGCTGTTTGCCGAAATCGGCCTCGAGCGCATCCTGACCATGCTCGATCGTGAGAAGCCGCAGGTTGTCGTCATCGACTCGATCCAGACCATGTACACCGAGCAACTGACGAGTGCGCCGGGCAGCGTCGCCCAGGTGCGCGAGTGCGCGGCGCAGCTGACGCGCTTTGCCAAGCGCCACGGCACGACCATTCTGCTGGTCGGTCACGTCACCAAGGAGGGCGCGCTGGCCGGGCCGCGCGTGCTCGAACACATCGTCGATGCGGTGCTGTACTTCGAAGGCGATACGCATTCGAGCTTCCGGCTGATCCGCGCGATCAAGAACCGTTTCGGCGCGGTCAACGAGCTCGGCGTCTTTGCGATGACCGACAAGGGGCTCAAGGAAGTTGCCAATCCGTCGGCGCTGTTTTTAAGCCAGCACAAGGAGCCGGTGTCCGGCTCGTGTGTGTTGGTGACGCAGGAAGGCTCGCGGCCGATGCTGGTCGAGGTGCAGGCGCTGGTCGACGACGCACACGCGCCGCAGCCGCGGCGGCTGGCCGTCGGCGTCGAGCAGAACCGGCTGGCCTTGCTGCTCGCGGTCTTGCACCGGCACGCCGGCATTGCCGCGTTCGATCAGGACGTGTTCATCAACGCCGTCGGCGGGGTCCGGATCAGCGAGCCGGCCGCCGATCTGGCAATGCTGCTGGCGATCGTCTCCAGCCTCAAGGACAAGCCCTTGCCGCACAAGCTGGTGGTGTTCGGCGAGGTCGGCCTCGCCGGTGAGGTCCGGCCGGTACAGCGCGGCCAGGAGCGATTGCGCGAAGCTGCCAAGCTCGGCTTTACCCATGCGATCGTGCCCAAGGCCAACCGGCCGCGCCAGCCGATCGAAGGCATGACCGTCACGGCGGTAGAGCGTCTGGCCGATGCGGTCGGTGCGGCCTTGTAGCTGTGCGCTATCGTGGCGATTGAATCGTTTTTGCCGGTTCGTGATTGAATGACGATAAAATGCCCCCATTGATTCGATAACGCCGCGCTGCGGCGCATCGGCAACCACACCACACCAAGCGGAGATTTTTCATGAGCGAACATATCGTGCAAGTAACCGATGCCAGCTTTGACGCCGACGTGCTTCAGGCACAGACCCCGGTCCTCGTCGACTACTGGGCTGAATGGTGCGGCCCTTGCAAGATGATCGCGCCGATTCTTGACGAAGTGGCGGTTGATTACGCCGGCAAGCTCAAGATCGCCAAGCTCAACATCGACGAAAACCAGGGTACGCCGCCGAAGTTCGGTATTCGTGGCATTCCGACGCTGATGCTGTTCGTCGACGGCGAAGTGAAGGCGACCAAGGTTGGCGCACTGTCGAAGTCGCAACTGACTGCTTTCCTCGACAGCAACCTGTAATTTCCCGGCCGCCGCACGCGTCGGTGGTTCGCAAGGCGGGCAAGCCCCAGGGCTGCCCGCCTTGACATTGCGTTTTGTTGGCGTATACGCTTACAACTATTCTATGCGTCGGGGTTCTCCCGCGCAGCCGTTCCCGCACCAATCCTGGTCTTCCCGACTCCACCGCCCATATTCTATCGGCCGCCCCTATGCATTTGTCCGACCTTAAGCCGCTGCACGTTACCGAACTGGTCGAAATGGCCACCAAGTTCGAAATCGACGGCGCCAACCGCATGCGCAAGCAGGATTTGATCTTTGCGCTGCTCAAAAACCAGGCCAAGAAGGGCGAGAGCATCTTCGGTGACGGTACGCTGGAAGTGCTGCCCGATGGTTTCGGCTTCCTGCGCAGCCCGGACACCAGCTATCTTGCCGGTCCGGATGACATTTACGTCAGTCCGAGCCAGATCCGCCGCTTCAACCTGCACACCGGCGATACCGTCGAGGGCGAGATCCGCACGCCGAAAGAGGGCGAGCGTTATGTTGCGCTGGTGAAGGTCGACAAGATCAATGACCAGCCGCCGGAAGTCTCGAAGAACAAGATCCTGTTCGAAAACCTGACGCCGCTGTTCCCGAATCGCCGCCTCAATCTCGAGCGGGCGATCAAGGCCGAAGAAAACATCACCGGCCGCGTGATCGATCTGATCGCGCCGATCGGCAAGGGTCAGCGCGCGCTGGTGGTGGCGCCGCCGAAAACCGGTAAAACCGTGATGCTGCAGAATATCGCCCACGCGATTACCGCCAATCACCCGGACGTGGTGTTGATCGTCTTGCTGATCGACGAGCGTCCGGAAGAAGTGACCGAAATGACGCGCTCGGTGCGCGGCGAAGTCATCAGCTCGACGTTTGACGAGCCGGCGACGCGCCACGTGCAGGTCGCCGAAATGGTCATCGAAAAGGCCAAGCGTCTGGTCGAGCACAAGAAGGACGTTGTCATCCTGCTCGATTCGATCACGCGTCTGGCTCGCGCCTACAACACCGTCGTTCCGGCTTCGGGCAAGGTGCTGACCGGTGGTGTCGACGCCAATGCATTGCAGCGCCCGAAGCGCTTCTTCGGCGCCGCGCGCAATATCGAAGAGGGCGGCAGCCTGACGATCATCGCCACCGCGCTGATCGATACCGGTTCGCGCATGGACGACGTGATCTACGAAGAGTTCAAGGGCACCGGCAACAACGAATTGCACCTTGATCGCCGCATGGCCGAAAAGCGCCAGTTCCCGGCGATCAACATCAACCGCTCGGGTACCCGTCGCGAAGAGTTGCTGATCCCGCAGGAACAGCTGCAGAAAATCTGGGTGCTGCGCAAGCTGCTTTACCCGATGGACGATCTTGAGGCGATGGAATTCCTGCTCGACAAGATCAAGGCCACGAAGACGAACAACGATTTCTTCGATTCGATGCGCCGCTAACCTTGCCGCACTGGACCCGATCTGGAATAATATCGGGTCTTGCGCCGGCACAATCCCGGCGCGCAAACCTTAGGAAAAACCATGAAAGCCGATCTCCATCCCGAATACAAAGAAGTCATCTTCTTCGACGCAAGCGTTGACTTCAAATTCCTGACCCGCTCGACCCTGAAGGCCAAGGGCGCCGAAACCATGAAGTGGACCGACGGTAAGGAATACCCGGTCGTGCGTCTGGACGTGTCGTCGGAATCGCATCCGTTCTACACCGGCAAGCAAAAGATTGTCGACACCGCCGGCCGTATCGAGAAGTTCCGCAACAAGTACGCGATGTACAGCAAGTAAGCCGGAACCCGGTCAAACAAAAAGGCAGCTTTACGGCTGCCTTTTTTGTCTTCTGCGCTTATCCTTTCCCTTCGCGCCTCCCAACGTCTCCGATCTGCATCCGCATGCTGACCTATCTGCCGCCTTCCGAACGAGAAACGCCCCAGCCGCCGTCTGACAAGCCTTGGCTGCTGTTGATGCTCTGTGTGTTCTGGGTCTTCCCAGGGCTGGTGGGGCACGATCCATGGAAGCCGGGTGAGCTGGAAACCGCAGCGGTCATCGGACGTTTCCTGTCCGGACAACACTGGTCGTTGCCGTTTTTTGGCGAGCAGCCGCATCTGATTGCCGGTCCGCTGTACTACTGGAGTGCCGCGCTGTTTGCCTGGCCACTCGGCAAGCTCGGGATGCAGATCCATGATGCTGCGCGGCTGGTGACCGGGGCGTGGACAGCGCTGGCGATGTGGGGGGTCGGCCTGGCCGGCCGCGAGCTGTTCGGCCGCCGGCAGGGGCGTGTCTGTGTGATGGTCTTGATCGGATCGATCGGACTGATCGTCTGGGGACACCATCTGGCGCCGCCGATTCTGACGCTGACCGCCTTTTCCTGGCTGGCCTATGCACTGGCCTATGCGCGCCGTCAGCCATTGCAGGCGGGGCTGCTGCTGGGCCTGGTCTGGCTGGTGCTGATTGCCGGTAGCAATCTGGGACAATTGGCGCTGGCGGTGTTGATGGCGGTGGCTGTCGGCGCCGTTGGCCCGTGGCGTCGCCTTGCCTATCTGGTGACGCTGCTTGCGGCCTTGGTGGTTGCGCTCCCCATTGGCGCCATCTGGTTGATCGATCTGGCGCGGTTCGATCCGGCCGCCTTTGCCCATTGGCTGCACTTGTTTGCCTTGGGACCTTATGACGGGCTTGGCGACGTTGCCCTGTTTGGCTCGACCGGCTACGTGCTGTCGGTCGTGCTGTGGTTTGCCTGGCCGGCGCTGCCGCTGGCGTTCTGGGGGCTCTGGAGCAATCGCGCCGAACTCCGCACCCAGCCCAGATTGATTCTGCCTGCCGCAATGGCGGGGCTGGGCCTGCTGTGGTTGCTGCTGGCGGGCGATGCGCGCGAGTCGGATCTGCTGGTATTGCTGCCATCGCTGGCGCTGCTGGCCGGTGCCGGCATCGATAGCTTGCGGCGTGGCGCCGCTGCTGCGCTGAACTGGTTTGGCGTGATGACGTTCGGCATCGGTGCCGGTCTGTTGTGGCTGGGCTGGCTGGTCCTGCATCTCGGCGTGCCTGCCAGCTGGAGCATGGCCTTGCAGGCTGCCAGTCCGGCCTATCAGCGCTCGTGGCATTTTGGCGGTCTGCTGCTGGCGGTGCTGATGACGGTCGTCTGGTGCTCGGTGTTGCTGCGCAAGCGCTCACTCGGTCGTCAAGCCGTGACCAACTGGGCGTGTGGCGTGACCCTAATCTGGGGCGTGCTGATCGGCCTGTGGCAACCGTGGCTTGATGCTTCGAAGAGCTATCGCGACGTTGCACTGTCATTGCGACAGGTGCTGGATCAGCAAGTGCCGGGATGCATTGCCGGTGAAGTGTCGACATCGATGCTGGCGTCGCTGGATTATTTTGCCGGCATCCGGCTCCGCAACGGTCCGACTGCAGACGAATGCCCCTTGGTGCTACGCCAGGGTACGCCGCCGGCCGGCTCC
The DNA here is from genome assembly GCF_050916355.1 of Jeongeupia wiesaeckerbachi. Classification (GTDB taxonomy): domain Bacteria; phylum Pseudomonadota; class Gammaproteobacteria; order Burkholderiales; family Chitinibacteraceae; genus Jeongeupia; species Jeongeupia wiesaeckerbachi. Next base: position 2,412,614 of record NZ_CP136946.1, read on the forward strand.
TGGGTGCGCTGGGAAGGGCAGCGCGCGGGTGAGAATCGCGAGCATTTCTACTTGATAGAGTTGCCTGACTCGGAATAAAAAAACGGCGGGGGAACCCGCCTTTTTTTTATTCCCGCGATGAAACCGGCTTGTCCTCGGACTCAACGGCATTGAGCACGTTGCGGCGAATGAACCAGCAAAGATAAACGGCCATGCCGCAGACAAAGGCAATGGTAAACAGGCTCAGCAGGCCGATATCGGACATGAACAGCGTTTGCAGCGGCGTATTTTCCATGATGGGGCTCCGGCGTTGATGCCCCAATATGCCAAGTGTATGCAAGGCAGGCCTTGATGCCGATCAAGAGGCGAGTGCGTCGCTGTGACGCTGGCTGACCCGATTGCGGCCGCCATGCTTGGCTTCGTACAAGGCGAGGTCGGCGCGCTTGAGTAGCGGATCGATCAACGCGTCGTTTGGCGCCAATGCAGTGAGGCCGATACTGGTGGTAAAGCGGATTGTTTCGCCGCTGGGAATGATCAGCTCGTGCGACTCGATCCGGGCGCGCAGCCGCTCGGCTACCAGCAGCGCCATCGGCATCGGCGTTTCCGGCAGCAAGGCTGCGAATTCTTCGCCGCCCAGGCGGCCGATCAGGTCGGCGTCGCGCAGCGTGCTGCGGCACAGTGCCGCGATGGCGCGAATCGCCGCGTCGCCGGCATCGTGGCCGTACTCGTCGTTGATGCGCTTGAAGTGGTCGATGTCGATCATCATCAAGGTCAGCGGCCGGCCGTAGCGCTGTGCCCGGATCAGCTCATGGTTGGCGACATCCATGAAATGGGCACGATTGGCCAGGCCGGACAGGCCGTCGGTCGTGGCCCGATGCTGTAGTTCGGTCTCCAGTGCCTTGTGCTCGGTGATGTCGCTGATGCCGATCAGCAACGTGGTGCCGGCGCTACCCTGTGCCAGCGACATCGACAGGTGGCCCCAGAACGTTTCGCCATTGCTGCGGCGCAGTCTCACTTCTAGATTGCGTACAGCTTGTCCCTGGCGAACGTTCTCAAGCTGATTGAGGAAGTCGAGCCGGTCCTGATAGAGCTGGAATACACGCATCGACAGCGCCGCGGCCTGGGGCAAGGCAAACATCTGCGCAGCCTGTTGATTGATGTAGGTGATGAAATGATCGCCGGGTCGGCTCAGCACGAGTGCAACTGGCGTCGTTTCGATCATCTGGCGAAACCGTGATTCGCTGGCGTCGAGGCGTTTTTCCTTGTGGCGCAGGTGGGTCGACAGCTGCCGCGATTGCCAGAAAAAATACGTCATCAGCAACGCCATCGCCAGCAACAAGGCGCCGCCGATCAGGTAGTACCGCGTCTCGGTCTGCCAGCGCGCGAGATAGTCATTCGACGACAGACTGACCGCGACGAAGAAGGGGCTGTGACCGATCTGCTGATAGGCGGTCTGGCGCGTGATGCCGTCGACCCGGGTCTGGCGGATCTGGATCCCGTCCTGTGCGCCATCGCGGAGCGCGCGCAGCGTGGCCGCGTCAGGCTCGAAGCCGGCAGGCTTGGCCGGATAACTGGCGATGACGCCAAGCCGCTCGTCGACGAGCATCGCCACGCCCTGTTGCCCCAGCGACAGCGTACCGAAAACACGGTCGAAGTATTGTGTCGTGAGCGTCGCGCCGACCCAGCCGTCGAGCTGGCCCGACGTGGTTTCAACACGACGCACGATGATCAGGCCTGGGCGCTGCAGGCCATCGTTATTGGTGAGCCGAACGTAATCACGCTCGACGAAGGGGTTGTTGCGCAATCGTTCGAGTGATTCGGGCTTGAGCGGGATATTGCTGCCGGGCACATCAAGCGCCCGGTGCGTCAGTACCGCGCCGGGGCTGAAGAGCCCGAGGTTGTCGAGCTGTCGGATTTGCGCCAACTGGTCGAGCAACAGGCTCTGCAGCTCCTTGTTGCGGGTTTCGCCCAGGTCCTGCTCGCGCAGGTCGGCCGGCTGCAGCTGTTGTGTCAGGCCATTGATGACCAGATCGATTTCGCGCAAGGCCGAACCCAACTGGCCTTCCAGCACGCCAGCGAGGTTCTGCGCTTCGTCGCGCGCGCGCTGTACCTCGGCGCGATAGGAGTTATTGACCTGCAGGCTGAGGATCAGCAGCAGGCCAAGCGCGAACAAGGCGGTCACGGCACCGCTCAGTAGCGATTGGCGTGCTGACCAGCGCAGCAGGGTTTTGCGCATGCGCGAAAACTCAGTCGCGGAAGTTCTGGTACTGCAGCGGGAAGTCGGTGATCGACTTGCGGATCAGCGCGATCACTTCCTGCAGGGTATCGCGCTTGGCGCCGGTAACGCGCACCGCATCGCCCTGAATCGCCGTCTGTACCTTGAGTTTGCCATCCTTGATCAGCTTGATGATCTTCTTGGCCAGCTCCTGGTCGATGCCGGCCTTGACCTTCAGCACCTGCTTGACCTTGTTGCCGGAAATCTTTTGCACTTCGCCGGCTTCAAGACGCTTGCTGCTGTCCGGCTCTTTCTTCTCGAGGGCGGGAAATAGCAGTTCCTTGATCTGGTCGAGCTGGAAGTCCGAATCGCCATGCAAGGTGATGGTTTCGTCCTTCTCGTTCAGTTCGACCTTGGCGCTGGTGCCCTTGAAATCGTAACGGTTGACGATGGCACGCTCGGCCACATCGATCGCGTTTTTCATCGCGACCATGTCGACTTCGGAGGTGATATCAAATGAGGGCATGGTCTTTCTCTTGCTAGGTAAATACGGGGCAGCAATTGCCGCCCCGGTTGCATCAGCCGAAGTGGCAGACGTAGTGCACGGTGTCGGACACGTCGATTTCGAAGCTCGAATCACCCGGCACATTGAACGATTCGCCGCCCTTGTAGGCGCGGGCTTCGCTCTCGCCGGCGAGCTTGACCGTGCAGCTGCCGTCGATCAGCTCCATGATTTCCGGTGCGCCGGTGTTGAACACCAGCTTGGCCGGCAGAATCACGCCGACCGACTTGCGGGTGCCGTCGGCGAGGATGACGGTGTGCGATACGCACTTGCCGTCGAAGTAGACATTGGCTTTCTTGACGACGGCAACATTGTCGAACTGGGACACAAACAACTCCTTGGCGGTCAGGTTATTTTTGCAGCACTTCGGTCAGGACTGTCTTGGCGATGAAGCCGAACATGCCGAAGCCGAGTACGAAAGCCAGCACGATGGTGCCGTAGCGTCCGGCCTTGGAGTCCTTGGCCAATTTGTAAATGATGAAGCACATGTACGCGATCAGCGCGGTGCAGAGGATGGTCACCGACAGGGTGGTGAACGTCTCTTCGTCCATATTCAAAAAGGCTTCGAGCATCGGATTCGTACTCAGTCCTGCTGGTAGTGGGAAGCAGCCGCTTGCTGTGGGGGTTCAAGCCCCCGGCAAGCGGGACGGCGATCAGCGGCCTTTCTTGCCGGCAATGCGCAGGCGCAGCGCGTTCAGCTTGATGAAGCCGCCGGCATCGGCCTGGTTGTAGGCGCCGCCGTCATCGTCGAAGGTCGCGATCGTCTGATCGAACAGCGTGTCCTTCGAGTCGCGTGCAACGACCGAAACGCTGCCCTTGTACAGCTTGACGCGAACCCAGCCGTTGACGTTCTTCTGGGTGTGGTCGATCAGGGTTTGCAGCGCCACGCGCTCCGGGCTCCACCAGTAGCCGTTGTACACCAGGCTGGCGTAGCGCGGCATCAGGTCATCCTTCAGGTGCGCCACTTCACGGTCGAGGGTGATCGACTCGATGCCGCGGTGGGCCTTCAGCAGGATGGTGCCGCCCGGGGTTTCGTAGCAGCCGCGGCTCTTCATGCCGACGTAGCGGTTTTCGACCAGATCAAGACGGCCGATGCCGTGCTTGCCGCCAAGTTCGTTCAGCTTGGCCAGCACTTCGTGGGCCTTCAGACGCACGCCGTTGATCGCGACGACGTCACCGTTCTCGAACTCGAGGTCGACGAACTCGGCCGCATCCGGTGCCGCTTCCGGCGACACGGTCCAGCGCCACATCGATTCCTCGGCCACGGCCTTCGGGTCTTCGAGGTGACGGCCTTCGAAGCTGATGTGCAGCAGGTTGGCGTCCATCGAGTACGGCGCACCGCCGTTCTTGTGCTTCATATCGACTTCGATGCCGTTGGCTTCGGCGTAGGCCATCAGCTTTTCGCGGCTCAGCAGATCCCACTCGCGCCACGGCGCGATGACCTTCACTTCCGGCATCAGCGCGTAGGCGCCGAGCTCGAAACGAACCTGGTCGTTGCCCTTGCCGGTCGCACCGTGGCTGATCGCGTCGGCCTTGGTGTCGCGGGCGATTTCGATCAGGCGCTTGGCGATCAGCGGGCGGGCGATCGAGGTGCCGAGCAGGTATTCGCCTTCGTACAGCGCGTTGGCGCGGAACATCGGGAAGACGAAATCGCGGACGAACTCTTCACGCACGTCGTCGATGTAGATGTTTTCCGGCTTGATGCCGAACTTCAGGGCCTTTTCACGTGCCGGCGCCAGCTCTTCACCCTGGCCTAGGTCGGCGGTGAAGGTGACGACCTCGCACTGATAGGTGTCCTGAAGCCACTTCAGGATCACCGACGTGTCCAGGCCGCCCGAATAGGCGAGTACGACTTTCTTTACATCAGACATGGAATTCCCCGATCGGTAACAGTTGGGTCAAACAGGAGCGGTTGCGCATGCGCAACCGGAAATAACGGTTTTGGGGCCTAGCGCCCCAGTGCGAGTCTGGCGCCGAAGCTGACAAACAGCAGGCCGGTGAGCCTGCCCAGCAGCGGCGCGATCCATCGTCGTCGCGCCAGCCTTTGCGCGATGCGCGCGCCAGCGAGGATCAGCAAGGTCAGATAGCTGATGCTGGTGAACTGAACGATCAGTCCAAGCGCGGCGAACGTGACCGCGACATGCGGGTAGGACGGATCGACGAACTGCGGGAAGAAGGCCATGAAAAACAGGATGGCCTTGACGTTGACCAGCGAGATCGACAACGCCTGTTTGTAGATGTGCTGGGCCGGCACGTCGATCTGCTCGGCGTTGTTTGGACCCCGACGGCCGAACACCAGCTTCAGCCCCAGCCAGCCCAGATAGGCGGCGCCGGCATATCGAACCAGATCGAATGCCACCGGATAGGCCTGCATCAGCGAGGCAACGCCGAGCCCTGCGGCCAGCATCAGCACGAAGTCGCCGGTGACGATGCCCGCGGCCGCTGCAAAGCCGGCACGGGCGCCGCGCTTGGCGGCGACCGACAGCGCAAACAGCGAGTTCGGCCCTGGCATCAGAATGATGACCACGGTACCGACCAGATAGGTCGCGATGTCGGTGATACCCAGAATCGACACGGTTGAATCAGTCCTCGATCTTGCCCAGCAGCAGATATTCGATCACGGCTTTCTGGGTGTGCATGCGGTTTTCCGCTTCGTCCCAGACAACCGATTGCGGTCCGTCGATCACTTCCGGATCGACTTCCTCGCCGCGGTGTGCCGGCAGGCAGTGCATGAACAAGGCCTTGGCCTTGGCCTGCATCATCAGCTTTTCCGACACCTTGTAATTGATGAAGTCCTTCTTGCGCTGCAGCGTTTCGCGCTCGTAACCCATCGACACGCTGACGTCGGTGGTGACGATGTCGGCATCACGCGCGGCCTGGTACGGGTCGTAGAACTGCTCGAAGTTCTCGCTGCCGTAGGTCTGGCCATCGAGCACGGTCATTTCATAACCACGCGGGCAGGCGAGGTTGAGCTTGAAGTTGAACGTCTTGGCGGCCTGCAGCCAGGTACGGCTGACGTTGTTGCTGTCGCCGATCCACGCCACCGTCTTGCCTTCGATCGAGCCGAAGCGTTCGATATAGGTGTAGATGTCGGCCATGATCTGACACGGGTGGTATTCGTTGGTCAGGCCGTTGATCACCGGTACCTGCGAATTCTCGGCAAAGCGCTCGATGATGCTCTGCTCGTAGGTGCGCACCATGACGATGTTGACCATGCGGCTGATAACCTGCGCGACGTCCTCGATCGGTTCGCCGCGGCCCAACTGGGTGTCCTTGCTCTGGATGAACATGGCGTGACCGCCGAACTGTGCCATCCCGGCTTCGAACGACACCCGGGTACGCGTCGACGATTTTTCGAAGATCATGCCGAGCACTTTGCCGACGAAGGGCTGGTAAAGCTCGCCGGCCTTCAGGCGCTCCTTGATGATCTTGGTGCGCCGGAACAGGTAGTCGTACTCTTCGCGGGAGAAGTCGGAGAATTGCAGGTAATGACGCATCGGCAGGCCTTTGTCGTCGCGGCAATCGCGCGCACGTTTTTTCTGATAAAACGGCTATTATTCAGCGGTTTGTCGGTTACTGGCAAGAACGCTGCAGCAGCTTGAGCGTTCGCCGGATGGCTGGACGCGTTCGTTCGCTGATGCGCGGTGGTACAATTCGCTCAGCGCGGGGCTTGAATGCGCGCCTCCGAATCTTCTATTCAGCTGATAGCCAATGATCTGTAATCCATACGAAATTATCATCCAGGGCATCACCAGCAACGGCAGGGAGTTCCGGCCTAGCGACTGGGCTGAGCGGCTGTCGGGCATTCTTTCCACTTTCGGCTTCGACCAGAAGCTTTCGTATGCGCCGTATGTCCGGCCCATGGTGCACGAGAACGTGCGTTGCGTGGCGGTGGACAAGCAGCTCGAGAAAATCGACCCGCGCGTCTTCGAATTCATCATGACGTTTGCGCGCGACAATGACTTGCGCATCGTCGACTGCCGCACGCTGATCGACCAGTACAACGCGGTACCGCCAGGCCGAGCGCCGGCCGCCTGAACGGTTGTCCCCCAGCCGCCCGACGGTTGGCTGTCGTGACTTGTTGCGCCGCACAATTCTGACTATCCTGCATTCAAGAGCCCGGGAGTGGGCGTATTTTGCGATGCGGAATGGGGTGTACGAGATGAGACTGAAAGGCAAAGTTGCGATCATCACCGGCGGCGCCAGTGGTATCGGTTACGCGACGGCAAAGAAGTTTGCCGCTGAAGGGGCCAAAGTCGCCGTGTGCGACGTCAACCAGCAAGGGATCGACGATGTCGTGTCCGAGCTGGTGGCGGGTGGCGCAGAGGCGAGTGGCCATCTCGTCGACGTGACCAATCGCGTGCAGATCGCCGAGATGGTCGAAGGCGTGAAAGCCGGTTTCGGCAGGATCGACGTGCTGGTGAACAATGCCGGCATCGTGCTGGACGCCCAGCTCACGAAGATGACCGACGAGCAGTTTGACCAGGTCATCGATATCAATCTCAAGGGTGTTTACAACTGTACCCGTGCCGTCGTCGAGACCATGGTGGCACAGGGTGGTGGCGTGATCCTTAACGCCTCGTCGGTTGTGGGTGTCTATGGCAATTTCGGTCAGACCAACTATGCCGCAAGCAAATTCGGCGTGATCGGCTTCGTCAAGACCTGGGCCAAGGAACTCGGCAAGAAGGGCATTCGTGCCAACGCAGTGTGCCCGGGCTTTGTGGCGACACCGATTCTCAAGAGCATGCCGGAAAAAGTGATCGCCGCGCTCGAGGAGCGCGTGCCGATGCGCCGCTTGGCGCAGCCCGAGGAAATCGCCAATGTTTATGCCTTCCTTGCCAGCGACGAGGCCAGCTACATCAATGGCGCCGCGATCGAGGTGACCGGCGGTCTGACGCTCTGATACTAGTGCGAAAACAAAAAAAGCCCGGGGGTCGCCCGGGCTTTTTTATTGTTCAACCTGATTTGGCCGGTCCGTCCCAGACGACTTGCCAGTCGTTGCCGGTCCGTTGCCAATACTGGCGCCGGACACCGCCGGCCTGGGCATCGTCGAAGGTCGCCACGCGCTGTTCCGCGGCGATGTCGCCGGCAAGCACGCTGAGATCTTCGGGGAGTGCTCCCGCCTGACCCCGATCGACCATGGCGAGCGCGGCCTGGCGTTGTTGCTGCCAGGCATCGCGCGGTAGCCAGTTGATCTTGCGGACGATAACGACCGGCGTGATGCCGACCTGCAGGCTGGACGACAGCAAGTGCATGTCCTCGTTGCCGAGCGCAACGCAACCGTTCGACGACCATGGCGAGCGCGCATAGGTGTCGTAGGGCACACCATGCAGCCAGATACCATGCCCGGTGCGTCCCTGCTGGATGTCCAGCTCGTTTGGATACGAGATCGGCCAGGCGCCGATGCCATATAGGTCGGCTTTTTTGCCGAGCATCGCATCGAGCTGCGCCCTGGGCATTTCGCTGGTGACGAAGTACACCCCGAGCGGGGTACGCTGGTCGCCTTCCTTGTATTTATCGACGCCGAGCTTGCCGATGGTCGTATAGAAGTCGGCGATCCGTCGGGGTACGCCCTGATCGTTGCTGAACAGATAGACGCGCGAGGTGTCCGTTTCCACCACGACGGCGTGATGCTGTTTCGGCGCCAGGATCAGAAGGTTGGCCGGCAAGGCGTCCGCGGGCGGTGGATTGCGGCTGGCCTGAACACGCGCCATGGCTTCGTGGCGCAGGCCTTCGAGCAGATCCGCCGGTCCGCTGGCTGCACCGCCGACGGTGCGCAGCGGGCCGTTATGCATCGCGTAAAGATCGGCCGACAGCAGGTGGGCCAGACGGTAATCCGGCTCGCGGACGAGCAGCGCGTCGACGGTGGCGCGTGCGTCGCGCATCCGTCCGGCGCGGATGGCGTCGATGGCGGCGACGATCATCTGCTCGGGCGTGCCCTTGGCTGCACGCCCTTCGCGCGACTGGGACGCAGCGTCGAGCGACGCGCTCATCGGTGCGGTGAATTTAGGTTGGGCCGCCGGTGCGAGCACCAGCAGAAGCAGTACGGCAATGAGGCGCCGGGCCCGGGACAACGTGGACGACATGATGATTCAGCCTATCAGCGCCCCGAGCGCTCATCGCTGATCAGCCAGTCGCCACCGCTCTTTTCCAGTACCAGCGTTTTGCCGGTGGTGCTGGTCAGGCGGTCGGAGCGGTAGCTCTGGCGGAAGCGCACTTTGGCGGTCTTGTCGTCGTCACCGAAATCGACGCGAATGTCCGACAGCTTGACTTCGATCGACTTGGGGCCGCCAACCAGCGTGCGTCGTTGCTTTTCCCAGTCCTTGTGGTTCAGGCCGGCCGGCGCATAGGTCCGGGTATAGGCGGCGAGGTAGCCTTCGACGTTCTGCTTGTCCCAGTTTTGCGCCCAACGCTGCACGGCTGCGATGACGTCCTGCTGACGCGGGTCGACGGTTGGCTTCGGCGCTGGTGTCGGCGTCGGCTGCGGAGTGGGGGCCGGCGTGGGAGTCGGCTTCGGGATGGGCGCTGGCGTCGGCGCTGCTGCCGGCGCCGGCGCGACAGTCGGCTTCACCGGTGCCATGGCGATGGCCACGGGTGCCGGCGTCGGCGTCTTGCTTGGTGTGACCGGCCGCGCCGGTGTGCCATTGCGGCTGAACAGTTCGTTGACGAGCTTCAGCTTGGTTTGTGCGCTGCCCTTGTTGCCCTCGAGTTGCAAGGCCTTGTCGTAGGCCTGCGATGCGAGCCGCGCGTACAGATCGCCAAGGTTTTCGTGCGCAGTCGAGTAGCTCGGATTGGTCTGGATCGCCATCTGCAGTGCGGTCCGTGCCTTATCGTACTGGTTCTGCTGCGCGTACAGCACGGCCAGATTGTTGTACGGCTCGGGCAGTTGCGGGTAGTCCTCGGACAGGCTGACGAAGGTTTTGATCGCATCGTCGTTGCGGCCGAGTTCGGTCAGCGCCAGGCCGCGGAGAAAGCGGATTTGCGGGTCTTTCGGCGTCTTGGTCAGGGCGCGGTCGGCACGTTCCAATGCCGGCGCGTACTGACGCGTCTGCAGTAGCTGCTGGATGTCTTCCTTTTCACCGGCCTGAACGGTTCCGGCCAGCAGCAGCAAAGCAAGGGAGAGGCGACGCAAGCGCATGAGCATAATTCCTGTTTTCGGCACGGACCGGCCGACGTAGACTGCGGCGATTCTATCAAAACCCGGCTCTACCGGTTGCTGATCATGCCCCTGCCTGTTGGTTTGCAGACCATCCTGCTGTTAATCGCATCGAACGTGTTTATGACTTTCGCGTGGTACGGCCATCTGAAATTCGCGCACAGCAAGCCTTGGGTGATCGCCGCGCTGCTGAGCTGGGGCATTGCGCTGTTCGAGTACCTATTACAGGTGCCGGCCAACCGGATCGGCTACGGCACGTTCTCGCTGGCGCAGCTCAAGATCATCCAGGAGGTGATCACGCTGTCGGTTTTCGTTCCCTTCGCTTTATTTTATGCCGGCCAGCCGTTCAAGCTGGATTTCGTCTGGGCGGGGCTGTGCCTCGTCGGCGCGGTCTACTTCATGTTTCGCAACTGAAGCGCGGAACGCCAGACTTTCGTCAATGGCGCTCCTGCCGCGGGCGAATACAATCAATTCATATATTCCGTTTACCGAGATTCGCCATGCACATTCACGTCGTCGACCATCCGCTCGTGCAGCACAAATTGTCCTTGCTGCGCGCCGCCGAGATCAGCACCAACAAGTTCCGCATGCTGACCGACGAGTTGGCGCGCTTGCTGGCGTACGAGGCGACCCGCGATCTGCCGCTCGAGCCGGTGACGATCGATGGCTGGTGCGGCCCGGTCGATGTGCAGCAGATCAAGGGCAAGAAGATGACCGTGGTGCCGATCCTGCGCGCCGGCATCGGCATGCTCAACGGTGTGCTCGATCTGGTGCCGTCGGCCAAGATCAGTGTCGTCGGCCTGGCGCGCAACGAGGAAACGCTGCAGCCCGAGCCGTATTTCGAAAAGTTCGTCGGTGATCTCGACGACCGGTTGGCGCTGATCATCGACCCGATGCTGGCCACTGGCGGTTCGCTGGTCGCGACCATCGAGATGCTCAAGCGCAAGGGCTGCAAGGAGATCAAGGCCATCGTCATGGTGGCGGCGCCCGAGGGCGTCAAGCTTGTGAACGAGGCCCACCCGGATGTACAGATTTATGCCGCGTCGCTCGATTCGCACCTGAACGAGCACGGTTACATCATCCCGGGGCTCGGCGACGCCGGCGACAAGATCTTCGGCACGCGCTGACCGCAACGCATGTTGCAGCGGGCGCCGGAAGGCGCCCGTTTTGTGTCCAAGAAGCTGGCTGCGGCCTTCTCCAAGAAAACCAATACGGGGACCTGTATGTTTTCCACTCTCAAACAAGCAATTTCAGGCGCGCAAATCCTGTTCGTCGCCTTCGGTGCGCTGGTGCTGGTGCCGTTGTTGACTGGCCTCAATCCGGCGCTGGCGCTGCTTGGCGCCGGGGTCGGAACGCTGATGTTCCAGGTCGTGACCAAAAGGCAGGTGCCGCTGTTCCTCGGCTCGTCGTTCGCCTTCATCGGGCCGATCATTTTTTCGATCCAGACCTGGGGTCAGGCGGCGACGCAGTTCGGCCTGTTTGCCGCTGGCTTCATGTACTTCCTCATCGCGGCGCTGATCCGCTGGCGCGGCATGGCCTTCATCCACAAACTGCTGCCGCCGGTGGTGATCGGGCCGGTGATCATGGTCATCGGTCTGTCGGTCGCTGTCGCTGCATCGGGCATGGCAATGGGGCAGGGCGGCGGCAAACAGCTGATTCCGTATCAGACGGCCATCCTGCTGGCGGCAATTTCGCTGGCGACGACGATTGTCGTCGCGGTATTTGCCGGTGGCATGCTGCGGCTGGTGCCGATCCTGTCGGGTGTGTTCGTCGGTTATACCGTCGCGGCATTGATGGGCGTGGTCGATTTCGCGCCGGTCGCCGCTGCGCCATGGTTTGCGTTGCCGCATATTGTCCACCCAGAAATCAGCTGGGCCGCCGCGCTGTTCATGATGCCGGTAGCGATTGCGCCGGCGATTGAACATATCGGTGGCGTGATGGCGATCGGTGGCGTGACCGGCAAGGACTACACGGCGTCGCCGGGGCTGCACCGGACACTGGCTGGCGATGGCCTCGGCGTGTGTTTCGCCGGCCTCGTCGGCGGCCCGCCGATTACCACTTACGGCGAAGTGACCGGCGCGCTGATGATTACCAAGAACTTCAACCCGGTGATCATGACCTGGGCGGCGGTACTGGCGGTGCTGCTGGCGTTCTTCGGCAAATTCAATGCGATTTTGCAATCGATTCCGCTGCCGGTGATGGGCGGCATCATGGTGCTGCTGTTCGGTACGATTGCGTCGATCGGCCTGAAAACGCTGATCGATGCCAAGGTCGACCTGATGGCTCCGCGCAATCTGGTGATCGTTGCCGTTGTGCTGACCTGCGGCGTCGGTGGCCTGACGCTGCATCTGGGCGATCTGAACCTCGCCGGTGTGGGGCTGGTGAGTTTGCTGGCGATCGTGCTCAACCTCGTGTTGCCGCAAGACAAGCATCACGAAGGCATCGTCGAAGGGCAGGATGTCTGACCGCAGGCGAGGCTCATAAGAAAACGGCCCCGCGGGGCCGTTTTTTGCAGGGTGAGGGCCGAACTAGAAGAACAGCGGCACCAGCACCATTGCGCACAGCAGTGCCCACGCGGCGGCGCCGACCGACATCACCAGATAGGCGACGTCCTGCGCTTCGATGTCCTCGGTGGTGCCGAGCAGCGACGGTACGCCGTGATACAGCAGGCAGAAGGCCGCGCCGAGCCCGATTGCGCCGCACAGCGCGTTGAAGGGGATGCTCGGCACGAACAGCGTCAGCGCCGATAGCCACAACGGTACGGCGCCCAATGCCGCAAGCAAGTAAGCGCTGTCGCGGTCGGTCGAGAAGTCGCGCATTGCGGCGATCTGGCGAATCACCGTCGCCATCAGCGATACGGTGACGATTTCGGCGCAGAAGAAGATTACCGCGACGGCAATCCAGCGCGAAAACGGTGCCTCGGGTGCGTAGTAGCTACCGTTGATGCCGCCGGCGTAGAGGATCATCGCCGCAGGCAGCAGCGACAATGGAATCACCAGCGACAGCAGCGTTGTTGTGCTGGCGGGATGGCGGGCTTTCAGTTCGTCCCAGCCCTGATGGTAGGATGTCAGCATGTGGGGGTAGTCGCTCGCTTTCATGATTGATCTCCTTGCCACCGTATTGAACTGCGCCGAATGGACGCCTCTCCATGAGGTTAGACCCGTTTGTCGGCGCTGATTCCAGCCGTTCGGTATTTTCCCGGCGGCCGGTCATGCAACGGCGTAAAAAGCGCGCGTCCAAGCGGTGCGGCCTTTCCGTTACAATCGGTGGTTTGAGTCCTTCGCCCCCTATCGAGCATGAGCAACGAGCTTCCGGTCAGCAATTTCATTCGCCACATCATCGATACCGACCTTGCCAGCGGCAAGCGCAGCGCCGTGCAGACGCGTTTCCCTCCGGAGCCGAACGGCTACCTGCACGTCGGCCACGCCAAAGCGATCTGCGTCAATTTCGGCATCGCCCAGGATTACCAGGGCCTGTGCAATCTGCGCATGGACGACACCAATCCGGAGAAGGAAGAGGACGAGTACGTCCACGCCATCCAGGACGACGTGCGCTGGCTCGGCTTCGACTGGAGCGGCGAAACGCGCTACGCGTCGAACTACTTCCAGCAGCTGTACGACTACGCCGAAGAGCTGATCCAGAGCGGCAAGGCCTTCGTCTGCGATCTGACGCCGGAAGCCATGCGCGAATACCGCGGCAATTTCGAGGTGCCGGGCCGTGAGAGCCCGTACCGTACGCGCTCGGTCGACGAAAACCTCGACCTGTTCCGGCGGATGAAAGCCGGCGAGTTCGCTGATGGCAGCAAGACGCTGCGACTGAAGATCGACATGCAGAGCCCGAACCTGAACATGCGTGACCCGGTGATCTACCGGATCAAGCGGGCCGAACATCATCGCACCGGCAACGACTGGTGCATTTATCCGATGTACGACTACACGCACTGCATTTCGGATGCGCTCGAAGGCATTACGCATTCCTTGTGCACGCTCGAGTTCGAAGACCACCGTCCGCTGTACGACTGGGTGCTCGACAACATCAGCATCGGCAACCACCCGCAGCAGATCGAATTCTCGCGGCTGGAAACGCTCTACGTCGTCACTTCGAAGCGCAAGCTCAAGCAGCTGGTCGACGAGCAACTGGTCAGCGGCTGGGACGACCCGCGCATGCCGACGATTTCGGGCATGCGCCGTCGCGGTTACAGCCCGGAAGGCGTGCGCTTGTTCGCGCAGCGCGCCGGCGTGTCGAAGACGCCGAACGTTGTCGATTTCTCGTCGCTTGAAGGCGCCGTGCGCGAAACGCTAGAGGAAGCCAGCCCGCGCGTGATGGCCGTGCTCGATCCGATCAAGGTGACCCTGACCAATTTCGATCCGGCGACGACCGCCTCGCGCAGCGCGCCGTTCCATCCGCATCATGCCGAATGGGGCGAGCGCGAAGTACCGATCGCGCGCGAAATCTATATCGAGCGCGACGATTTCGCCGAAGTGCCGCCGCCGAAGTGGCAGCGGCTGACGCCGGGCGGCGAAGTTCGCCTGCGTTACAGCTACGTGATCAAGTGCGACGAAGTGGTCAAGGACGCCGACGGCCGCGTGGTCGAGCTCAAGTGCTCGATCGACCCGGACACGCTCGGCCAGAACCCGGTCGGCCGCAAGGTCAAGGGTGTCATCCACTGGGTCTCAGCCTCCCACGCCGTCGAGGCCGAAGTGCGCCTGTACGACCGGCTGTTCACCGAAGCCCGCCCGGATGCGGTGCGTGGCGACGATGGCCAGTATGTCGACTTCAAGCAGTTCATCAACGCCGAATCGCTCAAGGTCGTCACCGGCTACGTCGAGGCTTGCGTCAGGGATGCGCAGCCGGAAACGCGCTACCAGTTCGAGCGCCTCGGCTACTTCGTCACCGACCGCCGCGACCACACTGCTGGCGGCAAGCCGGTCTTCAATCGCACCGTGACGCTGCGCGATTCGTGGGCGAAGGAAAACGGTTGATGCGGGCGCTGGCTTGGACACAACGTCCTTGTCCATAATCCTACGATGCTGATCCCACGGGCGAGCCGGTCTCGCCCGTCTTTTTAAGCCCAGAGGACCCGACGCAATGCAGCCAGCCGCTCCGGCAAGCGTACCCACAGTCAGACACTTGTTCAGACAGTTCTGGCGGCTTTCCAAGCCGTTCTGGACCAGCGAGGAGAAATGGAAGGCGTACGGCCTGCTGGCCGTCGTCATCGGGCTCAACCTCGGCTCGGTGTACATGAATGTGTTGTTCAACAGCTGGTACAACACGTTCTACAACACCTTGCAGAACTACGATGCCACCGGCTTCAAGGCGGCCATTTTCAAGTTCGGCTGGCTGGCGGCGATCTGGATTTTCATCAGCGTCTACCGTTTCTACCTGCAACAGATGCTCGAGCTCAAGTGGCGGCGCTGGTACGCCGCGCACATGACGCAGCGCTGGCTGGATCACCAGAGCTACTACCGCTTGCAGCTGACCGATCGCCACACCGACAACCCCGACCAGCGGATTGCCGAAGACACGCAGATGTTCGTCAGCAGCACGCTCGGTCTGGCGCTTGGCTTGATGAATTCGCTGGTGACCTTCTTCTCCTTCGTCACCATCTTGTGGACACTGTCGGGGCCATTGCATTTCACGCTTGGCGGTCACGAATTCCATATCCCCGGCTATATGGTCTGGGTGGCGCTCATCTATGCGCTGGTCGGCTCGGTGGTCACGGTGCTTGTTGGCCGGCCGCTGGTGAAGCTCAATTTCGAGCAGCAGCGCCGCGAAGCCGATTTCCGTTTCGGCCTGGTCCGCGTGCGCGAGAACGCCGAATCGGTCGCGCTGTATCACGGCGAGGTTGGCGAAGTGCGCACGCTGCGTGGCCGGATCGATGCCTTCGTCGCCAACTACTGGGCGCTGGTCAAGCGGCAGAAGCGGTTGACCTGGTTCACCTCGTTCTGGGGCCAACTGGCGATCATTTTTCCGATGATCGTCGGCGCGCCGCGCTATTTCGCCAAGGAGATCCCGCTGGGCGGGCTGATGCAGATCAATAGCGCGTTCGGCCAGGTCTATGGCGCGCTGGATTTCGTCATCGGCAGCTTCGCATCGCTGGCGAACTGGAAAGCCATCATCGACCGGCTGATCACCTTTGAAGACAGCCTGAGCAAGGTCGAGGCCTTACCGGTGCCGCGGCCTGCTCCGACGGCCGAAGGGCTGCGCATCGCGGACCTCAACGTCCGCAGACCCGATGGCACGCCGCTGTTTGCCGGTCTGGCGCTGGCACTGAAGGCCGGCGATCGGCTGCTGGTACGCGGACCATCGGGCAGCGGCAAATCGACGCTGCTGCGTACGCTCGCCGGGATCTGGCCGTATGCCGACGGCGACATGGCCTATATCAAGGAGCGCGGCGTGCTATTCCTGGCGCAGAAGCCCTATCTGCCGCTCGGTACCTTGCGCGAAGTGCTCTGCTATCCGGCGCAGCCGTCGTACGACGATGCCGAACTGAATACCTTGCTCGACGCGGTCAAGCTCCACCACCTCGTCGGTCGGCTTGACGACGTCGACAACTGGTCGCACATCCTCAGCTTGGGCGAGCAACAGCGCATCGCCTTTGCGCGGGCGCTGTTCATCCGTCCTGCCGTGCTGATGATGGACGAAGCCAGTTCGGCGCTCGACGAGACCAACGAAGCCATCCTTTACCAGCTGGTCGAAGACCGGCTGCCCGGCAGCATCATCGTCAGCGTCGGCCACCGATCGACGCTGCTGACCTTCCACAACCATCATCTGGAAACGCTCGGGGACGGCAGCTGGCAGCTGGCCTGATCCGGGTTCGATACTATGACTTCACTGCAAAACGATACTTTCCTACGTGCCTTGCTGCGCCAGCCCGTCGACTACACCCCGGTCTGGCTGATGCGCCAGGCGGGCCGCTATCTGCCGGAATACTGCGCCACGCGCAAACAGGCCGGTTCCTTTCTGCAGCTGTGCAAGAACACCGAACTGGCGACCGAGGTGACGCTGCAACCGCTCGAGCGTTTTCCGCTCGACGCGGCGATTCTGTTCTCCGACATCCTGACCGTGCCCGATGCGATGGGGCTGGGCCTGTATTTCGCCGAAGGCGAGGGCCCGAAGTTCGAGCGACCGTTGCAGGACGAGGCGGCCATCCGCAAGCTCGCGGTGCCCGATCTGGGCGAGCTGCAGTATGTGTTCGATGCGGTGTCGTCGATCCGCAAGGCGCTGAATGGCCGCGTGCCGCTGATCGGTTTCTCCGGCAGCCCGTTCACGCTGGCGTGCTACATGATCGAAGGCGGCAGCTCGAGCGATTTCCGTCGCGTCAAAACGATGATGTACGACCGTCCGGAGCTGTTGCACCACATTCTCGAGGTGAACGCGCAGACGGTGACCGACTACCTGAACGCGCAGATCGACGCCGGTGCACAGGCGGTGCAGATCTTCGACACCTGGGGTGGCGCACTGGCCTACGGCAAGTACCACGAGTTCTCGCTGGCCTATATGAAGCGCATCGTTGGCGGCCTGAAGCGCGAAGCCGACGGACGTCGCGTGCCGGTGATCCTGTTCACCAAGGGCGGCGGTCTGTGGCTCGAGGATCTGGCCGATACCGGCTGCGATGCGCTCGGCCTTGACTGGACCGTCGACCTTGCCGCCGCGCGCCGTCGTGTCGGCGATCGTGTCGCGCTGCAGGGCAACTTTGATCCGAATGCGCTGTTCGCCAATCCGGCAGCGATCGAGGCCGAAGTGGGGCGACTGTTGACGTCCTACGGCGACGGCAGTGGTCACGTCTTCAACCTCGGCCACGGCATCAACCAGTTCACGCCCCCCGAGCATGTGGCTGCACTGGTCGACGCGGTGCACAAGCTTTCACGACATCGTCATGTTGGCTAGAAAAACATCAAATATGACAATGCTTTAGCACGACATTGCTCATGCTTTCGCTGATGTTGAACGTAAGTTATTAACAAAGCAGTGGCGGGTGAGGCAAAGCTTGTCAAGCCCGATCTGCAGATATTTCAGTATCGTTTAATCTTGTTAAGTCATTGATTTATAAAGACATACGAATTCGGTTTAAAATTTGTGCAACCTAGCTGAAGCAAGAGCGACATTGGCTTTGGGGCACATCCACACCAGCTGTTCACAAAGTTATCCACATAATTTGTGGGTAGTTTGTTTGGCCGGCAATTTTCCGTCTTGATTCGCCTCAGAATGCCGCACGCCTACCTCTCGGTTGCCCTCGATGTCCCCTTGCCGCGCAGTTTCGATTACCGTGCGCCGGCGGGCGCGGCGGCGGTCGGTGAGCGCGTCATCGTCCCGTTCGGACGGCAAACGCTGTCCGGCGTGGTGCTGGCGGTCAGCGAGACGGCGCCCGATTTTGCCGGGCTGAAAGACATTGCCGCCGCGCCGGGCGATCTGCCGGCGCTGCCGGCCGACGTGCTGGCACTGTGCCGCTTTTGTGCCGATTTTTATGCCGCGCCGCTCGGCATGGTGCTGGCGGCGGCCTTGCCGGCGGCCTTGCGCCAGCCCAAACCGTGGGGCGGCGATGGCGGCATGCTGCAGTGGCAGGCGACCGATGCCGATGCCTTGCTGGCCCGGCTGTCGCCCCGCGCCAAAAAGCAGCGGCAGCTCGCCGAGCTGCTGCGGACGCCGCAAACGCGCGAGGCGGTGCGCGAGATTGCCGGCGATGCCCTGCGCTGGCTGGCCGACTGGCATGCCGCCGGCGAGGTTATTGCCGTTGCGCCGGCGCGGCCGACTGGCATGCCGCGACAGGCGTCGTTGCCGCAGCTGAACCCGGCGCAGGCAGCCGCCGTCGATGCCGTCAACGCCGCCGAGGGCTACGCCGCTTTCCTGCTTTACGGTGTGACCGGCTCGGGTAAAACCGAAGTCTATCTGCGCGCAATTGCCGAGCGCCTCGGGCGGGGCGAGCAGGTGCTGGTGCTGGTGCCCGAAATCAACCTGACGCCGCAGCTCGAAGCCCGCTTCCGCCAGCGCTTTCCAGACGAAGCCATCGTCAGCCTGCACAGCGGGCTGGCGGATGGCGAACGCACGCGCAACTGGCTGCAGGCGGTGCGCGGCGAGGCGCGCATCGTGCTCGGCACGCGGCTGGCGGTATTCACACCGCTGCCGGCGCTGGGCCTGATCGTCGTCGACGAAGAGCACGACGGCTCGTACCGGCAGCAGGAAGGCGTGCGCTATTCGGCGCGCGATCTGGCGGTCTGGCGCGCGCGCGACCGCAAGCTGCCGGTGCTGCTCGGCTCGGCAACGCCGAGCATCGAAACCTGGAAAAACGCCAGCGAGGGCCGTTACCGGCGGCTCGATCTGCCGTTACGCGCCGTCGGCGGCGCCGTGGCACCGACGATCGAAGTACTGCCGACCGGGCGGATCGCCCTGCAGGACGGCATCCATCCCTTGGCGCTCGAACGCCTGCGGGCAACGCTGGCGCGGGGCGGACAGGCGCTGGTGTTCATCAACCGTCGCGGTTATTCACCGGTGCTGGCGTGCAACGAATGCGGCTGGGTCAGCGGCTGCAAGCGCTGCGACGCCAAGCTGGTGCTGCATCTCGGTGACCGGCGGCTGCGCTGCCATCATTGCGGCTTCGAATGTGCGATTCCGGCCGAATGTCCCGACTGCGGCAATATCGATCTCAAACCGCTGGGGCAGGGCACGCAACGGGTCGAGGATGCGTTGGCCGTGCGGTTTCCCGACACGCCGCCGTTGCGGATCGACCGTGACAATACCCGCCGCAAGGGTAGCCTCGAGGCGATGCTGGCACAGGTGCACGACGGCGAGGTGCGCTTGCTGGTCGGCACGCAAATGCTGGCCAAGGGGCACGATTTTGCCAACCTGCAGCTGGTCGTCGTCCTCAACGCCGACGCCGGGCTGTTCAGCGTCGATTTCCGCGCCGAGGAACGGCTGTTCGCGCAACTGCTGCAGGTGGCTGGCCGTGCCGGTCGTGCCGGTCAGCCCGGCCAGGTGCTGATCCAGACCCGCTATCCCGAGCATCCTTTCTATGCGGCGCTGCTGGCCGGCGACTACGCGGCGTTTGCCGACGAGCAATTGGCGGCGCGGCGCGAGCTGTTGTTGCCGCCGTGCGCGGCATGGCTGATGGTCCGCGCCGAAGCCAAGCGCATCGAGACCTCGCTGGCTTTCCTGAACGCCTTGCGCGGCGCGCTGGTCGGCATGGAGGTACAGGCAATGACGCCGATCGCCGCGTCGATGAGCCGCAAGGCAGGCTGGGAACGGGCGCAATTGCTGGTGACCGCCGCGACGCGCGGTCCCGTCGTTGCCGCTGCCGCCCATCTGGCTGCGCTGCTTGCCGCCAAGCCGCCCAAGGGCGTGCGCTGGGTGATCGACGTCGATCCGCAGGACGTCTAGTTTCGCGGCATACTGGGCTGATCCCTTGTGAGGCGAGCCGGTTATGCGATTGATGTTGATCCTCAACGGCAAGGCGGCAGGCAATGCCGATGTCCGCGTTGCGGTGGGGGCCGTGCGCGATGCAGGTCATGCGGTGCTGGTGCGGCTGACCTGGGAATACGGCGATGTGGCCCGTTTCGTCGACGAAGCACTGGTGGCCGGTGTCGAGACGGTGATTGCTGGCGGCGGCGATGGTACGGTCAACGAGCTGGTCAACGCCTTGCTGGCCGTGGCGCCGGCGCAGCGGCCCGCCCTGGCGGTACTGCCACTCGGAACGGCCAACGATTTCGCCCGCGGCTGCGGCCTGCCGGATGACCTCGGACAGGCCTTGCAACTGGCCTTGCGGCCGCCGACGCCGATCGACGCGGTCAGGGTCAACGAGCGGGCCTTCGTCAATATGGCGACCGGCGGGTTCGGTACGCAGATCACGGTGGAAACGCCCGCCGAGCAGAAGGCCTTGCTCGGCGGGCTGGCTTACTTGCTGACCGGACTGACCCGCTTTGGCAGCATCCGCGCCGATCGCGGCCGCTTGCAGGGTCCCGGTTTCGAATGGGAGGGCGAGTTTCTGGTGCTCGGAATCGGCAATGGTTGCCAGTCCGGTGGCGGGCATCGACTGTGTCCCGACGCGCGACTCGACAACGGCATGCTCGACGTGCGGCTGATCACCGGCAGCGATCTGTTGCCGGCGCTGCTCGGGCAGCTGATCGACGGCGAGAGCGACGAGCATGTGCTGACGGCCCGGTTGCCGTGGCTGGAGGTAAGCACGCCGCACGAGATCAATCTCAATCTCGACGGCGAGCCGATGGCAGGCACGCACTTCCGCATCGAGGTGCTGCCGGCGGCTTTGCGCTGCCATCTCCCGCCGGAATGCCCGCTGCTCGGCCGCACATGAAAAAAGCCCGGCGAGCCGGGCTTCGGTAGGGGGGGCGGGGTTTACAGCGCCTGCTCGTTGATCTCGCCGGTACGGATGCGTACGACGTGCTCGACCGGCGAGACGAAGATCTTGCCGTCGCCGATCTTGCCGGTGTTGGCGGCCTTGATGATGGCTTCGATGGCGCTGTCGACCAGATCGTCGGCCAGCACCACTTCGACCTTGGCCTTGGGCAGGAAGTCGACGACGTACTCGGCGCCGCGATACAGCTCGGTGTGGCCTTTCTGGCGGCCAAAGCCCTTCACCTCGGTGACGGTCAGCCCGGAAATCCCGAGGTCGGACAGCGCCTCGCGCACTTCGTCGAGTTTGAACGGCTTGATGATCGCTTCAATTTTCTTCATGTCGGGGTCCGTGGGCATTCGCAATGAATAAACGCGATTATAAGCGGCTTGCGCCGCTTACGGGTTAGCGGCGCCGAGCCTGAGCGTGCGGGTCTTGCCGTCGCCGGGCAGGCTGTCGAGCAAGGGCGCGAACAGCGCGGCCTGACCGTCGGCGGCGCGCAGCGTCAATTCGCCCCGTGGTCCGGTCGGGCCGATCGATCCCTTGCCGTTGATGTCGAGTCGTCCGCCCAGCGGCGCCAGCTGCCAATCCAGCCGGTCGCCGTTGCGTTGCAGCGACACGTTGTAGCTGCCGAACGGATTGGCCTGCGGCGTGACCAGCGAGCTGGCGTCCAGCCACTGCACGCGGGCGCCGTCGAGCGTCTGACGGTCGAGCCGCTTGGTGTTGAGCAACAAGGTGCCGCCGAGCTGGAACGGCGCCAGTGCCTTGATCTGTGCCAGCAGCGGCGATGCAGGCAGCCGCGCGCTGAGGTCTTCGATGCGGGTACCGCTCAAGCCGGCCAGGAGCCTGGCCGACAGCGGCGTCGCCGGATCGGCGCTGCTCAGCGACCAGGCCAGCTCGCCGCGGAGCAGCCCGGCGGCTTGCCAGCGCCAGGCCAGCCCGCGGACCAGCTCCTGACCGTCGAGGCCGAGCTGGGTTGCCCGGCCCTCCCACAGCGTGCCGCTGACGCCGGACAGTTGCAGCGGTGCTGGCGCCAGGCCGACCAGCACGCTGGCGGGCAGGCGGATGCCAATGAAGAGCAGGGCGGCGATGCCGCCGGTCACAAGCAGACGTTTCATGGCTCGACCACCAATTCGGCCTGCACCGTGCCGCCTTGACCGTGGACATCCGCGCGAATGACGCGCAGATGCTGGTCGTTTTCCAGCGCACCCAGTAAGGCGAGAACGCGTTCGAACGGTGCGCCACCGATGACGATGCGCACCTGCTCGCCCGGCAGCGCCTGCAGTTCGGCGCCGAGCTGCAGCGCGTCGAGCGTGGCCTGCACATGCTGGCGCAAGGCGCCGGGCGCGATGCTGGCACGCGCGCCGGATTGTTTGAATTCGGCAACACCGCGCTGCAGGTCGGCCAGGCTGGCCTGCAGTTCGGGCAGTTGCCGCGTCAGCCGCGCCGAAGCTTGTGTCACCGGCTGCCAGACGCCGGCGTAGAGCGCCGCCGCGACGAGCGCGGATCCGCCGATCATCAGCGCGCGCCGTTCTCGCGGCGCGCGGTCGCGCCAGCTGTTTTGCAGAGTCTGAAGCGAGGGCATGGGTATTACCATTGCAAGCGGACGCGGTCGGCGCCAGCTGGTTCACGGGTGATCGTTTCGCCGGCTGCGGCCAGCTGTGCCGCGGCCGCATCGGCGGCGGCGGTGTTCAGTTCCAGCGTCAGCCGGCCATTCTGATACGTGATGCGGCTGATTGCGCCGGCGCCGATGCCGGCGTTTTCCAGCCGTTGCAGCCGCGCCGTCAGCGTATCGGCCTTGCTGCCGGACTGGCGCAGCTTGCTCGCCAGTTGCAGCGCCGGGTCAACGATGGGCTCGCCAGGGAAGGCGGCGGCATAACTTTGCCGCAACGCCTGCCGCGCGGCATCAACCGACTGGCGCAGCTGCCACCAGTGCGCGACGTTGCCGATCAGCCACAATGCCAGCGCCACACCGAGGAGCGTGCCGGCGTGGCGCCAAAGGCGCCAGTCGAGCTTCGGCGCGGTCCGTGGCGTCAAATCACCCTGTAACAGATTGACGCCATCGCAAGCCTGCAGGGCGAGGCTGTCCAGATCGAGCGCCGAGGCGTCGCCGGCCAGGGTGGCAAGCAACGAGGCGTCGTCGAGCCAGACCGTGTCACCGTTGTCGTCACGCAGCAGCGCACCCGGCTCGATCGACAGTTGCAACGCGCCCTGATCGGATGGCAGCAGATCGGCCAGCGCCCACGCTGCGGCCGGTGTGCGCTGCGTGGCGGCAAAGTGTTGCAACCACGCAGTCAGCCAAGCCTTGTCGATGCTGCGAACGTCGACGCGGCCGTCGGTGTTGGCACGCAGCGCCAAGTGCAGCGTGTCGACCGGTGCGAGCAGTTCGTCGTCGAGGGCGTGCGGCAGCAGCGCGCGCAGCTTGGCCGGCGACTGGCGCGGCAAGGTCAGCGTGTGCAGGCCGGTGTGTGCCGGGTGGATCAGCCATTCGAGACGCTCCGCGGCAGGCAGGGCGTCGACGCAGGCGTGGCCGTGATCCTCAAGGGCGCCAGGTTCACCGGCCCACCAGGATAGTGGCGCAGGCGATGACGGATCGCCGTCGATCAGGACCCGGATGAGCGGATAGCGGTTGGCGGAGTGCATGAAACGGTCGGAAGCCGGGTGGGAAAATTCGTCGCGAGTATGACACAGCAGTGTTGCGGCTAAACGGCAGCGGTACGGGTTTGGTTGCGGTTTGTTTTTTGGGCGCGCTTTCCCCTATAATCGCAGGCTTGTCTGCAGGCTGCCTCGCATTTGATGCGCGGTTCAGTCGCCGGCGTTGCGAGCGTGGCGGAATTGGTAGACGCACTGGATTTAGGTTCCAGCGTCGTAAGACGTGAGAGTTCGAGTCTCTCCGCTCGCACCACCCGAACCCCCGGCCGGGGTCATACGGATTGCCGTGATGACGCCCCCGGATGTTCTGCCGGAACGGCCAGCCCCGAACCCTGATCGCGGCCTCTGTCGCTGCCGCGAGCGACACTCAAATTCCAAGGAAGGTTACGATGCAAGCACAACTGGAAACCCTGAGCGGGCTTGAGCGCCGCCTCAGCTTCTCCGTTCCGCGTGAAGAAATCGGCAAGCAAGTCGATGCCCGCCTGAAGCGCGTGGCCAAGACCGCCAAGATCGCCGGCTTCCGTCCGGGCAAGGCACCGATCAAGATCGTTGCACAACAGTATGGTTTCCGCGTTCAGGAAGAAGTGCTCGGCGAAACCGTCGAGCGTTCGTTCGGCCTGGCCGTGCAAGAGCAAAAGCTGCAAGTGGCCGGCTACCCGCGTTTCGAGCCGAAGGCTGACGCGGTCGAAGACGGCGACTTCCAGTTCATCGCGACGTTCGAAGTCTACCCGGAAGTCGCCATTGGCGATTTGACCGGCAAGGAAATCGAAAAGCCGACGCTGACCATCGGCGACGCCGAAATCGACAAGACCGTCGACATCCTGCGCAAGCAACGCACCCGCTACGAGCGTGTCGAGCGTGCTGCTGCCGATGAAGACCGCGTCATCATCGACTTCAAGGGCACCATCGACGGTGAGCCGTTCAACGGCGGTTCGTCGGACAACTATGCCTTCCTGCTCGGCAAGGGCCAGATGCTGCCCGAGTTCGAAGCCGGCATCCGCGGCATGAAGGAAGACGAGACCAAGAACGTTGAAGTCAACTTCCCGGCCGATTATCACGGCAAGGACGTGGCCGGTAAGACCGCCGTGTTCGCGATCACCGTCAAGAACGTGGCCGCAGCGCTGCTGCCGGAAGTCAACGAAGACTTCGCCAAGGCCATGGGCATTGCCGATGGCGACGTTGCCAAGATGCGCGACGAAGTGAAGAAGAACCTTGAGCGTGAAGTGCGTTTCCGCCTGAAGGCCCGTGCCAAGGAAAACGTCATGACCGCGCTGATCGAAGCCGCGCCGGTTGATCTGCCGAAGTCGCTGGTGGGTCTGGAAATCGGTCGTCTGGCCGAACAGGCACAGGCGGACTTGAAACAGCGCGGCATCGACCCCAAGTTGGTACCGTTCTCGCCGGCCATGTTCGAGGCACAAGCGCAACGTCGCGTGCACCTCGGTCTGGTGCTGGCCGAACTGGTGAAGGCCAACGGTCTGGAAGCCAAGCCGGAGCAGACCAAGGCAATCATTGCTGATCTGGCCGAGAATTACGAAGATCCGACCGACGTGATCGCTTGGTACTACGAAGATCGCCAGCGTCTTGCCGGTCCGGAATCGATGGCGCTCGAAGACAACGTCGTGGACTTCGTTCTGTCCAAGGCCAAGGCTGTTGAAAAGCCGGTCAGCTTCGATGAGCTGATGGGCCAGCAGGGCTAAGTTTCCTCCCTTGCTGAGCGGCCGGTACGGGCTGCGGCGCAGGCGATGCCCTAAGGGTACGCCGGCCCCGCAACCGGCCGGCCGTTGTCGTCTGGTAGCGAAGAAAACAACCCCACTCATTAGAGGTGATCATGCAACGATCGGAATTTGACCCGCAAGGCCTCGGCTACGTGCCGATGGTGATCGAACAGAGCGGTCGTGGTGAGCGTGCGTACGACATCTACTCGCGGCTGTTGCGCGAGCGGGTGATCTTTCTGGTGGGGCCGGTGAATGACGCCACTGCCAATGTAATCGTCGCGCAGCTCCTGTTCCTGGAAAGCGAAAATCCGGACAAGGACATCCACTTCTATATCAATTCGCCGGGTGGTTCGGTCACGGCCGGTCTGGCGATCTACGACACCATGCAGTTCATCAAGCCCAAGGTCTCGACCCTGTGCAACGGCCTTGCTGCCTCGATGGGTGCATTCCTGCTGGCGGCCGGCGCCGAAGGCAAGCGTTTTGCGCTGCCGAACGCGCGCATCATGATCCACCAGCCGCTGATTGGCGGTCTGGCCGGCCAAGCGTCGGATATCGAAATCCATGCGCGCGAGCTGATCAAGACCAAGCGCTCGCTGAACGAAATGCTGGCCAAGCACACCGGCCAGCCGATCGAGACGATCGAGCGCGATACCGATCGTGACAATTTCATGAGCGCGGTCGAAGCCAAGAGCTACGGTCTGATCGACGACGTGTTGGTGTCGCGCCAGGCGCTGACCCAGTCCCTCGACTAAGCGATGTACGTTCGCCCGGTGTTCGGCGCCGGGCGAGCTTCCGACCATCTTTACGTATCCGCCCCGAAGCGTAACCTCAAGGAGGGGGGACCATGACCGACAAATCCAACGAAAAACTGCTTTACTGCTCGTTCTGCGGCAAAAGCCAGCACGAAGTCAAAAAGCTGATTGCCGGCCCGCAGGTATTCATTTGCAATGAGTGCATCGAGTTGTGCACCGACATCCTCAAGGATGAAGCAACGCAGTTGCCTGGCGTCGAAGCAGCCAGCGGCGACGGCAAGAAGCTGCCGGTACCGACCGAGATCCGCGCGACGCTGGACCAGTATGTGATTGGTCAGGAACGCGCCAAGAAGATCTTGGCCGTTGCGGTTTACAACCATTTCAAGCGCCTGTCGACCAAGAGTGGCAAGTCGGCCAATGGTGTCGAACTCGCCAAGTCGAACATCCTCTTGATCGGTCCGACCGGTTCGGGCAAGACGCTGCTGGCGCAGACGCTGGCCAAGCAGCTCGACGTGCCGTTCGTGATTGCTGACGCAACGACGCTGACCGAAGCCGGTTACGTCGGTGAAGACGTCGAGCACATCATTGCCAAACTGTTGGCACAGTGCGATTTCGACGTCGAAAAGGCCCAGCGTGGCATCGTCTATATCGACGAAATCGACAAGATCGCCCGCAAGTCGGAAAACCCGTCGATCACCCGCGACGTATCGGGCGAGGGCGTGCAGCAGGCCTTGCTCAAACTCGTCGAAGGCACCGTCGCGTCGGTACCGCCGCACGGTGGCCGCAAGCATCCGAACCACGAGATGCCGCAGGTCGATACGACCAACATCCTGTTCATTTGCGGCGGTGCGTTCGAAGGCCTGGCTAAGATCATCCGCAACCGCTCGGTCAAGGGCGGAATCGGCTTCGGTGCCGAGGTCGTCAGCAAGGATGAAAAGGCGGGTCTGGGTACGGTATTGCACGACGTCGAGCCCGACGATCTGGTGCGTTTCGGCCTGATCCCCGAATTTGTCGGCCGTCTGCCGGTGATTGCCACGCTCGACGAACTGGATGAAGCTGCGCTGGTGAACATCCTGACCGAGCCGAAGAACGCGCTGCTCAAGCAGTATCAGGCGCTGTTCGACATGGAAGGCGTCGAGCTCGATATCGAATCGGATGCACTGGAAGCCATTGCCAAGAAGGCCATGGAGCGTCGTACCGGTGCGCGTGGCCTGCGTTCTATCCTCGAAGGCACGCTGCTCGATACCATGTACGAGTTGCCGGCGCTTGAGGGCGTTGCCAAGGTCGTCGTCGACAAGACCGTGATCGAAAGCGGTACTTCGCCGCAAATGGTTTACGGGGCCGTGGACGAGCCCGATCAACCCGAAGCCGCCTGATCGAATCCGCCCGCCGCGTGCGGGCGGATTATATTTTGGCGACGTGGGCGCCCGGCGTTGAATTTCCGCCGGGCAGACCACATTATTCGAACAACGCATAGCAATCATTTTCAAGGCAAACAATATGTCCGAGCCGCTCGTGCCGCTGAACGAATCCGCTGCGTACCCGATGCTGCCGCTGAGGGACGTGGTCGTCTTCCCGCATATGGTGATCCCGCTCTTCGTTGGGCGACCCAAGTCGATCAAGGCGCTTGAGGCGGCGATGGAAGCCGGGCGCCACATCCTGCTCGTCGCGCAGAAGAATGCGCAGAAAGACGAGCCGGTAATGGCCGATATCTACCCGGTCGGCACGATCGCCACCGTGCTGCAGTTGCTGAAGCTGCCCGACGGCACCGTCAAGGTGCTGGTCGAGGGCGTGCAGCGTGCAACGGTGACGTCGCTGGTCGACGAAGATGGTTACTTCCACGCCGACGCAACCCCGTTCGATGGTGACGACGAGCACGAAGGTCACGAAGTCGAGGCCATGCGCCGCGCGCTGCTGTCGCAGTTCGACCAGTACGTCAAACTGAACAAGAAGATCCCGCCGGAAATCCTGACTTCGCTGTCGGGCATCGAGTCGGCAGGCCGCCTTGCCGATACCGTTGCCGCGCATCTGCCGCTGAAGCTCGAGCAGAAGCAGGCGATTCTGGAAATGCCCGATGTCGGTCGGCGTATGGATCACCTGCTCAAGCAGCTCGAAAACGAGCTCGACATCCTGCAGGTCGAAAAGCGCATCCGTGGCCGCGTGAAGCGCCAGATGGAAAAAAGCCAGCGCGAGTACTACCTCAACGAGCAGGTCAAGGCGATCCAGAAGGAACTGGGCGAGCTCGACGAAAATGCCGATCTGGAAGAGCTGGAAAAGAAAATCAAGCTCGCTGGCATGAGCAAGGAAGGCCGCGAGAAGGCAGAGGCCGAACTCAAGAAGCTGAAGATGATGTCGCCGATGAGCGCTGAAGCGGCGGTCGTTCGCAACTACATCGATACGCTGCTGGGCGTGCCTTGGAAGAAAAAGTCCAAGATCAGCAAGGACCTGGTCGGCGCCGAAGAAGTGCTCGATATCGATCACTTCGGCCTCGAAAAGGTCAAGGAACGCATCGTCGAGTATCTCGCGGTGCAGACGCGCGTCGACAAACTCAAGGCGCCGATCCTGTGCCTGGTTGGCCCGCCCGGCGTTGGCAAGACCTCGCTCGGCGAAAGTATCGCCCGTGCGACCGGTCGCAAGTTCGTCCGGATGGCGCTGGGTGGTGTGCGCGACGAAGCCGAAATTCGCGGCCATCGCCGGACTTACATCGGCTCGATGCCGGGCAAGATCGTCCAGAGCATGACCAAGGTTGGCGTCAAGAATCCGCTGTTCCTGCTCGACGAAGTCGACAAGCTCGGCCAGGATTTCCGTGGCGACCCGTCGTCGGCACTGCTTGAAGTGCTCGACCCGGAACAAAACCACGCGTTCAGCGATCACTATCTTGAGGTTGATTACGACCTGTCGGACGTGATGTTCGTCGCCACAGCCAACACGCTGAACATTCCGCCGGCGCTGCTCGACCGGATGGAGGTGATCCGGCTGTCGGGCTACACCGAAGACGAAAAGGTCAATATCGCGCTGAAGTACCTGGTACCGAAGCAGACCAAGAACAACGGTGTTGCCGACGGCGAGTTGGACATCTCCGAAGCAGCCGTACGCGATATCGTCCGTTATTACACCCGCGAAGCCGGTGTGCGCTCGCTCGACCGCGAGATCGCCAAGATCTGCCGCAAGGTCATCAAGAACCTGATGCTCAAGCCGCAGGCCAAGAAAGTGCTGGTGACGCCGAAAACGCTGGAGAAGTACCTCGGCGTCAAGCGTTACGAGTACGGTGTGGCCGAGCAGCAGAATCAGGTTGGCCAGGTCACCGGTCTGGCATGGACCGAAGTTGGCGGTGAGCTGCTGACGATTGAAGCGGTGACGATGCCGGGCAAGGGCAATATCCTTCGCACTGGTACACTGGGCGACGTGATGAAAGAGTCGATCGAAGCCGCTCGCTCGGTCGTGCGTAGCCGCGCAGAACGTCTTGGTATCGCCGCGGATGCCTTCGAAAAGAAGGATATCCACGTCCACTTGCCCGAGGGCGCCACGCCGAAGGACGGTCCGAGTGCCGGTATTGCCCTGGCAACCGCGCTGGTGTCGGTGCTGACCGATATTCCGGTTCGTTGCGACGTGGCAATGACCGGTGAGATCACGCTGCGTGGCGAAGTATTGCCGATTGGTGGCTTGAAAGAAAAATTGCTGGCCGCACACCGTGGTGGTATCAAGCAGGTGTTGATCCCGGAGGGCAACGTTAAAGACTTGTCTGAAATTCCTGACAATGTAAAACGTGGCCTTGTCATTCACCCTGTGAAATGGTTTGATCAAGTGTTGGGCTTCGCGCTTGAAAGCCAGCCCGTCGTACTTGAGCAAATTGCCGGAAGCACCACAGAAATAGTCAGCCAGAATACCGTTCCGGAAGGGGAACAAACCCATCCGCATCAGACGAAACACTAGTTGACATGCATTTTTGCCGCTTGCTATAACCTCTCTAGCAATCGGCCCGCCGGATCTAACCAACCAGAATGAAAGGGGACGTAAGTGAATAAATCTGAACTGATCGACGCTATCGCTGAATCTGCAGGCCTGTCGAAGGCTGCAGCTGGCAAGTCGCTCGACGCAGCGATCGAAGCTATTTCCAAGGCGCTGCAAGGCGGCGACGAAGTGACGCTGGTCGGCTTCGGCACCTTCTACGTTGCTGAGCGCGAAGCTCGCAGCGGCCGCAATCCGCGCACCGGCGAAACGATCGAAATCGCTGCAGCGAAACAGCCGAAATTTAGGGCTGGCAAATCGCTGAAAGATGCAGTACAATGATGTTCTTTCGTTGCTGCTGATGCAGTAACGAAACGGTTGGGTGGTTAGCTCAGTTGGTTAGAGCACCTGCTTCACACGCAGGGGGTCGGTGGTTCGAATCCACTACTACCCACCAATAAAGCGAAAGTTAGTAATCAGTAAATTCAGCAAAAAATAAACTTGCAAAATTTCTGAAATACGATATAATCGCTTTCTCTTCTGGAGCGGTAGTTCAGTTGGTTAGAATACCGGCCTGTCACGCCGGGGGTCGCGGGTTCGAGTCCCGTCCGCTCCGCCAGATTTGAGCAAAAAGCCAAGCGAAAGCTTGGCTTTTTGCTTTTCTGCCGTTCAATTTCGCCAACACGACGTCCTTCTGGGCATTTGAGACAGCGCGAAGCGGTTCTGGCATTATATTCCGCGAATTCTCGCGGAGTTGCGTATCCATGTTTGATCTTGTCCAGAAAAACAAAACGGCTGTACAGGTCGTGCTTGGTTTGGTGGCGCTGGGGCTGGTAGTCGGCGTCGGTGTTTCCGGCTATAGCGCGATGGAAGGGGGCGACGACTTTTACGCCAAAGTCGGTGGCAGTCGCATCACCGAGCGCGATGTTGCGCAGGCGACCAGCGGCCAGGCAGTGTCCAACGAAATGAAGCCGATGGTGGTCGAACAGCTAGTGCGGCAGAAGCTGCTGCTGCAGGCGGCCGCCAAGCAGAACTTCGTGGCGACCGAAGCCGAGCTGCAGAAGGCGATCATGGCCATTCCGGCTTTCCAGGAAAACGGCCATTTCGACCCCAAGAAGTACGAGAGCTTGCTCGCTGCGCAACAAATGACGGCAGCTCAGTTTGAAGAACGCGTGCGCGACGACATCGCGTTGCGCCAACTGCTGTCGGCCTTCGTTTCCGGCAACTTCCAATCGCAGCGTACGATGGACCGGATGGCCAAACTGCTTGGTGAAAAGCGTTCGGTGTCGGTTGCGCTGCTCAAGCCGGAAGCCTATCTCGCGCAAGTGAACGTGTCCGAGGCCGAGCTCAAGCAATACTACGACCAGCATCAGCAGGAGCTGAAAACGCCGGAAATGGTCAAGCTTGCCTACGTCGTGCTGTCCCAAGCCGATCTTGCCAAGGCGCAAAACGTCAGCGATGCCGACGTGCAGCAATACTTTGACGCGCACAAGGCCGATCTGGGCAAGGAAGAGCGCCGTGCCGCGCACATCCTGATTGCGACGCCCAAGGGTGCAAATGCCGAACAACTGGCCGCCGCCACAGCCAAGGCCGAGTCGGTCTTGAAGGACGTCCGTGCGAATCCGGCCCGGTTTGCCGAACTGGCCAAACAGTTCTCGCAGGATCCGGGCTCGGCCGAGCAGGGCGGTGATCTGGGTTGGTTCGGTCCTGGCGCAATGGTCAAGCCGTTTGACGACGCGGTGTTCAAGCTCGAAAAGGGCCAGCTCAGCGGCGTGGTTCAGAGCGATTTCGGCTTTCATATCATCAAGCTTGAGGACGTGCGCGGCCGTACGCTCGCCGACCTGAAGCCGGAAATCGAGCAAAAGCTCAAGCTGGAGAAAGCGCAAGCGACCTTCCAGAGCCAGCTGGAAAAATTCAACGAAGTCGTTTATCAGCAGGGCAGCAGCCTGCAACCGGCTGCCGACCAGTTCAAGCTGCAGGTCCAGCAAAGCGGTTGGGTGACTCGCCAAGGTGCACAGGATCAGCTGCTGAACAATCCGAAGCTGGCCGAAGCCGTGTTCAGCGATGACGTGCTCAAGGGCAAGCACAATACCGAGGCGATCGAAGTCGCGCCGGGTACGGTGGTGTCGGCGCGGATCGTCGAGCACAAGCCGGCAGCGGTGCCGCCGCTGGCGACGGTCTCGCCCGATCTGCTGGCCAAGCTCAAGCAGGAGAAGGCGCTGAAACTGGCGCAGGAAGACGGTGCGCGCAAGCTGGCTGGGCTGCAGAAGGGCGAATCGGTTGCAGCCGACTGGCAGCCGGGCGGCGAGTTCAGCCGTGGCGAGGCACCGCGTGGTGTCGATCCGCAAACGCTGAACGCGTTGTTCCGTGCTCCGGCTGACAAGCTGCCTGCATTCGTTGGCAATGCGGTGCCGCAGCAAGGTTATGTGCTGTATCGCGTCGAGAAATCGACGCCAGCGCCGAAACTTGATGCGCAACTGCTGCAAAGAATGCGCGAAGGGCTCGGCCAGATGTATGGCCAGGTTGAAATCGCCAGCTACATCGACAGCCTGCGCAAGTCGGCCAAGATCGAATATGGCAAGGCCTTGCAGGCCAAGCCTGCCGAGTAAGTCCGGCAGCCTAGAAAAAACGGCGGGGATTCCCGCCGTTTTTTTATGCCTGCGGTGAACGCCAATGCGGCAAGCGGGATTCCAGTTGTGCGTGGATGCCTTCCTTGGCTTCAGGATGCCGATGCAGATGGGCAAGGCGGTGAGCCAGGTCCGAATTCATTGCGTCGTCGATCGGACGGTGTGCGACCGAGGCGATCAGGCGCTTGGCGGTCAGCAAGGCATGTGGACCGTTCTGCAGCACGGCGGCGATCCAGTTGCTTATCCATTGATCGAGCTCGGCGTCATTGCCGCCGATCTCGTGCACGAGGCCGAGCTGGCGTGCGGTGTCGGCGCCAAACGTTTCGCCGGTCAGCAAGTAGCGGCGCGCGGCGCTGACGCCAATTTGGGTAATGAGGTAGGGGCCGATCATCGCCGGCACCAGACCGGTGCGCACCTCGGGGATGGCAAAGCGGCTATCTCGGTGGGCGACGATCAGATCGCAGCAGGCGATCAGACCGACGCCGACGCCGACGGTCTGGCCATGAACGCGCGCAATGGTCGGCACCGGCATCCGGTCGATCAGTTGCAAGAGCCGGGCGAGTTCGAGCGCTTCGTCGAAATGGTGATCCTGGTCGTGCTCGAGTATTCGCGCCTGCCAGCGCGCATCCTGGCCGGTGCAGAAGTCGCTACCCTTGGCGGTGAGTACAATGGCGCGTAGCCGGGGATTGTGGGATAACGCAGTCAGACAAGCCGTGAGCTCGGCGATGAGGATTTCGTTGACGGTCTGCGTCCCGTCCTCATGCAAGGTCACCGTTGCCACACCGTTGTCGGCAAGTTCGTAGCTCAGCGTGTCACTCATGATCGGCTCGAGATAAGGCTGTTGCTGGCATGCTAACAGCATCCTCCACGGTTTAGCTCACGTCTGTCAGGAAAGCCATCGCGGTTGGGGGGATGAGCGGCGCTGTGCTACATTGCGACGTTTTCCGGGGTGGTCTTCAAGCTCCAGTGCGGCCCAAGCGGCGATATTCGGGATTGCTTATTCAAGTGCGTGTCGTTTTCAAATCCCTGCTGTTGTGGGGTCTGTTGTTTGTCGTACCGGTGCCGGCGCATGCGGTGGCGGTGTCGTTCACGGGTTCGAACGGAACGACGCTGACCGGCGAGTACTTTGCGCCGCCGAATGACGCCCAGCGTGCACCGGCGATGTTGCTGCTGCACGGTTGTGGCGGCTTGTGGAGCCGGCCCGGCGTACTGACGGTACGCCATGCCCGGATGGCCAGCCTGCTGCAGGAGCTGGGCTACGGCGTGCTGTTGCTGGACAGTTTCAGCAACCGGGGATTGCGCGAACAATGCACGCTGGCGGCCAGCGAGCGCAGGGTGAACCTTGCGCAGCGCGTCGAGGATGCGCAGCGCGCGGTCAACTGGCTCAAGTTGCGGCGAGAGATCGATGCCAACCGCGTCGGCGCGCTCGGCTGGTCCAACGGCGCGACGACCCTGCTCAATCTGATCGGCAAGGAAAAACCCGGCATCAAGGTCGCCGTGGCGTTCTACCCGGGGTGCGAACAACTGGCGCGCAGCCGCCGCTATGTGCCGGCGGTGCCGACTCTGATCCTGATCGGCGAAGCCGACGACTGGACACCGGCCGAGGCGTGCCAGCGTCTGGCCGAGAAAGCGGCGGACGATACCTTCCACCTCGTCACCTATCCCGATACCTATCACGACTTCGACGTGCCCGGCAGCGGCGTGCGCGTGCGCAAGGACATCCCTGCCGCGGTCGATCCCAGTTATGGCGCGACGGTCGCGCCGAACCAGACCGCGACCGATGACGCCTATCGCCGGACGTTCAAGTGGATCGGCCGCTGGCTTGATCCCGAACGGCTCAAGCCGAGCCGCAACGACTACAACCCGGTCTTGCGGCTGCAGTAGTTGTCCAGCGCAGCGCACAGCGCAGGCACCGCCTCGAACAGGTCCGCCTGCCAGGCGATGTCGGCCAGCTGCATCATCGGCGCATCCGGGTCGGTGTTGATCGCGACGATCAGCTTGCTGTCGCGCATGCCGGCCACGTGCTGCGCCGCTCCGGAAATTCCCACCGCAATGTAGATCTCGGGCGAAACGATTTGTCCGGTCTGGCCGACCTGCCAGCTGTTCGGCGCAAAGCCGGCATCGACGGCGGCACGCGATGCGGCGAGTGCACCGTTCAGGCATTCGGCGAGCGGCTGCAGCAGCGCCATGAACTGACCGGCCGACCCAAGGGCGCGCCCACCGGCGACGAGGGCGCGGGCGTCCTTGAGCGACAGCCCGCCCTGTGCCTGCCTGTCGAGAACGCGCAATGCCGCGGATGCCGAATCCGGAGGTGGCGACGAAACGGAGATGCTGTCCGGCGCATCACCCGAGAACGGCGCAAATGCCGCCGCGCGCACCGTCATCCATAAACGGGCTTGTGTGCTTCGGACCGTTTCGATCAGGTCGCCGGCATAGATCGCCCGACGCAGCGTATTTGCGGCAAGCAGTTCGATGACGTCGCTGAACGGCTGGGCGCCGTCGAGCGCTGCGGCACGGGGCAGCCAGTCCTTGCCGTGGCTGTCGGCGGCGGCGATCACGCAGCGATAGTTGCGTGCCAGATCGGCGATCCACGCCGACAGCGTCATCAGATTGGCGGGCGGCGCATCGCACTGCAGCCTTCGCGTGGCGCCGAGCAACTGCGTGCCGGACAGGCTGCCGTCGTCGATCACGTCGATCTCGCCGGCCAGCCGCGCCGCCGCGGCGATCAGGCCGGGGACTTCGCCGGGCTGCGCGCCGATGGCGACCACCAGCGCGCGTGATGCAGGCTCGAATGGCGTCGGCCGGGGCTGGCGAGCCGTCACCGCGTGGCCGAGTCCGCCGTGCGCGACCAGCGCCGCGACGCATTCGTCGGCCGAGCCGACGCGGATGCCGGCTGCGCGTGCCGGTGGGTGGGCGACCGACAGCCGCCGACTCTGCGTTTCGACCGTGATGCCCAGCGCCGCCGCTGGCAGCATCTCGATGGTTTTGTGCTTGGCGGCCATCAGCGCCGGCAGCTTGACATAGCGGGGCGTGTTGAGGCGCAGATCGGTGCTGATCACTGCAGGCAATGTCAACTCGACCGTCTCGATGCCACCGTCGACTTCCCGGTCGACCTGCCATGCCGACGGGCCGACGCGGATTGCCGATGCAAAACACGCTTGCGGCCAGTCGAGCAGGCCAGCGCACATTTGTGCAACCTGGTTGGCATCGTCATCGATGGCCTGCTTGCCGAGCAGCAGCAAATCGGCCTGCTCGCTGCGCGCCAGCGCCGTCAGCAGGCGGGCGACTTGCAGCGGTTCGGGCGCTGCCGGGGTGTCGATGCGCAAGGCGCGATCGGCGCCAAGCGCCAGCGCTTGTCGCAGCGTCTCGTCGACGTCGGCCGGGCCGATACTGACCACGACGATTTCGTCGGCGTGGCCGGCCTCTCTAAGCCTGAGCGCTTCTTCCAGCGCGATCGCGTCGAATGGATTCATCGCCATGCGCGCATGGGTGAGATCGACATCGACACCGTCGCTGCTCGGGGAAACGCGGATCGCGGGGTCGACAACCCGTTTGACTGGAACCAGTACCTTGAACATCGTCTTGTCACGGCGTATGCATATGTTGTCCCAATTCTAACGGCTGCGCCGAGGTGCACATGCAATACGGCTTTGAAGACCTGTCGATCGGCCTGTCCGGCGAATACCGCAAAACGGTGACCGAGACCGATGTCGTGCTGTTCGCCGGCCTGTCCGGCGACAACAACCCGATGCACATCGACGAGGAGTTTGCCCGTGAGACTCGCTTCGGCGGCCGCATCATCCACGGCATGCTCACCGCCTCCTTGCTGTCGACGGTGATCGGCACGCGGATGCCCGGACCGGGGGTGATCTATATGTCGCAAAACCTGCGCTTTCTGAAGCCGGTGAAGATCGGCGACACCGTAACCGCGACGGCGACGATCAGCGAGCTGATGCCGGATACGCAGCGCGCACGCTTGAGCACACGGTGCAGCGTGCGCGGCGAAACGGTGCTCGACGGCGAGGCCTTGGTCTGGGTCCCCCTGCGTGGTGATTAACGACGCCGTAAGTGGATTTGGCCCGGTTTGCGGAATGGGTTGCATCCAATCCGGCCGCAGCCGCTTTGGTCTAGAATCGGCGTTTTACACAGGATGACACCATGACCTCGCTTTCCGCCTTCGATTCGCGCCTGACTGATGTTGCCGGCGTGTCCATCATTTCGTCGTCGTCGGTTTATGGCGGCGAAGCCGGGCTGCCGCTGCTGTCGGTGGCAAACGCCCAGGGCAAGGCATTGATCGCACTGCAAGGCGCGCATCTGGTGTCCTTCGTACCGGCCGGCGGCGAGGATCTGCTGTGGTTGTCACCCAAAGCCGTATTTACCGAAGGCAAGGCGATTCGCGGCGGCATTCCGCTGTGCCTGCCGTGGTTTGGTGGCCATCCGGGCGGCAAGCCGGCGCACGGTTTTGCGCGGGTCAGCAACTGGCGGGTCGACGCGGCCGAGCAACTGGCCGACGGCGCGATCCGGGTGGTGCTGGTGCTGGAGCCGAATGCATTGT
Organism: Jeongeupia wiesaeckerbachi; assembly: GCF_050916355.1. Taxonomy (GTDB): domain Bacteria; phylum Pseudomonadota; class Gammaproteobacteria; order Burkholderiales; family Chitinibacteraceae; genus Jeongeupia; species Jeongeupia wiesaeckerbachi. Next base: position 2,450,119 of record NZ_CP136946.1, read on the forward strand.
CGAACACGCTGTGGGGCGACGATTTCCGTGCCGAACTCGCCGTCACCGTCGGTAGCGCACTGACGCTGGCGCTGAGCTTTACCCATCGCGGCGCTGCGCCGGTCACGTTCAGCCAGGCCTTCCATACCTACTTTGCCGTCGGCGATGTGAGGCAGGCCAGGATCGACGGCCTGGACGGCACGACCTTCATCAACACCGTCGGTGGCGCCAATACCCGCCACCCGCAGGCCGGTACCTTGCAGCTTGGCGATGCGACCGACCGCGTTTACGTCAACGTGCCGGCGGAACAGACGATCACGACCGCGAGCCAGACCATACGCATCGTCAGCGATACCCAAAGCGCAGTGATCTGGAATCCGTGGGCCGAGAGCGCGGCGAAGATGGCCGACGTCGGCGATGACTGGGCCGGTTTTGTTTGTGTCGAGCGCGGCGACGTGTTCGACAATGTCGTCGAGCTGGCGCCGGCGGCCACGTACCGGGCGACGATGACGCTGTCGCTGGCCTGATTCGCTCTGGATCAAACAACAACGCCCGGCCAAGCCGGGCGTTGTTGTTTTGTGGTTCAATATCGCTTTGATTTCAGGCCGATTTTGCCGCAATGAAATACCACGATCTGCGCGATTTTTTCTCCCAGCTTGAAACCCTTGGCGAAGCAAAACGGGTTGCCGTACCGGTTTCGCCGAAGCTGGAAATGACCGAAGTCTGCGATCGCACCCTGCGCGCGCAAGGCCCGGCCATCCTGTTCGAGAATGTCCCCGGTTACACGATGCCGGTGCTAGGCAATCTCTTTGGCACGCCGCGCCGCGTGGCGCTCGGCATGGGGGCGCAGGAGGTCAGCGCGCTGCGTGAGATCGGCAAGACGCTGGCCTATCTGAAAGAGCCCGAGCCGCCGAAAGGCTTCCGTGATGCCTGGGACAAGCTGCCGCTACTCAAGCAGGTGCTGAGCATGGCGCCGAAGGAAGTGAAGAAGGGCGTCGTGCAGCAGAACGTGATCGAAGGCTCGGATGTCGATCTGGCGACCATCCCGGTCCAGCATTGCTGGCCCGGCGACGTGGCGCCGCTGATTACCTGGGGGCTGGTGGTCACGCGCGGACCGAGCAAAAAACGCCAGAACCTCGGCATCTACCGCCAGCAGGTCATCGCCAAAAACCAGGTCATCATGCGCTGGCTGGCGCATCGCGGCGGCGCGCTCGATTTCCGCGAGCATGCCAAGCAGCATCCCGGCACACCGTTCCCGATCGCCGTGGTACTCGGCTGCGACCCGGCGACCATCCTTGGCGCGGTGACGCCGGTGCCCGATACCTTGTCCGAATACCAGTTCGCCGGGCTGCTGCGCGGCAGCAAGACCGAGCTGACGCAGTGCATCGGCTCCGATCTGCAGGTGCCGGCGACGGCGGAGATTGTTCTGGAAGGCGCGCTCAAGCCGTGCGAGCCCGGTTTCGAGGGCGTGTCCGAGCATGGCGTGCCGGTCAAGGAAATAGGCGGTTATCTGCACGCGCTCGAAGGCCCGTACGGCGACCACACCGGCTATTACAACGAGCAGGACTGGTTCCCGGTGTTCGAAATCGACCGGATCACCCATCGCGACAATCCGATCTATCACAGCACCTATACCGGCAAGCCGCCGGACGAGCCGGCGATGCTCGGCGTGGCGCTGAACGAAGTTTTCGTGCCGATACTGCAAAAGCAGTTTCCCGAAATCGTCGATTTCTACCTGCCGGCCGAAGGCTGCAGCTACCGGATGGCGATCGTCTCGATCAAGAAACAATATCCGGGCCACGCCAAGCGCGTGCTGTTCGGCGTCTGGTCCTTCCTGCGCCAGTTCATGTACACCAAGTACATCGTCGTCGTTGACGACGATGTCGATACCCGTGACTGGAAAGAGGTGATCTGGGCGATCACCACGCGGATGGACCCGGTGCGCGATACGGTGCTGGTCGAGAATACGCCGATCGACTACCTCGATTTCGCCAGCCCGATTTCGGGCCTCGGCGGCAAGATGGGGCTCGACGCGACCAACAAGTGGCCCGGCGAAACGAATCGCGAATGGGGCAGGGTGATCGAGCGCCAGCCCGATGTCGTTGCCCGAGTCGATGCCATCTGGGCCGATCTGGGACTGTAGGAGGGGTGGGCATGTGGTTTCTGAACGAGCTGGCCGAGCGGCGGATCGCGCAGGCGCGCGACGCCGGCGAATTCGACAATCTGCCCGGCGCCGGCCAGCCGCTGCCCGACGACATCGACCCACTCGTTCCCGAGCATCAGCGCATCGCCTACCGCGTGCTGAAGAACGCCGGTTACCTGCCTCCCGAGCTGGAAATGCACAAGGAGGCGGTTGCGCTGGCCTTGCAGCTGGCCGCCATCGTCGATGATGGGGGCGACGATGCGCAAAAGGCCGTATTGGCCGATCGGCTGGGCCGGCTTAATCTGCTGCTGGCCGAGACCGGATCACGCCAGCTGGTCGTGCCCCTCGACTATGCATCCCGACTGGCCAGGCATCTGGCCCGCCACTGAAAACCGGTTTCAAGGACCACCATGTTTGCTTCGCCATCCCGTGAGTTTCCGTTTACCACGCAGGATTTCGACAAGATCCGCAAGCTGATCTACGACTACGCCGGCATCGCGCTGGCGCCCGGCAAGGAGGACATGGTCTACGGCCGGCTGGCGCGGCGCTTGCGCGCGCTGGGGCTGAACAGCTTCGGCGATTACCTGCACCGGATCGAAGCCGGTGATACGCGCGAGTTCGAGTTGTTCACCAACTCGCTGACGACCAACCTGACATCGTTTTTCCGCGAGGCACACCATTTTCCGGCGCTGATCGACCAGTTGCGTGCACAACGCGAACGTGGTGGCACGCTGCAGCTGTGGTGTTCGGCCAGCAGCACCGGCGAAGAAGCGTGGAGCATGGCGATCAGCGCCTGCGAGGCCTTCGACAGCCTGACGCCGCCGGTGCAGATCGTCGCCACCGACCTTGACACCAATGTGCTCGAAACCGGCCGTACCGGTCTCTACAGCGCCGACGACGTCGAGAAGCTCGATCCGGCGCGGGTGCGGCGTTTCTTCATCCGCCAGCCCGATGGCCGTTATCAGGTCAGGTCCGAGCTGAAGGCCTTGGTGACGTTCCGGCAGCTGAACCTGATCGCGCCGAGCTGGAACGTGCGCGGCCCGTTCGACGCGATCTTCTGCCGCAATGTGATGATCTATTTCGACAAGCCGACGCAGGCGCGCATCCTGCAGCGCTTTGCACCGCTGCTCAAACCCGATGGCCTGCTGTTCGTCGGCCACTCGGAAAACCTGTACCACTCGGCCGAGTTGTTCAAGCTGCGCGGCAAGACGATCTACCAGCTTGCCTGAAGGTGCTGCACTAAGCCGCTACAGGTAGCACATCGCCCGGCCGATCTCGCGCGCCTTGGCGTCGTCGACCAGCAGTCGCAGCAGCTCGAGTGCGAACACCCCGCTGGTGCCGGCGGCGCGTGACGTCGTCACCAGCCCGTCGGTTACGACCGGATAGCTGCTGAGCGTGGCGCCGTGTTCGGTCAGCACCGGTTCGCAGCCGGGGAAGCAGGTCGCCGCCTTGCCATTGAGGATGCCGGCCTGTGCGAGCACGGTCGGCGCGGCGCAGACCGCGGCGACGCGAAGACCGGCGGCCAGATGCGCGCGCAGCCGCTCGGCCAGCGCGGTGCTGGCGGCCAGTGCCTGCGTACCGGGGCCGCCGCCGGGCAATACGATGGCGTCGGCCAGTTCGCCGTCGACCGCTGAAAACGGCAGATCGGCCTGGATGAAGATGCCGTGCGCGCCTTCGACCGTCAGCGTGTCGTCGAGCGCGATCGTCGAAACGAAGACACCGCCGCGACGCAGCACATCGACGATGCTGACGAATTCGACCTCTTCAAAACCCGGAGCAAGGTAGACGTGCGCGGTAGCCATATTGCTTTCCTCAATGTGGGAGCCCGTTCCGGTAGGCGAGCGAGCCAAAGCAGTTTGTCGCCGCCCGAAGCACAGGAAGCTTCATCAAGTCCATGAGGGCGCCCCGAAGGCAGTCCCCTTGCGGGATTCCGGCGCATCGGGCGGGGACAACGGCGCAGCCGCCTGACGGGATCAGCCGTAAATCGGCAGGAACAGAAATAGTTTAATCACGATCGCATTGGTGATGTCGATGAAGAATGCACCGACCATCGGCACGACCAGGAAGGCGAGGTGCGAAGGGCCGAAGCGGTCGGTGATCGCCTGCATATTGGCGATCGCCGTCGGCGTCGCGCCGAGGCCGAAGCCGCAATGGCCGGCGGCGAGCACGGCCGCGTCGTAGTTCTTGCCCATGACGCGGAAGGTGACGAACATCGCATACAGCGCCATCGCGACGGCCTGCACGGTCAGGATGAGCAGCATCGGCAGGGCCAGCGACGCCAGCTCCCACAGTTTGAGGCTCATCAGCGCCATCGCGAGGAACAGCGACAGGCTGACGTTGCCGAGCACCGAGACCGCGCGGTCGAAGACCTGATACCAGCCGAGCTTGGCCAGGCCGTTGCGCAGTACGACGCCGACGAACAGCACGCAGACGAAGGTCGGCAGCTCCAGCCAGGTGCCGCCGAGCCAGCCGGCGATCATCCGGCCGCCGGCCAGGCAGACGACGATCAGCGCCAGCGTCTCGATGAAGGCCTGCGCGGTAATCAGCCGCACCGCCTTCGGTTGCTCGAACGCCAGCGGGTGCGAGGTATCGGCGGCTTCACCGGTCGGCAGAGCGACCTTCTTGACCAGATGTCGCGCCACCGGGCCGCCGATCAGACCACCGAGCACGAGGCCGAAGGTCGCGCAGGCGATCGCGACTTCGGTGGATGATTCAAGTCCGTAGGTCTGGGTGAAGACGCTGCTCCAGGCGGCACCGGTGCCGTGGCCGCCAGACAGCGTGATCGAGCCGGCCAGCAGGCCCATCAGCGGATTCAGCCCGAGCGCGCTGGCGATGGCGATGCCGATCGTGTTCTGCATCAGCAAAAGCCCCAGCACGACAACGAGGAAGATGGCGACGGTCTTGCCGCCTTTTTTCAGGCTGGCCAGATCGGCGCCGAGGCCGAGGCTGGCGAAGAAGGCCAGCATCAGCGGCGTTTGCAGGCTGGTATCAAACTGGACCTGAACATCGGCGGTGATCCGCGCCAGCAGCAGGCCGAGCGCGACGAGCAGGCCGCCGGCGACGGGTTCGGGGATGCTGTAGGCACGCAGCGGCGGCGTGACGGCGACGATCTTGCGGCCGAACAACAGCACCAGCGAGGCGGCAACCAGCGTGCCATAGGTATCGAGTACGAGCATGGGCTCTCCAGCGGAACAAAGTAAAACGGCCCCGATGGGTTATCGAGGCCGTTGGCATTTTAACAGCTGGGATTGCGCGCCCGACTGCTCGTCGCTGTTTAGATGTCTTCGAGCGCCAGCAGTTCGGCGACGGTCTGGCGACGGCGGATCAGCCGCGCGTTGCCGCCGTCGAGCAATACCTCGGGGATCAGCGGCCGGGTGTTGTAGTTGCTCGACATGCTCGCACCGTAGGCGCCGCCGTCGTGAAACACCAGCCAGTCGCCGACCACGGCCGGCGGCAGCTGGCGCGGCGTCACCGTGCCGCCTTCGCCTTGCGTGAATACATCGCCCGATTCACACAGCGGCCCGGCGATCACGCTGGCGCGCTCGCCGCCTTGCTTGGTTGCGCCGCCTGCGTCGAGCAACGAGACTTCGTGATAGCTGCCGTACATCGCCGGACGCATCAGGTCATTGAAACCGGCGTCGCAGAACACGAAGTGATTGCTGCCGACGTCCTTCATCGCACGGACTTCGGCAATCAGCTTGCCCGATTCGGCGACGAGGAAGCGGCCCGGTTCGATTTCCAGCGTCACCGGGTGGCCCAGATGCGCCTCGATCTCCTTGCGCGCCGCGTCCCACAGGCTGAAATAGTGAGCGGTATCGATGCGCTCGCCGTCGACCTTGTACGGAATCGACAGGCCGCCGCCGGCCGAGATCGCCTTCAGGTCGCGACCCGAGGCCTTCACTTCCTTGATCATCGCGCCGCAGACGTTGCCGAGGTGTTCGTAATCGACGCCCGAGCCGATGTGCATGTGCAGGCCGACCAGCTCGAGGCCGTACTGGTCGATCAGCGCGTAGGCCTCGGCCAGATGCTCGAACCAGATGCCGTGCTTGCTGGTTTCGCCGCCGGTATTGGTCTTCTGGCTGTGGCCATGGCCGAAGCCCGGGTTGATGCGCAGCCAGACGCGGTGGCCCGGGCTGACGCGGCCGAGCTGCTCGAGCATCTGCGGGCTGCCGGCGTTGACCGGAATGCCGTGCTCGACAACCTTGGCGAGTGTCGCCTCGTCGAGCAGGTCGGCGGTGAAGACGATGCCCGGGTGATCGCCGCCCGCATCAAAGCCGGCGGCCAGCGCGCGTTCGATTTCGCCGAGCGACACCGAGTCGACCTTGACGCCGGCCTCGCGCATCAGCTTGAGGATGTGGGTGTTCGAGCAGGCTTTCTGCGCGAAACGGATCACGTCGAACTGCTGCAGCTGGGTGATGCGTTCGCGGATCACCGCGGCGTCGTAAGTCCAGAGCGGGGTGCCGTACTGGCGGGCGAGGGAAACAAGCTGCGGGCCGTTGACCGGTTTCATCGGGAATATCTCTTTGCACATCGGGATTGAGTGATCGTCGTGTATTCAATCAGTGTGCCGCGTCGTGGTAAAACAGTCTTTTCTAATCGCCGATCAGCGCCGCTAATGCTCGACTACAAGCTCCTCGAAGCCCTGGACATGGTTGCCCGCGCCGGCAGCTTCGACGGCGCCGCGCGCCGGCTGCACCTGACGCAGTCGGCCGTGTCGCAACGGATACGCCAGCTCGAGGAAAAACTCGGCTGCGTACTGCTGTCACGCGACCCGGTCGAGCCGACCGCCGAGGGCGAAAGGCTGCTGACGCACGTGCGGCGGGTACAGCAGCTCGAAGCCGAGCTGGCGCGCGATGCCGGGGCGGCGAATGCATGGCGCAGCGTGGCGATCGGCGTCAACGCCGACAGCCTCGCCGTCGGGCTGATTGCCGCGATCGCGCCGACGCTGGCGGCGCAGCACATCCTGCTCGACTGCGTGATCGACGACGAGGCGTACACGCTCGAATCGTTGCGGCGCGGCGCCGTCGTCGGCTGCATCGCCAGCGAGGCGGCGCCGGTGCCCGGTTGCGCGGTGCGTCCGCTGGGCGGGCTCGACTATCTGCCGGTGGCCACGCGGGATTTCGCCCAGCGCTATTTCGCCGCCGGTCTGAATGCGGCCACGCTGGCCGATGCGCCGGCCGCGGTGTTCGCGCATCGCGACAGCCTGCACCGGCGCTGGTTGCGCGAGGCGCATGGTCTGGCCGAGGGCAGTTACCCGGCGCATGTGATTCCCGAATCGAACGCGCTGTATGCCGCGGCGCTGGCCGGCGTCGCCTACGCGGTCGTGCCGCAGGCCCAAGCGGCGGCGGCATTGGCCGCGGGCGAGCTCGTCGGTCTCGGCGAAACGACGATGGTCGTGCCGCTTTTTTGGCACCACTGGACAAAACAATCACCAGTTGCGGAGCAAATCGCCACGGCGTTGGTCGAATTCGCAGCAGGCCACTTCAACCCCCTGCCGGGAGAGCCATCATGAGCCCCGAAATCGTCTTCCTCGATCGTGAAACCGTGCCCGCACCGGTGCGCCGGCCCGATGCGCCGCATCGCTGGGTCGAATACGCGCAGTCCAGTACCGAGGAGGCGAGGGAGCGTTTGCGGACGGCGACGGTGGCGATCAGCAACAAGGTGCCGCTGACTGCCGACGTGATCGACGCTGCACCCGAGCTCAAGCTCATCGCGGTGGCTGCGACCGGCTACAACATCGTCGATCTGGCCGCCTGCCGGGACCGCGGCATCGTCGTGTCGAACATCCGCGACTATGCAACCGCCGGCGTACCGGAACACGCGCTGATGCTGATGCTGGCATTGAAACGCCAACTGCTGTCGTACCGGCGCGATCTGGCCGACGGCGCCTGGCAGCGTGCCCCCGGTTTCTGCCATTTCGGCGCGCCCTTGCACGATCTGGCCGGCGGCACGCTGACCATCATCGGCAGCGGTGCGCTCGGTCAGGCGCTTGGCAAACTCGCGCGCGCCCTTGGCATGCAGGTGATTTTTGCCGAGAAGAAGGAGGCCATCAGCCTGCGCCCCGGTTACGTGCCGTTCGATCAGGCGATCGCGCAGGCCGACGTCATCAGCCTGCACTGCCCGCTGAACGAGCGGACCCGCAACATGATTGCCGCGCGTGAACTGGCGCTGATGAAGCCCGACGCGGTGCTGATCAACACCGCCCGGGGCGGGCTGATCGACGAGGCGGCGCTGCTCGAGGCACTGCAGGCTGGCCGCATCGGCGGCGCCGGGCTCGACGTGCTGATCGAGGAGCCGCCGCGCAACGGCAACCCGCTGCTCGACGTCGACCTGCCCAATCTGATCATCACGCCGCACATTGCTTGGGCGGGCGCCGAGACGATGCAGCGGCTGGCCGATCAACTGATCGACAACGTCGATGCCTTCCTGCGCGGCGAACCGCGCAACGTCGTGTCGTGAGTGAACTTGCCGCAAACGACAACGCCGCCCAAGGGCGGCGTTTTTCATGATGTGATCCGGTCAGGGCCGACTTCGTAGGCTATTCAGATCCGGCTGCGCCACAGCGTGTTTCTGCATCGGGTGCACAGATGCTGGCGGCGGTAGTCGGTAACGCGCAGCAGACCGACATCCAGCGTCTCGGCATTGTCGCAATGGCTGCATGCGAGCGTGCCGCTTTGGCCGGTGCGGGCGCGGTATTCGGCCTCTGTCGGCAGGTGCTCCCACGCCTTTTGCGCGCCGGGGTTGTAGACCATGTAGTAGTACGCGGCGGCCATCAGCGCGAGCGCGCTGGCGAGTTCGAGCAGCAGGATGAACGTGGACAAACCGGTTTCCTTATCGAAATGGCGTCAGAGCGTGAACATCAGGATCAGGCTGCTCATGCACGCGATCAGCAGCGTGGCGGTCGCTGCGTCGCGAACGGGCTGGCTGGCGTGGTTGCAGCGCGCCTCGCACCAGCGCAGTGCCAGCCCGACCAAGAGGATGGCGGCCAAATGGAAGAAGGGCACGATCCAGCGATTACCACCGGCAAAGTGCAGCTTGAACAGCAGGCTGGGAACCGGAAAGCACAGACAGAGCACTGCCGCATTGACCCAGCGATTGCAGGGGAAAACACCCGACCAGCCCCACGGTACAGTCCGCATGATGCGTTTCTCCATGGTTTATTTCTTAAAGCTTACATTTTTCCTGTTATTCATTCCAGCTCGACATGCCCCGCTTCGCTGCATTCGCGGTCGTTCGGATCGAGCTGCCAGAAGATCCATGCGCTGATCGCGGTGATGACGCCGACGCAGGCGAACGTCACCTGAAATGCACTCAGCGCTGTGCCGGCTTCGGCATGGCCGAAGTAGTCGCTGAATGCGCCGAGCATTGCGCCTGCGGCGGCGACGCCGAGGCTCATCGACAGCTGCATGATCATCGACAACAGGCCGTTGCCTTCGGATGCCTGCGCGGTTTCCAAGTCTTTCAGTGCCAGCGTGTTCATCGCGGTGAACTGGATCGAATTGACCGCGCCGAACAATGCAAGCTGGACGATGCGCAGCCACAGCGGCTCCTGGGGCGAGAACAGCGCGAAGCTCGTGATCATCAAACCGGTCAGGAAGGTGTTGACGACCAGGACCTGCCGGTAGCCGAAACGCTGGATCAGCGGCGAGACCCAGCTTTTGGCGGTCAGCCCGGCGATGGCGGTCGGCAGCATCATCAGCCCGGCCTCCAGCGGCGTGAAGCCAAGGCTGACCTGCAGCATCAGCGGAATCAGGAAGGGCACTGCGCCGGCGCCGATCCGCGCGAACAGATTGCCCCAGACGCCGATCGTGTACGTACGGACATGGAACAGCGTCAGGCTGAACAGCGGCCGCGCGCTGCTGCCGGCGTGCAGCACATAGACGCAGATCGCCGCCAGCCCGGCGATCAGCAGCAGCGTGACGACGACGGTCTTCAGGCCGAGCTCGGCCAGACCGTCGAGCGACACCGAGATCGTCACCATCGCAAACGCCAGCAGCAGATAACCGTAGATGTCGAAGCGCTGGCGCTCGGCGCCGAAGAAGGCGGGCATGAAGCGCGCGGTGGCAATTGCGCCGAGGATGCCGATCGGGAGATTGATCAGGAAGATCCAGTGCCACGATGCGTAGACAACCAGCCAGCCGCCCAGGGTCGGGCCGATCAGCGGGCCGACCAGCCCCGGAATCGTGACGAAGCTCATCGCGGCAAGGAACTGTTCGCGCGGAAAGGCGCGCAGCACCGCGAGCCGCCCGACCGGCAGCAGCATCGCGCCGCCGACGCCCTGGATAACGCGGGCGACAACCAGTTGCCATAGGTTTTGCGATTGCGCGCAGGCGAGCGAGCCGATCGTGAACAGGATGATTGCCGCGAGAAACACCCGCCGGGTGCCGAAGCGGTCGGCCAGCCAGCCCGAAGCCGGCATCAGGAGCGCGACGGTGAGCATATAGCTGATCACCACCGACTGCATGCGCAGCGGGCTTTCGCCCAGGTGTGCCGCCATCGACGGCAGCGCGGTGTTGACGATGGTCGAATCCAGCGTCTGCATGAAGAAACCGATGGCAACCAGCCACAGCAGCCAGCGGTTTTCGCGGGGTTCGCTCATGGTTTGTCCTCGTCGTCGACGGCCCTGCTGTCCGATTCGAACAGGCTTTCGAGTTCGCGCATCGCGTCCTGGGTCGCCTGGATCATCTGCTGTTCATCGTGCGAGACCGCGTGCTGGCGTTCGAGCAGCGCTTCGTCGTTGGCGCGGAACAAGGCCAGCGTGCGGTCGCGCCGCGCGTCGCTGATGCCCAGCCCCGTCAGTACCTGTCCGGCGAGATCGAGGCTGTCGAGGAAGGTTTCGCGCTGCAGGGCGGTGACGCCCAGATCCATCAAGCGGTAGGCGTGAAACCGGTTGCGGGCGCGGGCGTAGATTTTCAGGTTCGGGAAATGCTCGCGCACCATCTGCGCGGTCTTGAGCGAGGCTTCGATATTGTCGATCGCCAGCACGAAGATCTTGGCCTCTTCGGCGCGTGCGGCGCGCAGCAGGTCGAGGCGCGATGCGTCGCCGTAGAACACCTTGTTGCCGAAACGGCGGACGAAGTCGACCTGATCGGCGCTGGCTTCGAGCGCGGTAAAACCGATCTTCTTCAGCCGCAGCACCCGGCCGACGATCTGGCCGAAGCGGCCGAAGCCGGCGATGATCACCGGCGTCGCATGTTCGGGCGCGATGGTGTCGAATTCGCGCTTGGGTTGCGCGTCGAGCCGGGGTGCCAGCCAGCGTTCATGGATGAAGACAATGAACGGCGTCGCGACCATCGACAGCGTCACGACGATCACCAGCAGGTCGGCGAGGTGCTGGTCCATCACCTGCTGCTGTACCGCGAGATTGAACAGCACGAAGGCGAATTCACCGCCTTGCGCCAGCGCGATGCCGAGCCGGCGCGCGTGGTAATCACCGGCGCCGCTGACCCGGCCGATCAGATAGAGCACGGCAAACTTGACCACGACCAGCACGGCAATCAGGCCGACGATGATGAAGAACTGTGTCGTCAGCAGGCCGAGATTGGTCGACATGCCGACGGCGATGAAAAACAGCCCGAGCAGCAAGCCTTTGAAGGGTTCGATATTCGCTTCAAGCTCGTGACGGTATTCCGAATCGGCGAGCAGCACGCCGGCGAGAAAGGCACCGAGCGACATCGACAGCCCGACGTGCTCCATCAGCAGCGCCGTGCCGAGCGCGACCAGCAGCGTGGCGGCGGTAAACACTTCCGGGCTGCCGTGACGGGCGATCAGCCGCAGTGCCGGCCGCAGCAGCAGCCGTCCGGCAACGATGACGCCGACGACGACCCCGGTCACGCGCAAGGCCCCCAGCCAGCCCGGCTCGGCGCTCTTGATCGCCGCAACGCCGAGCAGCGGCAGCACCGCGAGGAAGGGAATCACCGCCAGATCCTGAAACAGCAGGATCGAGAAACCGTCGCGGCCGTAGCGGGTCGTCAGTTCTTTTTTCTCGGCGAGCATTTGCAGCACGAAGGCCGTCGACGACAGCGCCAGCGCGAAACCGGCGACGATGGCCGATTCGAGCGTCAGCCCGAACAGCAGTGCCGCGCCGGCGAGCAACGCGCCGGTCAGCAGAACCTGCGCACCGCCGAGACCGAACACCGAGCGGCGCAGCACCCACAGCCGGCTCGGTTGCAGCTCGAGGCCGATGATGAACAGCAGCAGCACGACGCCCAGTTCGGCGAAATGCAGGATGTTGTCGACCTCGGTGACGAGGCCCAAGCCCCACGGCCCGATCAGCACGCCGGCGGTCATATAGCCGAGCACGGCACCGAGGCCGGTCAATCTGAACAGCGGGACCAGCGCAACGGCGGCGGCAAGGAAGAGCGCAATTTCTGCGGTAAGGGTCATCGGGCGGTCCGTCTATTAGCCATCGTTCATTGTATCGAAAGCGCCTGCAAGGTCAGCGTTCGGCCGGCACCGCACAGAGCGTCAGCACGAAATCGTCACTGCGAGCGATTGCGATCGCGTACTCGGCGCCGATCGGGCAGTCGCCGGCCAGCGCCACGGTCAATCGCAGCGTGGCGGAATCCGCACCGGCGGCGACGACTTCGGCATCGTGGAAGCCGAAGTAGCGGCGCACCTGGGGATAAAGCGCCTTGAACAGGCTTTCCTTCATCGAGAACACCGCCGTGAACCATTCGGCCTGCGTCAGTTCGGCCGGCCGCAGCGCCCATTCGGCGTCGATCCCGACCTGGGCGCGCAGCCGTTCGGTACGGGCCGCGTCGACCCATGGCTCGATGTCGATGCCCAGCCCCGCGTAGCGCGTCGCCGGCGCCACGATGGCGAGCGCGGCGCCGTGGCTGTGGGTGATCGCGCCGATCCAGCCGGACGGCCATTGCGGTGCGCGGTCGTCGCCGATCTGCAGCGGTGCCGCGCCGTCGTGGCCGGCCTGTCGCAGCGCCGTGCGTGCGCAGTGGCGACCGGCGAGAAATTCGATCCGGCGCTTGAGCACGGCGGTGGCGAGTGCTGCCGGGAGCGTCGCCGGATCAAGGCGCTGCAATGTGGCTTCGTCGACGTCGAAATGCTGCGCGGACAAGACCACGCCGGCTGGAAGCTGGGTGAAGGAAGGAAGGCCGGAAATCATGCTGCGATCTTACCCGCGACGGCCGGCCTTGCTAACCGTCGATCCGGTCCTGCCATCCAGATTGGACGTTGCGGCAAAGAAATTCGCTCCGGCAAAGGAATTCGAAGCCGACCGAAACGGGTCGGTCCGGGCGCAGTGATAGTGTTGAGAATCATTTTTATTTTGAGATCGGGCATGGAATTCGAACCCGGAATCGCCGTTGTCAGTGGCGCGGCGCAGGGCATTGGTGCGGCGGTGGTCGACACACTGCTGGCACAGCGGGTGCGGGTCGTCGCGCTCGACATCCATGCCGAGGCGTTGGCGGCACGCTACGCCGGCATCGAAGGGGTGACACCGCTAGCGCTCGATGTCAGCGACGCCACGGCGGTCGAACGCGCAGTCGCGCAGATCGAGGCCGAGATCGGCCCGATCGGCTCGTTGGCCAACGTTGCCGGCATCCTGCGGATGGGAGACATACTGGCGACGACCACCGCAGACTGGCTGGCGACGTTCGCCGTCAACACCCATGGCGTGTTCCACCTGAGCACCGCAGTGGCCCGGCGGATGAAGGCCCGCGGTCGCGGTGCCATCGTCACCGTCGGTTCGAACGCCGCGACGACGCCGCGCACGCTGATGGGCGCGTACTGTGCGTCCAAGGCCGCATCGGCGCAGTTCACCCGCTGCCTGGGGCTGGAACTGGCCGAATTCGGCATCCGCTGCAACATCGTCTCGCCGGGTTCGACCGATACCGACATGCAGCGCCAGCTGTGGACCGACGACAGTGGCCCGGCCCGGGTGATTGCCGGCTCGCTGGCCAGCCACAGGCTGGGCATCCCGCTGAAGAAAATCGCCACGCCGGATGATATTGCCGGTGTGGTGACGTTCCTGCTGTCCAGCGCCGCCAACCACGTGATCTTGCAGGACATCGTCGTCGACGGCGGGGCGACGCTGGGGCGCTGACGCTGCATGTCCGCGCCGATCGATCAAAAAAACGCCCCGAAACCGGGGCGTTTTTCCGTTGCTGCAGTACCGGGCCGGATCAAGGCTCGGCAATGGTGAACCAGAAGTCGAACTTGTCGAACAGGCCGAGCATTTCCTTGAACTTGGCACGGTTGCCGTCGAATTTCACCTGACCACTTTCGGCAAGGTTGCCGAGCTTGAGCTTGCCCAGCGCGATGTCGTCGAGCGTGCTGCGGTCGAGGGTGATCGAGGCATCCGGCTTGGGCAACTGTTTGTCCTTGCCGTAGTTCATCACACCATTCTTCACCGTCAGCACGAACTTTTCCTTGGTATCCGGGAAGTTCAGGTTGAAGGCATAGGCTTTGCCCGCGGCTTTCGGGCCATTCAGGTGAATGGCGAGGAAATCAAGGAACATCTCGGTGCTCATGCCGCGGATGATGTCCGGCGAGCTGGTATTCGGCGTTGCGACCTTCTGCACGCCGTCGCGCAGTTCTTTGGCGCCCGACAGGTAGAAGTTGCGCTCGGGGCCGGATTCGGCCTGGTAGCCGAGCTGCTCAAGCGCATCGGCTTCGATCTGCCGGGCCTGCTTGTTACCCGGTTCGGCGAACACGAGCTTGTTGGCGATGGCGGCGGCCCAGCGATAGTCGCCCTTGTCGTACGAGGCCTTGGCGTTCTGCAACATCTTGTCGGCACCGATCAGTGCCACGTAGCGCTTGGCTTCCTCGACCGGCGGATAGGGGTCGAGGTTGGCCGGATTGCCGTCCCAGAACCCCAGATACAGCTGATAGGTTGCGCGGACGTTGTGCTTCAGGTTGCCGTAGTAACCGCGGTTGGCAAAGGTCTTGGCCAGACTGTCCGGCAGTTTGAACTGGTCGGCGATCTCGTCCATCGTCAGGCCTTCATTGGCCATGCGCAAGGTCTGGTCGTTGATGTACTTGTAGAGGTCGCGCTGCTTTTCCAGATGGTCGACAACGCGTGTGTTGTCCCATTGCGGCCAGTGGTGGCTGCCGAACGAAACCACGGCGTCCTTGCCCCACAGGTCGATCGTCTGATCCAGCGTCTTGGCCCATTTCTGTGCGCTGCGCACCTTGGCGCCGCGCATGGTCAGGATGTTGTGCAGCGTGTGGTTGGCGTCTTCGGCCAGGCAGATCGCCTTGAATTGCGGGAAATAGAACAGCATTTCCGCTGGCGCTTCGGTGCCCGGCGCCATCTGGAACACGATGTCGATACCGTCGACGCTGAGCTTTTCTCCGGTCTTGCCGACGAGCTTGCTCGGTTCGAACAGCGTGATCGTACCGGCGGCCGTCGTCAGGCCCAGACCACCGCCGACATTGCCGGTCGGGCTCTTGGGCAGCAGATTGCCGTACATGTACGAGGCGCGGCGACTCATCACGTTGCCGGCGAAGACGTTCTCGCTGACGGCTTCTTCCATGAAGCCTTCCGGCGCGATCACAGGCACTTTGCCGGCGCGCACGTCCTTCTCGTCGACGATGCCGCGGATGCCGGCAAAGTGGTCCACATGGCTATGGGTGAACAGCACGGCCGAAACCGGCAGCTTCTCGACCTTGCTGTTGATCAGGTCCAGCGCGGCTTTGGCCGTCTCGGCGGAAGTCAGCGGATCGATGACGACCCAGCCGGTCTTGCCGCGAACGAAGGTGATATTGGCCAGATCGATATTGCGGACTTGGTAGATGCCGTCAACGACCTTGAACAGGCCGTGCTTGGCCAGCAATTGAGATTGACGCCAAAGGCTGGGATTGACCGTATCCGGCGTCGGGCCTGCTTTCTTCAGGAAATCATATTGAGACAGGTCAATCACGGTATTGCCGGATTCACCCTTGATGATCGGCGACGGCAAATCGGCGATAAAGCCGCGATTGGCATCCTCGAAATCCTGTTTGTCGCCAAACGGCAAATAGTTTGCCACGGCATCGTTGGCCTTGCGGGTGGCCTTGGTGGCCGCATTGGGCGTTGCGAACGCAGTGCCAATACACAGCGCCAGCGCGGTCAGCGCTGCGATGCGAGGGAGTTTCAGGCCGGGTTTCATCGGGTGCTCTCCTGTAGTACTGATTTTGCGCCTTGTGAGCGCGTTGATAAAAATAGAAATGTTTCTATTTTCGGAATGGCGTTTTTATTTGTGTCGCCAAACTGGATATGGCTATATCCATTTAATTGTTGTGAATAAAAACGCGTGGCAAATTTACCGTTGTCATTGGCAGTCGGTGAAAGCAAATTACGCAGTCGGATTGTCGCAATGGCTGGAAATATTCCCATTGCGGCCATTGCGGCCATTGCGGCCATTGCGGCCATTGCGCTGGCGGTCTGCCAATTCGGGCTGTTGGCGCCAGAGCCCTGCACGCCGGGCTTGGGCAAGGCGGCCAGCCGAAACGGCGACCGAAAGCGGGCGATGCAGCAGGGATAAACAAGGGAAGACAAGGCGACATGCGGAAACAGAACACCGAAAAGCACGATCTTAGGGACTGGTCGCCGAACCCGATGTGCAGATCCGGCAAAAACGTACCGATCGACCGGATAAGTCGTGGCCCCGATCGCTACGCGCAGGCGCTGCACGGCGTGAACGGGCGTCTGCTGCAAACGACGCGCAGCGACGCGGGCTGGTTGCTGTCACGGCAGGTTCACAGCGGCATCGTGCTGCAACAGGCGATGCATGGCGGCACCAATCTGGTCGAAGGTGAGGGCGAGGCCGGCTGGCTGACCGTGTTCCTGCCGGATGTGGCCGGGCAGTATGTATTCAACGGCCAGCCGGTCGTCGATGAGGCGCTGGTGCTGCTGGCGCCGGGGACGCCGCTGGTGATCCAGGCGCACGGCGTGGCCAGCTGGAGCGCGTGTTCGGTGCCGCTGACGGATGTGACTACACAACTTGGCGAGTACGCCGCGCAGCGGCTGGTATTGCAATCGCAAACGGCGATGCTGCAACGCCGCCCGGGCAGCAGTGCGCTTTGCCGATCCATGCACGTGGACGGCTTTTGGTCGCTGCTGGCCGCGCTGGCGGGCGGCCCGGTACCCCGCCGGCCGCAGGCTGCAACCGGCCGCAGCCGCCTGCCTCGTCGCGGGATCATTCGGGACATGCTGACGTATCTGGCGGCGGGCAGCGGGGAAGCGATCTGCGTCGGTCAGCTGGCCGCCGAGGCCGGCGTCAGCGAACGGACGCTGCGCGCCATGTTTGCCGAGGTGTTTGGCGTGACGCCCAGCGGGTATCTGCGCCTACGGCAGCTGAATGCCTTTCGCCGCGCCCTGTGTGCTCCGCGGCCCGAGGAGCATCTGGTATCGACGGTCGCGGCGCGGGTCGGCATCACCGAGCCGGGGCGGTTTGCCGGCTATTACCGCGCGCTGTTTGGGGAGTATCCGGCCGACACGCTGCGTGCGCACCAGCGGCGTCGCTGATGCTGCTGTCTGACGAGGTCACTGGTGTAGGCCTGCTGCAATAGGCGCGTGGGCTGCCGATCGGTGCGCTTGATGCGCTGTTCGGTCGCTGAGGGAGGTGGTTTCGGACGTCGAAAATTCAGGATGTGGGTGGTGATTCCAGGTGGCTGAATGGGCGGTGCTGGCAATTGAAAATGAATCTGCCCGCTTCTAGAGTGAACCAATGCCATCGGGATAGTCTTACAGGGCCTCCTCGATTATTTACAACCCACTCCCTGGAGAATGTTGACGTGAAACTCACCTCATGCATTGCGTTGATGCTCAGCGCCGGCCTGGCGACCAACACACTGGCCGCGACAGCGCCCAAGCCGGCAAGCGAATACACCAAGAAGGCCAATCAGCAAGTGCAGCAGGAACTGCCGTTCAGCGATAAACAGGATTTCGCCGACGCGCAAAAAGGCTTCATTGCCAAACCCGATACGCTGACGATCAAGGATGCCAAGGGCAATGTCGTCTGGGATCTGGAGCAATACAAGAAATACATCACGCTGGATGCCTCGGCCCCTGATACCGTCAACCCCAGCCTGTGGCGCAACGCGCAGTTGAACATGCAGTACGGCTTGTTCAAGGTCACCGACGGGATCTATCAGGTGCGCGGCTACGACCTTTCCAATATCACCTTCGTCCAGGGCAAGACCGGCTGGATCGTGTTCGATCCGCTGATTTCGGGCGAAACGGCCAAGGCCGCGCTTGATTTCATCAACAAGCAGCTGGGCAAGCGCCCGGTCGTTGCCGTGGTGTACAGCCATTCGCACGTCGACCACTACGGCGGTGTCCGCGGCATCGTCGATGAAAAGGACGTCAAGGCCGGCAAGGTGCAGATTCTGGCGCCAGAGCACTTCACCGAGCACGCCGTATCGGAAAACGTGATTGCCGGCAACGCGATGGGCCGTCGCGCAATCTATATGTATGGCGCACTGTTGCCGCGGAACGCACAGGGCGGCGTGAACGGCGGTCTGGGGCAGACGACTTCGACGGGTCTGGGTGGCTTGCTGGTGCCGACGCGCGAAATCAAGAAAACCGGCGAAGAGGTGACGATCGACGGCGTCAAGATGGTGTTCCAGATGACGCCGGGTACCGAAGCGCCGGCAGAAATGAACACCTGGTTCCCGCAACACAAGGCGCTGTGGATGGCGGAAAACACCACCAACACCATGCACAACATCCTCACCTTGCGCGGTGCCCAGGTGCGCGATGCGCTCAAGTGGTCGAGCTTCCTGAACGAAACGATCGAAACCTGGGGCAACCAGGTGCAGGTCAAGTTCCAGAGCCACCACTGGCCGCGCTGGGGCAACCAGAACATCGTCGACTACTTCAAGAAGCAGCGCGACTTGTACAAGTACACGCACGATCAGTCCGTACGCCTGATGAATCAGGGCTACACCGGGGAAGAAATCTCGGAAATGATCAAGCTACCAACGGAGCTGAACGACTTCTGGCCCAACCGTGGCTACTACGGCACGCTGAAGCACAACAGCCGCGCGGTCTATCAGCGCTATATGGGCTGGTACAACGGCAACCCGTCCAATCTGGACAACCTGCCGCCGGAACTGGTCGGCCCGCGCTACGTCGAGTTCATGGGCGGCGAAGCCGAGGTGATCAAGAAGGCCAAGGCCTCGTTCGACAAGGGCGATTACCGCTGGGTGGCCGAGGTCATGAAGCACGTCGTCTTTGCCAACCCCAACAGCACGCAGGGCAAGGAACTGCTGGCCGACGCACTGGAACAGCTTGGCTATCAGGCTGAATCCGGTCCGTGGCGCTCGGTCTATCTGCAAGGTGCGTACGAGCTGCGCAACGGCGTGCCGAGCGCCGGTGGTACGGTCACCGCGACGCCGGACACCATCAAGGCAATGTCGCCGGACATGTTGTTCGATTACCTCGCTGTCCGTCTGAATCCGGAAAAAGCAGCCGGGAAAAACTACGCGATCAACATCAATTTCACCGACCTGAAGAAGCACTACACGCTGACGGTCGAAAACGCCGTCCTTAACCACACCACCAAGCAAGCCCCGACGGCGGATGTGACGCTGACCATGACCAAGAGCGCGCTCAACGCGGTGCAGTTGAAAGAAACGACGCTTGAGCAGGCCATTGCCGACGGGAAGATCAAGGTCGACGGCAAGGCGGATGTCTTCGAGGACTTCATGACCTCGATCGACAATTACAACTTCTGGTTCAATATCGTTACCCCTTGATGATGAAAGCGAGCCCACACCTGCTCGCGTGCATGCTGCTGGCCGGCTTGTCCGGCCAGTCGGCCTATGCATGCGGTTACGACGCCCAGATCGACAACCCATTCACCGTCAGCTATCCCGGTTCGCTCGGCGTTGCACTGGCCACCCACCGTGCCTTAGCCGACGGCAAACTGGCGACGATCCCGACTTCGGCCGGCGAGGCCGGTCTCGAACGTAGCGTGCAAATGGTCAAGCAATTGCACGCGCGCCTTGAGACCAGCCAATATGGCGGCAGTTTTTATCTGCTCCTGGTGAACGCCGGCATGTGGTCGTCCTTCGGCATGGCCGACACCGCTGCGCAGGCGGATCACGCAGGGCATGCGCACGCGGATCACGCGCATGAGACGGGTGCACACCTGGGCCTGGCCACCCATATCGAAGCGCCTTCGATTGATGCATCCTCGCCTGTCGTCATCACCAGCGAGGCTACCCTCGCGGCTTTGCTTTCGGGAGCATTGGACGTGCCCGCTGCACGTGAGGCGGGTCTGATGCGTTTTGTCGGGCCGGTTTCGCCTTTCGTGCTCGGATCAGCCAAAACCTACGCAAAAAACTAGCCTGACCTTTCCGCCTGCCCCCAGGCATGCAAGGTGTTTGGGGGCAAGGGCGGGCCTGCATTGGATTCCCCGTACCGGATGCCGGGCATTCGGTGGTCGTAGCAATGCTGCTGCGGGGTTATGGGCGATTCATGCTGGTGTGAACCTTCCCTAAGTCGGGCGGCGCCGCGCCAGCCCTAATCCGGGCGCTGACGTCGCCGGCTGTTGAAGCGCGGCGCGAAAACTTGCAGCCGTTTGCGCGATAAATTGTTGATGCGCCATTTTCCGCCATGTGCAATGAAATTGCATAAACGGTCAGGCTGACACTGGCCAATCCGGAACGAATGCACGTAGCCACACAGCACCTGCCGCATCAACTTGTCGTTTCAGCTCGCGTTGGCGCTGATGGATTTTCCAGCCTTGACCGAAGATGGCGCGCTCGTGCGCTTCATAGAGCGCTTGCAGCTCGAGCTGGGTCATCGGCACGTCGATATTGTCGGCATCCGTCCAAAAAAATCCCGCTGGCACGCCGAACGCCTTAAGCGTCCCCAGCGTCGTGTTGAGCCGTTCCCGGACAACGAGGCCGCCATCCCAGCGGTGGTCAGCATGCGGGAAGGACACCACGGCACGCTCTTGCTGGTTCCGCCAGACGTTAATCCGCTCGCGTGCGGCGGCTCGGAGCGATTCGAGCGTGGTGGCCGACTCGAACGGCTCGGGCGTGTTGCCGTCTGCCAGCCAGGCCTCGTAGTCGTCCCACCAGCGGTGGCCGCGGGGGATGCTAGCGCCGTCCTCGATGCGGATCACCATGTCCGGGCTTTGCGTCAGCTTGTATTTTGCAGTGCTCATGATTGCCTCGTTTGATGGTGTTGCACGGGTTACAGCTCGGCATCAGCAGCCGCATGGATGTACCAAGTGCTGGCAGCTACTGCTACGTCGGAGTTGTAAACATTCGTTTTTCTGGTTGTCATCCCATATGCACTTGCGTTAGCAGTTGATGCGTCGTTGCTTCCGTTACGCCATTGACCACCAGCACCGGAATTTGTCGGACTAGGGTTATACAAGGTAATAGTAGGGGTCGCCCTCATCTCGACATCAAATTGCCACACTGCCATCGGCTGGGAATTCGATCCGGCTTGCCCTGCATAACAATTGGCGACCAGTCCAAAAGCCAAACCACCACCAGCGCCGTTTGCCGGAACCGTGTTCTGATGGTACGTCTTCTGGAAATATCGCTGGCACAGCGCCAGTTCAACCTGCGCTGGCCGCTCTTCGGACGACGTCGCCACCGCCCCGACTTCGAGCTGCACCTGCGCCAAGTCCAGTACGATCGACTGCTGCCCAAGCGACGCCGTGCGCCCATCGAAACTCGATCCGGCATCGCACCAGAAAAACATTGCGAGGTAGTCATCGCCGCCGGCAATGGTCTTGCCGGCAATGCTGGGGATGTCGGCAGTGATCGTGTAGTAAGTCCAGTTGGTGGTCAGCGCGATTTTCTGGGCACCAATCCCGGTGACGGTCGGCGAACCGCCGGAGCCGAAGTTCTGCGCGAACTCTACTGCGATCGACTTAGCCGCGTCGGCTTTGGCCCAGAACGACCTTGTCACTTTGCGACCGGCGCAGCTGCGTACACTCTCAATGGGCTGGGCAATGGTCGCTTGATTGTTTGCGCCAGCGACCGAGGCCACGACCACGCGCTGGAAGTACGTCGGCTCGCTCGGCACAAGAGTCTGCCCTGGCGCAAATGTTTGGCGCGATACGGCGATGGTCGAGCCGGACGAGTTGCTGACCCAGCGGTCGGCGCAATAGCGTGATCCCGTGCCGGCGGCGATCGAGGTACCGCGCTGCCAGAAGTCGAAATTGCCGTTGATGAGCTTGTTGCGGAAATTGACGGCGCCGGCCGAACCCGTCCGCGACGCGACCAAGGCAGCAACGAATGCAGTCGTTGCCAGTAGCGTGCTGGCGTCGCCGATGACTGCTGTCGGGCCGGACACCGGGCCGGTGAATGCAGCACCGGAGAGGTTGGCCTTCTTGGCCAGCTCGGTGGCCATCGTCACCGCAAAGTTCGGATCGTTAGCGATAGCGGCAGCCAGCTCGTTGATCTGGTTCAGCGTTTCCGGTGAACTGCCAACAACGGCGGCAATGGCTGCGGCGACTTCAGCGTTGCCGCGAGCGTCGTTCCAGTACTGTGGCAGCGGGTCGGTGCTGCCACTAATCACCTCGACAAGTGCCTTCAGGAACAGTGTTCGGTTGGCCAGCGCGCGAATGGGGATGTTGTCCGGGCAGTCCGGACCGCCCGTAAGTACCGCATTGGCTTCGAAGTATGGGACGCCAGACTCCCACACTGCTTGTTCGTTGAGATTTCCCATCTTGGTTCCTTAGATTGAGCCGCGGGTATAGGTGCCGTCGCGCCGGGCGAAGCCATTGCGGATCAGCGCCGCAGCGGAGAAGTCGATTTCAAACAGCGCGCAGCGCGCCGGTGCCACGCTGGCCAGCATCCGCCGTGCTTCCTCGGCTTGTTTGATGCTCAGCTGTCGGAAGCACTTGATGCGGTACACCGCCCACTGATCAGCCTTGGTGCCGCGGATCGCGAAGCCGTCACGGCGACATGTGCCGTCCCTGCGATAGCCGCCTCGGCCTTCCTCGATCTCGATCTCGCCGAGCCCGAGCAGCCGGAATACCTCGCGTACTGCCCAGGGCGTGCCCTTGTAGCGATGGATTTCTATGGCGCGCTTGATCAGCGCCCGCTGTGCCGTTTCGGTCTCGGCCAGTGCCCAGCCGTCGCTGTCGGTCAGCGAGAACTGCTCGGCCAGTGCGTACAGCGCCGAGGCGTCGACCGAATCGATCATGTAGACCAGCAGCGGCGACAGATCGATATCATTCAGGCGGCTGGCTAGGTCGCCTAGCACTTGGAAGCGTGCGTCGCTGGCCAGTGGCGGCTGCAGCAGTTCGTCAGCCATTGGCGACTCCCGCAAAGCGCAGATCGATACCGGTGCAATACGCCCACTCGTGCTCGTCCAGCACCAGCAAGGCCGGCGAGCTGACCGGTGCGCTGTAAACGCCAGGCAGCTGCAGCTTCGCGATGATCTGCTGCGGCACCACGTCACGGCCGAGACCAGCCGCACGGTCTGCGGCATAGGCTTCGGCCGCAGACCGTACTTGCGCCAACACCACCGCTTGGTCGGCACCGGCCTGCAGCGTCACGTCAGCAACGATTTGGTACTCGACCTTGATAGGTGGCAGCGCTTGCACAAAGTCACACAGCGGCCGCACGCGCTCGGCCGAGCAAGTCGCCTCGACCAAGGCCAGCATGGTCTGATCGGGCAGACCACCGTCGAGCAATGGGTAGAGCCGCACTTCACCGGGCGGCACGTCGTTCAGCGAAACGATCTGGCCGTCGATCTTGGCGAGCTTTGGTCCGCGCACTGCGACATCCTTGATGCTCTGATGCGCGCTCTTGGCGTGGAACAGATAGGCCAGCTTGCTGCCGGCCGTGCTGAAGGCTTCCGGCGCCAGCTTGATCCGTTCGCGCAGGCGATCGTTGAGTTCTTCCTCGACGCCGCTGCTTGGTACGCTGATGTTGCCAACCGTCACATCGTCATCGCCGAGGTCATCGACCAAGCTGCTGATTTTGCCGATTTGCCAGCCGTTACCGGCTACGCCTGGCGCGTCGCATACGCCAACCACGTCGATAAACAACTGGCCAGCAGCCAAGACAACGTCGGCCTCCGTCGCAAACGTCACCACCCCGTCGCTGGTCTCGACCTGTGTGCCCGCCGGGATCAGCAGCGCCGTCGACCGTGCGGTCATGAGCTGGAAACGGAATGTGGCGCGGGCGGCCTGCGCCGGCAGGCGGGTTACGCCAACCAGCTCGCCCAGATAGTCGAGCATTGGCGCACGAGCGAACGCGACCAGATTCTGCTTGGCCGCCTCCTGGATGCCGACGCGCACCAGCGTCTCGCGGTAGGCGATCACATCGATCAGCAAACGGTCGACCTGCGCTGGGTACAGTGTCTTGCCGGTCATCCGTTCGTAGTCGGCGATGATCTCGGCGGTGATGAGCTGCGGGTCGCGCTGGATGAAATCCGGTTCGGTCAGCGCCATGGCCGCACCTCTGTTTCACGCAGCACACCATCGGCCAGTTGCCACTGCACGCGCAAGGTCACGTGCGCCTCATCGACCGAGACGATGACCTTGAGTAGCTCGCAACGCGGCTCCCAGCGCCTGATGGCCTCAACGGCCTCGCGCACCAGGTGCGGCCGTACCTCGTTGACGGGGTGGTCGATGTAGAGATGAAGGTCGGAGCCGAAATCGGGGCGATGAGGGTCGCTGCCCTTCGGTGTATTGAGGATGGTGCGGATGCACTGGCCGACGTCGGCCTCAGCCTCGACGACGTCGACGCCCTGTCCCCGGAGGGGACTTCCTGCGGGACG
Organism: Jeongeupia wiesaeckerbachi; assembly: GCF_050916355.1. Taxonomy (GTDB): domain Bacteria; phylum Pseudomonadota; class Gammaproteobacteria; order Burkholderiales; family Chitinibacteraceae; genus Jeongeupia; species Jeongeupia wiesaeckerbachi. The sequence goes on from NZ_CP136946.1 coordinate 2,474,943, forward strand.
CAGTTCGGAGTGCAGCGCGGGTTGCCAGTGGACGGAAGAGATATCGGATAGCAGCGTCATGCGGCCATCGTGACGTGACGCCCAGCGGCGGGATATTAATCGGGATTAAAATGGCGCAAACAAGGAGAGATGAATGACGATCTATGTGGCGCCAACGTTTAATGCCGATGCTTTCAATTGCCCCTTCTGTAACGCATTTGCACACATGGGTTGGACAGCGTTATTCACCCATCAAAAAACCCCTATTGGGGCATTTTCAGCGTGGTGCAAGCACTGTCAGCAGCGCAGCATCTGGCGGTTGCCGCCCAATAACTCTGGTTTTCCAGACTCTCCAGATCGTGAAGCTCAGCGAGCGGTGATGTTGTACCCAATCGCTTCGTCTGCGCCTGTTGCGCACGTCGATCTACCTGACGATTGCCGTCTCGACTACGACGAGGCGCGCACTGTTGCTCAACATTCACCACGAGCTGCCGCGGCACTGCTCCGCCTTGTGATCCAGAAGCTGTGTGTCCACCTTGGCTGCGCGGGAAAGAAAATTGATGAAGACATTGCGAAGCTGGTCGCAAATGGTCTACCAGTGCGCATGCAACAGGCTTTCGATGTCGTGCGTGTAACCGGTAACAACGCAGTCCATCCCGGCGAAATGGATTTGCAAGACAACCCCGAGCTTGCGTTTGCCCTGTTTGGCCTGATCAACATGGTCGTCGAAGAAATGATCACGAAGCCCAAGGCGCTTGAGGCCATGTTTGCGAATCTGCCGGCAGGTGCGCTAGAGGCCATCGAGCGTCGCAACACGAAAGCGACAGCCAAGTAGTCAATGCACATGATGGTTGGAGTTGCCGCCGGCATCCATCACCGAGCCGCTGGCGCTGACATCACCCTCTACCTCGACCTTACCGCTGATCTTCGCGGCGGTGCCGTCGCCGCCTGAGCCGGCCATGCCGCCGAGGAAGGTCAGCTTCTTCTGCACGGTCAGGTTGCCAGTCACTTCGGCCTCGGGCGTGTCGATCGTCACCTTGGCACCGGCCTTCAGCGTGATCTCGGTGCTGGCCTGGACGATCATCTTCGCAATACCTGTCACAGACAGCGTGTGCGTGCCGCGGTCGTACTCCAGCAGCGCACCGTCCTTGAAGCGGATGACGAATTTGTTCGGGTCGGTCACCGGCGGCGTGTCGGCGTCGGAGTAGATCGCGCCTAGGATCACGCCGTCCTCGCCACGCGGGTCGAGCAGCACCTTCACCTGTTCGCCGATGTCATAGGTCCAGCAGCACTGATCGTTCTGCGTCTTCGGGTAGGCGATCGGTAACCACATGCTGCGCAGGTTGTCGAAGTCCGGAAAGCGCACGCGGGCAAAGCCCGGCCGTGAGGCGCTGACCGTGCCGGTCTTGAGCGTGGCGCCAAACTCGTCGAGTGTTTCGCGGTTCATGGTTTTTTCCCCGTCGTCGTACCGATGACCTGCACCTTGCCGTCCTTCTCGCCGTAGACCGTAAGCCCCTTGGCCGACTTCTTCGGGGCGGGCTTGGCCGCGCCCGGTCGCGTCGGCAGCGCCACGCGCTTCACTTCCAGCTCGGTGACATAGCCACCGCCGCGTGTGAGCCGATGCCTGGACGACTCAACCAAGTAGCGCCCGGACAGCCTGCCGCAATCGATCAGTGTGAACGTGGTGCCGGCGACCAGCTTCGGGTTGCCGATCACTGTGATCGATCCGCCGGTCTGCTGCAGGTTGGCGTGATTGAGTGCGGCCTGTGCCTTGGTTTGCGCGGTCGCCTTCGAGCCGGCCCGGCTCGACAACTTCAGCGTGTCGCCGCTGCTGGCCTTGCCGGACTTCGCCGGTGCACTGGTATGGCCGATGACGCCGGTCTCGCCGTTGGGCTTCTCGGCGATCACCATCAGCTTCTTGGCCTTCGGGTCGTGATACTTCGACTTGACCGCCTTGTAGATGTCCTTGATCTTGTCGCGCAGCCGGATCGAAATGATCTCCGACAAGGCCACTGTGCCCACCGGATCGCCATCGCGCAGCGCGCTCAGCTCGGTAAACACCAGCTGGTCGCCGACGATCTTGAACGCATAGCCGTACTCGCGGCCGAGGCGGGTCAGGAAGCCAACGTCGTGTTCCTGATACTGCGTCACCCGGTCGATCCGAATATCACGAATCTTGCCGACCAGCGTCAGCCGGTTGCGCTTGGCGACACGCGATGCGATTGCAGCAAGCGAGGTGTTCTCATAGCCATGGTTGCCGGGCGTGCGCACCGGCTTGTTGATGCCGGTCGACAACGCCCGGATCGACACGGTCGATGGCGGCCGGGCGAATTCGATCTCGTCGACCTCGAATGCACCGCACGGCAGCAGCGGCACCTGGTCGTAGCCGATCTTCAACGACAGCGTGTCGCCCTTGCCCGGATACCACTGGTTCGCCCAACGGCCGTCGGTGTCCTCGAGTTCGACCTCCAGTTCGTCGGACTGCCCGGCCAGGTAATCGGTATAGGTCACCGACAGCACGTAGGGCGTGATGTCCTCGGTGATGTTCTTCTTGCCGTAGGTGAGCACGAACACCGGATGCGGCACCGCAACCGAGGTCGGCGCTTGCGGCGTAGCAGTCAGCGCAGCCATGGCGGCAAGTCCTCCGATACATCCTGCTGCTCGATCACCGGGATCGACAGTGTCAGCCCGGCCGGCAAACAAGGCAACAGCGGCACGTGCGGATTGGCCACGATGATCCGCTCGTACTGGAACGGATCGCCGTAATACAGCACCGAGAGCTGATCCCAGCGCTGACCCTGGGTGGTGATATGCGTCAAGAACATCAGATCGCCCTCGTCACGACCATGGCCGCGAGCTTCGCCGTCGCCGGCGCCGCTTGCTCCAGGGCCGCACTTGCAGTGGAAAGCTGGCCCGCCATCTGATCGATCTTGCCGACGACGTTGCCGGTGTTCGCGCCGGCCAGTACGCCCTGCGCGGCGGTAATCATTGAGAGCGCGTTATTGCCGGCCCGCATCAGGCTGGCCGCTTCCGGTAGCTGGCTAGTCAAACCGCCCAATGCCGGGGCAAGCTTGGCCAGTGGTGCGGCTGCGTCGCCGAGCCCGGTCATCAGACCAGGCACACGGCCGAGCGCGGCCAACGGGTTGTTGCGCAGCTGCTGCGCCACGCGGACGGCATCGGTCGCCGTGCGCATGGCCGCTTGCGCCTGGTTCGCCGCCGAGACCGCCTGCCGGATGCTGTCGCGGGCGCTGTTCACTGCGCCGATCGCCTGGCCGGTTGGCACCAGCTTGGCCGAGACCGGCGGCACTTTAGGCTGTACCGCCGGCGCCGGCAGCGGGTTCTTTTTGTCGCCGACGTACTCGCGCAAGGTCGCCGTCGCCGTCACGGCGACCAGCGTCCCGAAGCCATCGGTCTGTTCGCTGGTCGCCTGCACGTCGGTCAGGACGAACCAGCCCTTGTAGTCGCCGTTGCCCAGTACCAGTGCCATGGCCCGGTGCAAGGCCAGCGCCTTCTTCAGCCTGGCCAGCTCGCGCTCGGGCTCGCAGAACTGCGCATGGAACGACAGCGTCAGGCGAATCTCGTCGAGCTTGTCGCCGATGATCTGCAGCCGTGGCTTGCCATCGATCAGCGCGTGCTCGGCATAGTCGGCGCCGAACTGCGACTCGAAGCCGTCGAAGTACGCGATCAGGTCGAACTGGATGTCCCCGAGCAGCGCGTACATCAGTAGGCTCTCCGCGCTTGCTGTGCCGTTACCCGGCCGATCAGTTGCTCGAGCTCGTGAAGCGACAGCTGCAGCCCCTGTTGCACGGCATCCTTTACGGATTGCGGCGAGCCCGGCGGCACGGTGATATGCGGGCTGAAGTGGATAGTCATGCCACCACCGGCAGCACCGGCCGGCCCGGCTGCGGATGCGCGCCCGGCGCCCAAGCGTTTCGCGGCCGCTGCGGCCGCCGTCTGCGCCGCCATGCTGCCGGCCGCCTTGCTGGCCAGCCCGGACGATCGGCCGATGCCGATTGCCGCACCTTGGGCGATGTTGTCACCGAAACCCATGAACACGCGCGATGGTGACTGGATGCCCAGCGTGCTGGAGAACCAGCCCTTGATGTCCTGGCCGAAGCCGACGATGGCCTCCTTGGCCGCGCCGAACTTAGCCTTGATCCCGTTGATCAGCCCGCCGATCAGGTGGCCGCCGAAGTCGGTGAAGGTTTTCGGCATGTCGACACCGAACCACTTCATCACGCCGGCGAACGCCTTGTAGAACAGTCCGACCGGCGACCAGTTGAGGATCAGCCTAGCCACGCCGCCAATGCCGCCGGCAAACGCCGTTTTGACCTCGGCCCACAGGCCAGAGAAAAACTGTTTGATCGGTGACCAGTAGCGATAAATCAGATACGCCGCGATCGCGATACCGGTAATCGCCAAGCCGATCGGGTTCATCAGCATTGCGCGGCCGATCCACAGCACGGCTTGGCCAACCAGCCGCAGGCCGCCGACCAGGTTGCCTGCAAGCAACTTGCCCAGGAATAACACGCCACGCGCGGCCAGAATCAGCGGCGAGCCGAACGCCATCGCCATGCCTCGAGCGAACGGCAACAGGGCACGGCCGACGGCCATGAAGCCGCCGCCCAGCCCGCGCAGCACCGACAGCGCCGGTGCAAAACCGCCGCGTTGTGCGAAGGCTCGCAGCAGGGTCCACTTGCCAGAGAGCGCTGTGACCGCCGAGGTCAGTGCATTAAATGGCGACAGCACCAGGTTGATGCCATAGCGCAGCGCAATAAACGCCATCTTGCCGGCCAGCAATCCGCCAACAAGGCCGATCACGCCCTTGATCACGACGGGGTGGGCCTTGGCCCATTCGCCGAATGCCGAGATCGCCGGCTTGATGTCACGCAGCAGTTCATTGATCGTCGGCAGCAGGGCTTCGCCGATAGTGATGCCGATATCCATCATGCTGATCTTGAATGCTTTGAAATGCTCAACGGCGGTCTCGGTGCGCTTGGCGTAGTCCTTGTCGATCAAGCCCTTGTCGGCCGCGTCGATCGAACCCTTCTTGATGTCCTGCATCTCGCCCTGGTTGGCGATCGCCGGGCGGATGAAGTTCATCGCCTGCATGTCCTGGAACAGCTCGCCGAGCTTGTACGCCTCCTGCAGTTTGCCGACGGCAACCTGGCGCTCCTTGTCGTCCTTGATGTTCATCGCCGCGATGAAGCGATCGGCGGCCTCCGGACTCTTGGTGCCCAAATACTGGGTGATGACCTTGAGCATAGCCTCGACCGGCGTGAAACCTTGGGAGCGCAGCGTCTGCATACTGGTCTTCAGGTCTATGCCGGCGTTGGCGAAGTCCTTCAGGGTTTCCGGCGCGGTGAGCTTCTGTAGGAAGTTGCGGAAGTTGTTGGCGGCCTCGTCGTTCGAGCCCGCGCCCTTGCGGGCAATCTGCAGCGCGGCGCCGATTTCGGCGACGGCTTCCTTGCCGGTAACGCCCATCGCCTGGAACGACGGCGCAATCTGCGGCAGGAACTTGGCCATGTCGCGAATTTCGACCTGACCACGCTTGCCGGCGTAGGCCAGCATGTTCATCGCGCCTTCGTAGCCGTCGGCGCCGATGTTGAGGTTGTCCTTCATGGCCAGCGCGACGGCGCCAAGGTCGTCCATGCTGGCGCGGGTGGCGGTGGCCGACTTGGCCATCACCGGCGCGTATTTCTCCAGCTCCCTGGCGTTCTGGATGCCACCGGCAACAAGCACGCCCGTGCCGCGGGCGACTTCGGCTTGGGTCTGGTTCCAGTCGAGCGCCGACTTGCGCATGGTCTTGCCGAGGCTGGCCTCTTCGGCCTTGCTGAATTCGCCGGTGATGGCGGTATCGCGCAGCTGATCCTGAAAGCCGGCGGCCAGTTGCACCGACTTCAGCACCGGTGCGCCGAGCGCGACGGCGGTACCGACGGTTTCCATTGCCTCGCTACGCAACTCGCCCCGGGCCGACTTGAGCGCCGCGCCGCGGGCAAGGCTGGCGGTCAGCCGTTCCTGCTTGGCGCGCAGTTGATCCAGCGTCTGGCCAAGCTGTTCGTACTGGCGGCGCAAGGCACTGATGTTGCGTCCCGGGTGCGCCATCGCGCGGGCCATGACCTCACCCAGACGCGCGTGCTTCGCACTGACTTCGGTGGCGGCCTGCCCAAGTCGCAGCGTGGTGCTGCGCGCCGAGGCGAAGACCGACTGAAACGAGCCGGACAGCAAGGCACCGATCTTGATCCCGACCAGCACTTCATTGCTCATGATTTCGCCCCTTTGCTATGCTGCAACCATGTTTGAAAAAACGCTCACTTCCTCGGCGAAGACCATCTACTGGCTCACCATCGGCTGTGTTGCCGTCGGCTTGGGCTGGCTTTGCTTTGCGCACCTACCGTTCTGGTTCGCCCTGATCGTGCTGCCGTTTGCGCTGATGCTGGCTGCACTGGCCGGCGCGCCGCTGGCCGCGGGCGCCGGCCTGGTGGGTGGTGTAGTGATGGCTTCGGTGGTCTGGCTCAGCCGTAAAGCTGCCGCTGCTGCTCGTTCTCGCGCTTGACCTTGCGCTCGGCCGCGCCGATCCAGAACCAGTAGTCGTCCATATCGAGCCCGTCGATTTCGGACGGCTGTATCCCAAGGATGTTGAGCAAGGCTTCGTCCAACGGCCGCAGTGCTTCTTCAGCCGCCCACCATGGCGCGAAAGGAGTCTTGCAGCGCCTTCGAGTCGGCCACATCGAGCTGATCGATATCTTCCAGCGTCAGCCCGGTGATCTGCGCGAACAGAAAGTCTTCTTGGTCGGCCTCGTCCTTGCTGTACTTACTCGCCGCCTTCATGTCGGCGCGCTTGGCACGGCGGATATTCAGCTTGTCGATGGTGACGCCGGCGGCGCTGGTGAACGGGTGCTTGAGTTGGAGTTCCATAACGAATCCTTCGCGTGGGTTGAACGGCTCAACGAGATGAGCAAGCGGGTACACGAAGGATTGTCGACGCCCAACCGACTGCAGTCGGTTAAACGGCTTTAAAAACAAACGGCCCGCATTGCGCGGGCCGTTGTCATGGGTGAAATGGTGCGGAACTAGCCGCCGATATTGCGCCGGTAGTCGGCAAGCATGTCCTCGCCACCGACGCGGAAGATGTTCGCCATGTAGTCCAGTTCGAGCACGTCCTCACCGTCGATCACCTGCTTGATGTAGGTGGCCGAGAATGCCGACGCAAACTCGGCGTTGTCGTGCTGCTTGAAGGTGCCAAGCGGGTTCTTCTTGAACATCACGGTGAGGTAGGTCACCAAGCTGACTTCCTGCAACCGGCCTTGCGCACCGTAGGTCTCGATGTTCGAGCGGCACTGCAGCTGCACCGCCTTGAACGGGTTGGCGGCGAGCTTGGCCACGTCCTTGTACAGCGAGTTCCACTTGATCTCGCCTTCCAGTTTGTCGAAACCCGACGGCAGCTCAATCTTGCCGACCATCCCCAGCGCCTTGTGCTCGGCCATAATGGCGGCGACATCGGGCAGCTTGATCTCCTCGGCACGGCCGATCAGCGAGTTACCGTTGGCGTAGATATTGGCATTGGTGATGCGGTTGATTTGAATCTGGCCGGCCATGGTCAGTTACTCCCCTTCAGCGTCAGCAGGTATTCCGAGGTGATCTCGGTCTCGTAGGTGGTGCGCTCATTCGGCGGCGGCACCGTGTACTTGTAGCTGATCAGCAGATGGCCGTTGGCGAGTTCGGTTTCCTCGTTGCGAGCCGGATCGAACCACGCCTTGAACCCCAGCAGTGCACCGACCCCGATCCGGTCCCGACCATAACCGTTGGCCGACTCCAGCAGCGAGTCGATCAATGCCTGGTTCATCGGCATATCGATGTACTGCAGGCTGAAGTAGCGGATCGATTCGTTGATCACGTCGCCGGTACGGCGCACGTTCTCGAAATTGCGCATATGCGTCACGGTCGGCCACGCCGCGGTGCGGTTGCCCCACAGCCGGTAGCCCGAGCCGAAGCTTGAGAACACCGTGGTGATGCCGACCTCGTTGAGCAGGTTCACCTCGGATTGCGGGTCGTCGATCATCGCCGAGAGCTGGCGCTCGACGCCGATCACGCCGGCCAGCTCTTGGTTCGAGTGCGACCACCAATAGCCCTTATCCAGGTCAACCTTGGCGCGCAGGCCGGCGGCGCGCGCCGACAGCGGCTCCAGGCGTTCGGCGTTGAGCACCGGGTCGTAGACCTTCACGTGCGGATAGCACAGGCGAACCCGATCGCTGGAGGTATTGAAGTTGATCGTTCCCTGCGGCCCGCGGCCGGCGATCGCTTGGGCAAAGGTCGTGCCGATCGGCGCATCGATGTAGGCAATCGCACCGAGTTGGTCGGCCATCGCGATCAGCTCGGTCGCTACCGAGTTCTGCGTGCAGAACGCCGGTGAGATCAGAATCTTGGCGAAGAAGCCGAACTGGTTGTACGTGTCCTTCAACGCCTTCAGGCCGGTGCGCACGCCTGCAGCATTGACCGCGCCGATGATGTCGGCCGGCGTGACCTTGGTCGGGTCGGCGAAGTCGTAGCCGGCCTTGCCGCCGCCACTGGCTGCGATCGCACCGCTCTTGAGCCGGACCAGTTCACCGGACAGCGGATCGACGGTGTAGTCGGTGCCGGCGATGTAGGTCACCGCACCGTCATTGCTTTTGAACACCAGATTGACGATCGCACCGTGCGCCAGTTTCGCGCGGTCAGTCGACGCATCGAAGGTGACCGCCTCGCTGGCCACGGCCGTTTTGTGGATCGCCGGGTCGAGCACGTTGACGATGATGACCGTGCCGGCGCCGTGGTCGTAGATCGCATCCAGCGCCTGTGGAATGGTGAAGCCCGGCAGCTGCGTGCCGAACTGGGCCGCGTCTTTCTCCGACAGGCTCAGGATCGTCTGGTTGACCGGGCCCATCGGTGCAGTGCCGATCAGCGCGATCACGGCGGACTTTGCCGTCTGGACCTTGCGCTTGCCGCGCTCGACCTCGGTCGTTTCCACACCATGCAAATAGTTTGCAGCCATGCTCATGCCTCCTTGGCGGATTCGTCCGCGCTAACAGCCGGGCGTGCCGACACCTTGGTGGTTTTGGCCGGTGCCGGTGCGAGGTAGCCCAAGGCCAGCAGCGTCTTGGTGTATTCGTGTTCGGCCGGCAGTTCGACTTCGGCGCCGGTGTGCAGCATGACTTCGCGCGGCTCGTCGCCGTCCTGCAGCGTCACGCCGCTGGTGGGGCCGCTATAGAGATACTTCATGGGGTTTCCTCATAGGTCACGGTGGTCAGAACAGGCAGGTTGTCCGGCTCGACATCCTCGACCTGCATCGCTTCGGTACTGAAATCCACGGCGTATTGCCAAATGCCGCCGACTTGCCCGAGGAATTTCTCGGATACCGCCTTGGTCTTGCGGCAGTCCGGCGGCCGAAAACCGATCAGTGCCGCACGCACGACATCGAGCACGTCGACGGCGCCACCGCGGCCATTGAGCTGCCGCAGCATCACCGTGATCGACAGCTTCAGCGTCCGGGGCTGGGCGATGCAGCCGACATCGACCGTCTCGGCGAAGTTGCTGCCCGGGTAGCTCACCAGGAGCGCACCAACTGCGTGATTCACGCGGTACTCGGCCGGCCGTTCGGGGAAATACTCGACGGCCAATTGCGGCAACCTGGCCTGCAGGCGAACGACGACGGACTCCAGAATTTGCAGGGTCGTGGCCATCAGTACCGATCCAGTAAATCGGCAGAAAACCGGCGTGGCCGGGTGCGAGCCTTCATTTCGCCCGGCTCCGGCGTGGCCTCGCCAGTCGGCGCGCCGATGGTCAGCTTGTTGTCACGGATCGCCTCGAGCATCTGCAGCGCCGATTTGTAGGTTCGCGTCACTGCATCCGGCAGATCGTTGCCTTCCGGCCGCCGTGCATACAGCCAATGGCGGGCCAGATTGACGGTGATGTCCTTCACCACGGTCGGCACCGGCTCCAGCGGCAGCAGGTAACGGCCGCGCAGGTAGGCGTCGACGAGTTCCTCGGCCTGACGAACAGCCTCGTCGACCACCGCCTGATTCAGTACCGGCGCCGGTGCGTTGAAGTCGGTCGCACTGTCGTTGGTCAACTGAATCAGTGTGGCCATCGGGATGGCCAGTTGCAGGTCTGCCAGGGTGCAGTAGCGCATGATCGGCTCAGAAGCTCGTCGGCCGGGCGACTGCCCGCGTCAGCGCCATGAAGCCTTGCTGCAGGTGGTCCTGGCCAATGTTCAGCCAGCGGTCGACTTCAAAGGCATCGGGCGACAGCGCAACCAGCACGAAATCATCGGCAGCAGGCGCTTCTTCCTGCACATCATCGGTGGCGAATACCGGCAAGCCGGCACGCAGCGTTTCGACCAACGCGCCAACCTCGGCAGACTTGGCCTTGATTTCGTTCATCAAGGCGATCTCTTCCTCGGTCAAATCGCGATAGCCGGTAATGCGCTGGTGCTGGTTGTCCATGCTCAGATACCCCGCACGATACGGATCACGTCGCCCGCCGCAGCGGCAGCGTCCCAGGCGAAGCCGTTGCCGACGCCGGCGGCCTTGGTGATGGCCTTGCCGGCGGCGTCGGATTGCACCTCGGCGCCGGCCGCGATCGCGGCACCGGCTTCGACCAGGATCACGCCGAGCACATTGGATGGCGCCATGTTGCCGGCACCGGTATCAACCTCGACGACGCCGAGCGCCTTGGTGCCGGCGGCGCAGATACCACCGTCAAAGCCGACGAAGCGGCGTTGGGTCAGGTCGGTCAGTGCCAAGACCGACGTCGTCAGCGTTACGTGTTGTGGCTTCATTGCTGGCCATCCTTCTTGTCAGCGGTATCCGTTGCGGCTTTGTCGCCGTCGGAGTCCTTGGTCTTGGTCGTCACCTTGGCTTCCACCGGAACCTTGGCCGGTTCGATCCATTGCGCCAGCGGCTTGGCCTCGTCGTCGGCCAGCTCGATCAGCTCGCCCTCGGGATACAGCGCATCGCCGTGCTTGATGGCCATGCCTTTGACGACGTACAGCGTCTTCTTGATCTCACTCATCACCGACCCCTCAGTTCACGTCGGCGATCAGGTAGCCGGCATCGGCACCGACGACGACGACCTTGTAGACGTCGGTGTGGCGCACGTACTGAACCTTGTTGCCTTCGGCGTTGTACTTGTCGGTTTCCGGCATGCCCTTCTTGCGCAGGGTGTAGCCGAAGGACGGGATGTCGTGGTCGGCCGACTCACCGGCGCCGGGCTTGGCCACGTAGGCAAGGATCACGTTGTCGCCCCAGATGTCGCCGGTCGCGCCGTTGCCGTCGGCGGCCAGCGCTTCGCCAATGTGGATGTGCTCGACACCCCAGATCGCCTTCAGGTGTTCCAGCGTGATCAGCTTGCGTTCCTGGGTGCCCAGTGCGGCGGCGAGCTTCGGGTGGAACTTGAGCGAGGCATACGCGGCGGCACCCATGGCGACCGTGTTCGGCCGCATGCCGGTGCGCTGGCGCACGACCTCCTTGCCGTCCTCGATGTCCTTGATCGGATCACCGCCGCCATTCACCCACTTGGCCGCGCCGGCCAGCGTGACCTTGGCACCGGCGAGATAGGTGTTCGAGTTCTGCGCCAACCGCGCAGCGGCCACTTCGCGGCCGAGGTCGATCGCATCCTTGACGCGCTTCGCTGCCTTGGCTTCTTCGTTGAACATCGATTCGGCCTGCTCGCGGTAGTCCACCGGGTACGAGAGGTCGTGTTCGCGCAGCACCACATCGAGCGTATCCGGGTCGTCGGCCGTCATCACATTGGACTTGCCGCGAATCGCGCGCTCGGTTTCCCACAGACGGAAGGCTTCTTTGCCGAACCGCGGAATGATGCCGGCTTCCTTTTCCATCTCGGCGACCGGGAACAGGCCCTCGCCGATGTACTGGGCGTTGCGGTAGCCGCGCGCCAGGCTGGTCAATACCGGGTCGACGACCCGGAGCTTGCTAAGACGATCTGCCATCACGTTTTCCTTGTTGAGTCAGCAGGGGTTAAACCAGCGAGCGCACGGCTTGCTCGTAGGGAATGCCTTTCTCGGCGGCGAGTGCGACTGCGCGCTGGTGCAGCGCCAGCCGATCCGGGTCGGTCGACTTCTCGGCGAACTCAGCCGATGCGCCGGAGGCCCCGGTGGTCGACCTGTCCTTGGTCGCGTGCTCGCCGAATTCAACAACCTTGGGCAGCTCCCCAAGGAAGGACTTGAACGCATCGGCCAGCGGCTGCTTGCTATCGCCTTCGCCAAACTCGACCGGCGCTTCGCCGTCGACGGCATCGAGCAGCGCGACCACGGCGGCCTTGGCCTTCGGCGCCAGCCGGCCTTCGCCGACCAGACCTTCGGCAAAGGCCGCATGTTCGCCGTGGCGCTTGGTCGCGGCGGCATTGCGCTTGTCGGCCTCGGCCACAGCCAGTTGTTGCTTCAGGCGGGTATTCTCGGCTTCAAGCTGTGCTTTCTCTTCCGGGGTCACGGTGTGCTCCTCGTCATTGGGTTGGGGATGGGATTCGGAAAACGCCGAACTGCCCTCGACGCGCTCGTCGTTGCGTTCCTGTTGGGCGGCCTCGCGGATTGATTCGATCTGCCAGTCAGGTACGACCTGATCGGCCGTCTCCTGGCCGTGCTGGCCGATGAGCCAGTCACGCAGGCGGCGGAATAGCGAGGCGCTGGTGTCGAGTCCCCAGCCACCGAAGGCCACGCCTTCCTGAAAGCAGACGCAGCCGTCGTCTTCGGTGCTGTCTTCGGCAAAGGACGGTTCGTCCAGACCCTTGACGGCCGGCGGCTGCGCGCCAAGGAAGCCGATATGACGCAGATACCAGATGCCGGGCTTCGGGTTGTTGAGGTCTTCGGGGCGGTAGAACTTGGCGGAGATCGTGCCGAAGCGGCCGGCGTTGACCTCTTCGGCGAAGGCCGGGGCGACCTTCATCGGCTCGGCGTACAGGCCGCGCTCGTTGCTTAAGAGCGACTTGGCCCAGCCTTGCGCCGGGTCATCACTCTTCGGATGGCCGACGACGATCGGCGCCTTGTGACGTGTCGGGTCGTAGGCCGCCGCCGTCGCGTCGAGGTCCGCCTGCGAGAACGAAATCTCTTCGCCGGCGGTGGTGATCCACGTACCGGGCTTGAAGATATGAAGGGGCTTGGGCGTTTTCATGCGGCCATGATCGGCCGCAGCGGCGGGACTGGCTTTTAATCCAGTTTACTGAGTTGACGATGCGCCGGTGACACCCCGTGCCGAGGGGAAGCGGTGACCGCCGATGGAAAGCACGCCCGGAAAGTCACGCTGGCCGCTTTATAAAGCTTTACGGCGTGCGGATAGCAGCCGGGACGGGGATTCGGACGTGCCGGCGATCAAACCGGCGCCACGACGCTAAATCCGCGCGGCCGTCTGGAGGTGCCGTAGCACGGTATCGAGCACCTCTTCCTTGGCCTCGGGCTGGAGTTTTCCGTCGGCGTCGATTGGCAGAAACGGCCGGGCCGGTACATCGCCCCAGAGGTTCGGGAAGTCGGCCTTGTCGCCGCCGAACTGCTGCATGGCCGCGTAGACCTTGTTGCTGCCAACCAGCGCGTAGTCATGGCCATAGTCGGCGGTGATCGAAGCCGCGAGGTCGCCGGTGTGCTGCAGAATACGAAAGTCCGACGCACTGCCCTCGCCGCCGGCGCGGCGATCCAGCGTGACCTGCGACAGCGACGCCCACTTGGGGCGACCTTCGTCGGCGAGATTGCGCTCGGCCTCGTACAGCAGCGCCTGGGAAATCTTGCGCATCGGTACGCTGAGGTCGCCGCCGGCGCGCTGCAGATTGCGCAGTGCGCGGGTCAACTGGTGATCGTCGATGGTGATGGGGCTAACCATGGTGTGCCTCGCTGCGTCTGGATTCGGTGTTGTACTCGGTGACCCAGACCAGCTGGGCAAATTGCCGGTGCTGCAGCACGGCCCAGTAGTGCTGCCAGCGCAGCCAGAGCAGCACGTGCGCGTTGTGCATCAGCCGTCCCCGAGTTCGCCCCTGGCCAGCTCGGCCAGCGTGCCGGTGTAGCGCTGCAGGTCCGGTTGCCACGCCGCGGCGCCGGGGTTGTAGCTCCAGCCGATATCGGGCGATATCGTGATCTTCTTGCCGGTGGCCGGGTCGGTCTCGGTATAGGTCGCCACTTCGCGATACTCGCCAGTCCGGCCCGAGACCAGCTTCATCGTGCTGCCGAGCTTGTCGCCGGAGGCGTCGACCTTGAGACCCTGGCGCGCAACATTGCCTTCGGACAGCGCGATGACACGGCAGCGGCAGCCGAAGCCGTTGGACGGATAAAACACAGCCCAGAACGGGTCGTCATAGCGGAACACCTTGCCGTGCAGTGCACGGTGACTCGGGCGCGTCAGTCCGTCCAGAATGGCGCTGTACTGCCAGTACGGGCGATCATCGACGTTATCGAGCTGCCCCTGAAAGCGCCCGGCCATGTAGGCCGTCTGCACATTGACGCGGTAAATTGTACGCAAGCGCCAAGCGCTGCCGAGCTGTACCGGGCGGACTTCGCCGGTGGCCGGATCGGCCAGTTCCTGTTTGCCCCACCAGCCCTTGGCCTGCAGCACCGGCGTGAGCTCCTTCTCGAACCAGGCCAGCGTCTTGCCTTCGTCGATGGCGGTCTGCACCGCATCGCGGATGTCCTGCAAGATGTCGAGCCTTGTGGCCTTGGCGACGGTGAACGCCGTCGCCTGCGCGTCGTGCCAGGTGTCTTCCCAGTCCCAGCTGATCGCAAAGCCCTTGCGTTGCAGGTAGGCGATCGCATCGCGCGGCGGCAAGCGCATGCAGTAGGCGAGATCGATCTCAGCCATGCAACCGGCCCCAGACCTTGGCGACGAAGATCGCCCGCGCCAGGCGTTCCTGCAGGCCAGTGCTGTCCATGTCCGGATAGACCTCGGCGAGCTGGCCGAGCAGCTCGTCCGGCGGCAAGCCATCGTTGATCCGCTGCAGCAATGGCGCAATCAGCTGCCGAGCCTGAGCATCAAGCACGTCGGCCGAGACGGCGTCGAGCGCCTTGTCCAGCGCGAGCTGGTCGGCGGCTTCGTCCCGCTCCTTTGAGGGGACGTCCTCCGGGGCGTCGGCAAACTCGGCGGCCGCTGCAGCGTCCTCCGCCGGCGCCTCGTCCAGGTCACCATCCTGCAGGCCATAGGCACGCTTGAAGTACGCTGGCGTAAAACGTGCGCCGGCCTGCGTGAGCGTCTCGTCACGCTCGGCCAGCACTTTGTCGACTTCCTGCTGCTCCCACATCGAGAACACCGGCCGGGCCGCATCACCCCAGTTCAGCTCGCACGTCCAGCGGATCAGCGTGTTGATGGCTTCCTCGACGATCGCCTTGTCGCCGTCGCGGATGTCGCGGGTGACCTCCAGCCCGGCCTGCGCCGACGCACGGTTGGCAGTGGCTTCGGTGGTCTGGTTCTGGCCGAGCAACGCGATCGAGACCTCGGAGCGGCAGAAGTGCAGCAGCCGCTCGTACACCTCGGCGCTGCCGGTCTTGCCGGCGGCTTCCTTGATCTCGATGCTGGAATCGTCGGGAATGGCCGCCACGGCGTCTTGCACCATGTCTTCCAGCCGATCCAGCAACAGGTTGGTCTCGGCGTCGCTGGCGCCGCGCGGGTGCTTGCCGATCACCCACGGTGCACCGTACTTCTCGGTGAACTGCACCCAGAACTTCAGGCCGCCTTTCTTGAAGGTGGTCGGCCAGAACACCATCGACAGGTCGGCGAAGCCATACGGGTTGTCGTAGCTCGGGTCTTGCCTGGGAATGAGGAACTTGCGCTGCGGCAGCTCCTCGCCCTTGAGCGGCGCCTGCTTGGTGCACATGCGCAGCTGATTGTCCGCGTCGTAGACGAACCACTCGGCCGGCTTACCGACGACGTCGACCGGCACGATCAGCCCGCCGACCTTGCCCCACATCACTTCCATCGGCTGATAGCCATAGAGCACCGCGTCGAGCATCTCGGTGATGATCCGGGACAGATCGAGGTTGGCGAAGATGGCTTCGATCGCTTTGGCGGTGCGGCTCTTGGCGCGGTCTTTATCAATACCCCATTCAAGCGCTTTCACCGCAGCCTTGCGCCGGCGAATGCAGCCGCCTACGTGGGCATCGGCACGCAGCTCGCGGTAGACCTTGATGTCCTTGCCCAGCGCCTTCAGCACCGTATCGGGATTGGGCAGGTAGGTACTCAGTCCGTAGAAATCGATACTGCGATCGCGAGTAGCAATCTGCGCGGACAGCGACTTGGTCGACTCGCCAAACTGGACGAACTCGGTGGGCGTAACCCACATGCCTCTTTTGCTCATTGGTAGCCTTGGGTGATACGGGCGCCCTTGCGACGGCGGCGGGATTTCACCGACACCGGGCCCTTGTTGAGTTCGCGGCTGGCGAAGTAAGCCAGCGCCACAGCGACGGCGGCGTCACCGTGACGCTTGCCTTTGTCTGCGCCGGTGGTGCGCGAGTCGGGAATGCGCGGCACGCCCTTGATGATCTGCACCGCCCGCAGGTCGGCGAGTACGTCGGCGTCCTGCGGCAGATCGACGAGCGTGCCGTCCTCGAGCGCGGCCTTCACCGGCGCCATGTGCTCGCGATACCAGGACTCCGACAACATCACCTGCTGGATGCGGCTGGCGCCGTAGCGCTGCATGGCGACCTCGGCTAGAAACTGGCCATTGCCGCGGGCGTCGAACGCGCCGCCGGTGAAACGCGGTAGGCGATCGAGCAGGTAGAACGCCACCTGTTCCTGCTGACGGAACGGCACATTGCGCAGCTCGATAATGAAGGGCACGCGCCGCACCAGGTTCTGCGTCTGTATCAGCGGCACGTGCACGCTCAGGTCGCCGGAGCGACCGAAGTCCTCGCCGTTGAAGCTGATCGCATCGGCCGGCAAGGCGGCGAGCAGTGGCGCCAGTTCGGCTTCCAGCCAGTCGCGGCACTCGGCGGTGCGGATATGGTCGGGCAGCAGCTCGAAGCCTTCCTTGCACACCCAGCGCAGCACCGGCGTATCGGCCGACATGCGTGATTCGATCAGCGCGCGACTCAACCACGCGCCGCCGCTGTTCTTCGGCACGCAGTCGAGTTCTTCTTCGGCGTCGTCGCCGTAGAAGTCTCGGATTTCCTTGGCCCAGACCGCTTCACCGTCGGCGGTCCATTCGATGCCGCGGCGCAGGCAGATACGGCGATACAGCCCGTCGGCCAGCGCGTCGTCGAAGGTGACGCGGTGCAAGCTGTACGGCTTCTTGCCCGAGCGCGAATCGGTGACCAGCTCGTTGAAGGCGTTGTCGACGCCGTCGTGCGTCGAGATGATGTGAACCTGACCGCCCCACATCAGTAGAGCCATGGCGGCCTTGAGCAGCTCGGCCAGGTTCTCGTGGAACGCCGCCTCGTCGATGATCACGCGGCCTTGCTTGCCGCGCAGGTTGGACGGCCGCGACGACAGCGCGGTGATCCGGAAGCCCGAGGCAAAGCGGATCACGAACGAGAGGATGGCCTTCTCGTCGTCGCCATCCTTGAAGACCTCTTCGGTCTGCTCGATCTCGCCGGCGGCCAGGCTGTAGTGCTTGGCCCAGTCGGCGCAATCGCGGATGAACTCCTGCGCCATGTCCTTGTTGTAACCGATGTACCAGACGTCCATGCCGCGCTGGCTCGCGGCCAGTAGCGCCGAGTCCGCGGCTTCGCCCCAGGACAAACCGATCCGACGCGACTTCTCCATTAACTTGACCGGCGTCTCATCAGCGCACCAGCGCTGCTGGTAAGGCAGCAGCACGGTCGGCGCGCGATCGAGGCGGGACTCGGCGACGGTCATGCGACGATCCCGAGAATCTGTTTGCGGATGACGTTGGCCGCGTCGTCCGAGAGGCCGCCGGTTTTGACGACCTTCTCGACGGCATCGGCAGCGGCCTGCGCGCGCGCCTGCAGCTCCAGACGGAATTTCTTCTGGTTCACGCTGGCCCGCGCCAAAGTGGCGATGTTCTTGGCCGCATCGGACAAAAGGCCGATGCGCTCGGCCGGGGTGAGTTTCTCGTCGCTGGCGTCCTGCAGGTTGATGAGGCTGTCGAACAGTTCGGTCTGCACCAGGGCAATGACCGCTTCTGACCGGGCGTCCTGATCGTCGGCCGCGCCCTCGGTCAGCATGCGCGCGGCTTCTGTCGACGCTTTGATCGCGGCAAAGCGCCGCTCGATCTTCTGGCCGTAGCGGTGAATGGCGCTCTTGCTGATGGCGTAGCCGCGATCGTGGAGCATCTCCTCCAGCGCCTGGTAGCCGCTGAAGTTGCTGTCGGCCAGTGCGCGCTCCAGCCAGCGGCGCACGTCTTCCGGCAGACCGTCGATGCTGGATTGGCGACCCATCAGCCTTCCGCCCAATACTTCGCCGGCCGGGCAATGCCCGGCTCGCAGGTGATCGTGTATTCAGCGATGTCGACGCCGTAGCGGGTCAGGTTCGCGAACCACGGGCCGGAAGGCGTCTTGTTCAATTCGACCAAGTCACGATCAGCCAGATAGTCCAGCTCGCGGCGGACTTCCAGCGCGGTCGCATCCGGGTAAATGGCATGCATCACCTCAAGCAGGAACTGCTCGCTGCTGGTGTACGGCCGGGCCTTGTTCAGCGTGTTGATCAGGTTCCAGCGCATCGACTCGCGCCGCACCTTGGTGATGTCAGCCATGGTTCACCCCCTTCATTTGAACGACTTCGAGTTTGTTGTAGAGCGCATCGAGCTTGGCCTCGATCACGCTTTGGCCGCGCACATAGTCTTCGCGGCGCACGTACTGCAGCGGCAGCTCGGCCTTGAAGTGCAGGAAGTCGCGCTCCAGCGCGGACAAGCCCTGCGCTTCCTGCTGCATCTGGTTCATCAGCGTGGCGAGCCGCGCATCCCAGTGCTGGGCCGCTGCAGCACGGGCGGCTTCCATCGAGTCGAACCGCTCCTCAAGGCGGCGATCGACCTGCGCCAGCAGCACCTTGCCCGCCGCGAACAGGAAGCCGAAGAACCCCAACAGCAGCGAGACCAGCGCCCAGAAATCAACCTGGATCATCATGTCGGCCCCCTCGCACCAAACTGGCGCCGCAGGGCTTCGAAGCGCTGCTGGCAATCAATGCAGCGGGTGCAGCCCGCTACCTTGATCCGGCGTTGTTCGGGGATGGACTCGCCGCAATCCGCACAGCCGAGCCGGCTTGCACCGGCTGGCTGGGTACGCGCGGCGGCGATGGCCAGGTCCCTCTGGTGTTGCTCCAGATCACTGGCGCGGTCGAATACGTCGGTCATTGCAGGCCGGCTCCCTGATGCAGCTGGATATAGGCGTCTACTCGGGCTTCGAGCCGCTGGCACCACTCGCCGTAGTCGGCGGCGTGGGCGAGAAGGTCTGCCGGTGGTAGCCCTTGGTCGGCGCTGGCGGCTTGGCTGGCTTGATCAGCATCTCCGGCGTCGGCTGCGGCCCCTGTATCAGCACTGGCTGCGGCGTAACCGAGATGGGCGCGGTAGACGCGCAGGCTGTCAGGGCCGAGGCCAGTAAAGCGAGGGCCATCTTGCTGAACGGCACGATCGATCTGCGCATAGAGCAGCTCCTTGGTTTTGGCCAGCGCGGCCTGGGTGTTGAGCAACTGCAAGCCGACGCGATGCGCCTCAGAGGCGTAGAACTGCTGCGTCACCAACGCCTTGCCCAGCGTGTCGGTCGCGGCTTCAGCGGCGACCCTGAGCACATTCGCATGGTCGGCGTCCTGCCTGGCCAGCCTGGCCTCGTAGACCCGCGTGGTTTTGCTGGTGCCGGCGCTGTAACCCATCCAGCCGGCAAGGCCGATTGACAGGGCGATGGCGCCGATACGTACTGCGTGACCAGCGGCAACGCGATAGAGATCAAGCACGGCGAGCCCTCCGACGATTGCGGGATTTGCGCGCGGTACGCTGGATAGCAGCCGCACCGCTCGGGCGCCGGCTCGGCGCTGGATAACCCGACACCGAATAGCGCGGCGACGGCATCCAGTTGGTCAGCGCCATGAAGAAGTGCGTCAGGATGCTGCGCATGTCAGCCCCCCGAAGAAGCCACCAGTTAAGAGCAGGCAAAGAACAATTCCGGTTGCAACCAACGAACTCCAGAAGCTGTGCCGCCCGCTTTTGGGTTGACCATGGCGGTTAAGCTCCATGCCAAGCCCAAACACCAGAAGAAACAAGTAGATGTATTGAGGCCAGCCCATATCAGCTCTCCTGATCCGCAGCGCGCTTGCCGCGCAAGGCTTCAATCAGGCGCAGTGCCGCGACGTAGCCGCCGACGAGGCCGAGGTAGACCAGCCAGGTGTCGACCGACAGCGTGTCCTTCACGCCCTGGTAAACAAACATGCCGGTGCTGGCCGCGCAGGCCACATTGGCCCAGAGCTTGGTGTGTGAGAGGCGGCCGGTATCCGCGTTGGAGATGAGTTCGAGCACGCGCATCAGGACACCTTTCGTTGCGCGGGCTGCGCGTTCAATCGCAAGGCGAAATGCGGGAACTCGCGGAACGGTGCGCCGGGGCGGCCATACCAGTTCAGCCCCAGCTCCATGCCGATCCGGCCAGCGACCAGCCACGACGTGTGTTTGTCGTCCCACATCGGCTTGCCGTTGACCAGCGGCACGATGTCGAACGCACGCGCAGCCGGCTTGCCGTTCAGCGTGGCGTTGTGCTCGGACTGGCCGCCGCGGGCATTGGTGACGCGCGGGCCGTGCACGCCGCGCCCCTGGGCGTACAGCGCGTCCTGCTCGGCGTTCGAGCGGTAGGTGCAGGTAATCAGGATATCCAGCCCGGCGGCCTCGCAGCGCCGCAGAAACTCGCGGCAGATCGGCTGCAAATCCGGGTGAAGGTCTTCGATCTTGCGGCTAGGCATGGCGCCCTCCAGACGTGAACATGCCGCCATATTCGGCGGCATGTTCGGGGAGGGCTTTTAATGAGGTTTAAGGCAGGCTCTGACTTAGATCACATAGATATTGGAATAGCTGCACCGAATAGCTA
The DNA here is from genome assembly GCF_050916355.1 of Jeongeupia wiesaeckerbachi. Taxonomy (GTDB): domain Bacteria; phylum Pseudomonadota; class Gammaproteobacteria; order Burkholderiales; family Chitinibacteraceae; genus Jeongeupia; species Jeongeupia wiesaeckerbachi. Next base: position 2,495,908 of record NZ_CP136946.1, read on the forward strand.
CACACAAAAATCAAGGCTGGTTTCGTCAAGGCTAAATACACAATGTGAGCCATGAGAACGCCTACAACAACTACGGCATCGACAGCTCGAAATGCAACCCGCTGAGTACGCAACCTATGCTTCAAGGCGGTAAAGGTGCCGGAAACAATGTCCTTGATTGCAGCATAATCGGTTTCGATTTTTTTCCATTTGCGATCAATTTCTTCTTCGATCGCATTAAGGGTATGAAGTTGGTTACGTAGAACCAGCCACGTCAAAATCGCAAAGACCCAAACCCCGACGAGAACCGCAGAGTTAACCCACAAAGTGGCGTCAACGGCTGACGTCGGCTTAAGCTGCGTTGCCACAATAATCGTGGCAACAGGAATGCCTAAAATCTGGTTTTGCACATCAGCGAATGTTTTGTGGATTTTTGCCAGTTCTTCAAGCTTTGCAACTTCCATCTGGTTGACGATTTTCTCATACGAAAAATCGGCCACAAACAGGCGATATCCTTCGTCGAAACGCTTGAGCAGCTCTGCAACGTGTTCAAGCAGAAAAGCAAAGCGGTTTCGTAGCGTTATCGGAGAACAGATCGCTCGAATCTCCTTCGCTAGAATCGACAGTTTTTGCTCGCGATGAGTATCCAGTCCAAAGCGGCTTAAAAGCTCCTCGACCTTACGAACATCGAGCTCTGTTAAGTGCTTAACCGAGTAGCTCACCGGTATGGTCAACTTTCCGCCATCGACCAGTACTAGCTCTTGAGCGTCTTTATCAAGATACGCAGCACACTCGCCGAATAGCTCGATCAGCTTCAGCACTATTTGATAACGCGCTACTAGCTCGGGAGGATCGGCATCACCCGATGCCCATACCTCATCTAAGAGGAAGAACCTCTGGGCTCGTATGCGACCTGTCCGGAAGTTGAGCACATCCTCCAAAGATTGCGCAAAACATCCCAACCCAACCCTAGGATCCTCTACATGGAAATGGATGGTGTCGCCAACGTTGATCTTGGAGGCATCAAGGCCGCTATAAGCGAGCCCGAACTCTCGCGGGTCATCGAAAAGTTTTATGAGAAGCGTCAGCTGTTCAGTGGTGGCGACAGTCAGTGTGCCTGCACGAGCGCAGGCCTCGAACTGGGTCGCTCGATACACTGATACCAGCTGTTCAAATTTCTCCTTGCTCATCATTGAGCTCTTCAATCAACTCTTGGCGTAAGTGGTCAGGGATGCTCGACAGGACGATCGTGTCGCGGTTTCGGTCATACTTTAGGTGGCCCGAACGGATCGCCTTTCTGTCGAAAGTTAGCTTCCAGTAGTCGGACTTGCCTTCGAACTTTATCAGTCGTCTGGTTGCGCGTCGATCAGGTACGAACCCGTCGGATAGCGAAAGCTCGTCGCTGATCAGCGTGCTGCGGAGCAGTTCTGGCTCTTCTGGCCACAGCCGATTGATCAGTGCCTCAAGACTGACCGGAGTGCCATCCTTGCGTAACTGCTCCAGATACCCATGTGCATCCTCGAACAAGCTGTCCTTGGCCTCAGTAGACAGCCCCTGCGTTTCGGCGAATGTTTCCAGCCCCCGCACCAGCTTTTGGGTTTCCTTCAGCGCTTCCAAAACGTCGTTGCAACCAAGGAACAGTTTGAAATACTCGGCTACATCGCTGCGACCTTTTAAAAATCCGATATAGCGTTCTTTGTCAGCTCGCCATGCCGTCAAACTTATTCGGCCAGCAACGCGTAGTTGGCTCATATCAAGGTGAATGCTGGCCGCTACCGCAAGTTGCTCAGTGATCGCGGCACCGACCACGTCGGTAACCATCGCGACAAGTAAATATTCAGTGTTGTCGTTCGTGATCGTCGTAAAGAGGACGTAGCCTCCACTTGCCAAAAGTTCTTGTGATGCGCGATTTGCAAGGTGCTGCATCATGCGCTGCGTCATCTCGACGAAGCTGAGTTCATCATCTGCGTAGTGCTGCCGCACATATTTTACGGTCGGGTATTCATCTTCGCTTTCCTCGAAACGACCATACCCTTTTCCAAGCCGACTGCTATACAGCTTATGTAGTTGTTCGACCAAGCGCTGAATAGTCTCGTCAATTGGCAAAGGGTCATCTCGAAGCTCTACGGTTGCTTCTCGTTTGTGCTGCTCTTTCTTGAGTTTATGCACGATGAAATTTTCTACTTGCAATTCCTTCTCCCTTGCGATTTGGTATTTTTAAAAATTTGTGAATGCAGTAGCTTGTAGTTTTTCGAATGTCTTGCGATCCGTTTTGGCTAGCATCTTCCGGCCCTCGGTGAAGGTCGCGGCAAGGAGGATCGAAGCCGGTTTTTTGTCTACGGCCCCGAGTAGTCCGCCGATGACCAGGCCGGCTACGCCGAACATGGCGCCACCGGCTAAGCCGAGCCCAGCGGCTCCGGCCATTCGGCTGGCCGCCTCTTCGCTGATTTGCTCAACAGTCAACAGCTCTTCACTCGGTTTAACGGTGATCGCCGCCGGGAATCCCTGCTTGGGCTTCTTCGGGAACACCAGTAATCCCCAGCCAAACTCCGCCCGGCCGGGCGGGAAATCACCTGCCAAAACCTCGACTGCTGCCATTGCGTTTCCTCTTGGCGTTAGAACAGTTCTTTCTGGATATTGATCACTGGCAACTCCGGCTCAGGAGTAGTCGGCCGAGGCCGTTTGCGGGATTGCGCTTTGGGCTTAACCGGCGGCGGCTTGACGGCCTGCCAGTACGGCAGTGCCAGCTTTTCCGGACGCACGCACTCAAGATCGGCAGCACCGTCGTTAGCGACGATGCTGCCAACGGTATATGGCTTGCCGTCGAACTCGCACACCGACAACCGGGCCTCGGCAGCCTGCGCCGCATTGGTGGCGGTGTACGCCTGATAACCAAAATAGGCCGTGGCCAATACCGCGACGACAGCGATGCCCGCGGCGAGCAACAAACCTCGGCGGCTACGCGCCAGGCGGGCCGTGGTGGTGCTGCAGGTCTGGCACAAGGGGCGCAGCGGCTTGGCCAAGCGCAACTGCTCCGCTTGGCGTTGTGCTTCGGTCAGTTGCTCTTGGTATTGCTTCGCTTGGTGCCTTACTTCCGCCAGTTGCTGCAGATATTGCTGCTCGTGCGCTGTGCTCAACTTGAGCTGTGCGGATAAGGCGGTGACTTGTTGCACAACCTTGGTCATCGCACCCGCGTTTTCGTCCAGCTCGGCACTTTGCTGAGTTCTATTGTGCTGCAGCTCTGCAACTTCGTTCCAGGCATCTAGCAGCTTGTTGACCGCATCCCGCTGCTCAAGCCGAAGCTCGTTGATACCGGCGTTGAACAACGTCTTGAGGCGAGAGCGGATCTCGACCAAGGCCTCGTTAGTGATCGCCGACAGGCGCTCCACCTTCAGGTGAATTTCCCGTTTCTCCGCCGCATTCAACTCCCGGCCTTTGTCTTCGCCGTAGTAGTTGTTGATGTCGCCGGCAGCCGCCTGATCAATCTGAGCCCCGCCAAAACTGACCGTTTTGCCTTCATCCCCGTCTTGCGTCACTTCTTCTTTCCGTTTTTGTTGACGATGTCTCCCGCCGAAGCTTGGCCGATCTGGGCATTGCCATAGTCGACCGTGTAACGCGGTCCTTTGGTGGGGGCTGTCGGTGCCGAGCCTGCCTTGAGGCCTGCAACTGCCGAGGCTTTGACGGCCAGTGGCGCCGCCCGGAACAGTCCTAGCAGTTCCTGCTCATCCTCTGTGAGTGCTGCAGTCGAGCGAACTCCGGTAACGACGTACTGAATGTCAGCACCAACTTTGGCGATAGCTGCCAGATATCCGGCCTTCGGCTGCGTTAAGTCTTTCTCATAGTCGATCTGGCTCTTCTTGGTCGTTTCCGCCAAGCCAGCAAACGCTGGCTGAGCAAATCCCAAGCGCTCTCGCTCTTCCCGTAGGCGTGCCCCGATGGTCACAAAAAAATCTCCACATACGCTTGACTGGTAACTATTTAGTTACCATAATCAATTCACACCGTCCCACCACGAACGGCAACTTAATCGGCACTACTTCCAGCGCCGCTGCCCCTTCAACAGGAGCCCCAACATGAAACTGCGCACCCCGGACGAAGCGCGCGCGGCGCTTGAAGCCCAAGGCATTTCGATCACCCAGTGGGCGATCGCCAACAAATACTCACCGAACCTCGTGTTCGAGGTGCTCGGCGGCCGCAAGAAGTGCGTCCGTGGCCAATCTCACGAGATCGCCATCAAGCTCGGCATCAAGGAAGGCGAAATCTGCGCCGACCCGGCCCGCGCCCTGGAGCGCCGCGAAGGAACCGAGCGCCGCATCGCCGAACGTCGCGCTGCCTGAGCCCGTCATGAAGCTCGATCACTTTGACCTCCCGATTCTCGGCGGCAACGTCCAACCCACTCCACTGGACAGCGCAAAACAGCTACGCGCAACGATGACACGCGACAACGGCAAGGTGCTGATTTCTCTCAGTGAGGCTATGGCCATGCTCCAAGCTGCTCAGCAATCCGGTACAGCTTCTTCCGGGCTTCCAGTTGCTCCAAAGGCTCGTAGTCGTCGGCTTGGCCTGTCTGCGCAGCTGCCGCATCGAATCGCGCCGCGACGTCCTTCCATCTCGGCGCCAAGCTCGCGGCGATTTCTGGTTGCGCTTTCAACAGCGGCGGTAGCAAGTCGCACAGCACCACGAACAGGCCATTGGCCCAATCGTCAACGCGGTCGATTTCCGCGCGTAGCTGTTCAACCTGCAGCTCCAGCGCTGCGTGGCGTTGCTCCCAATCCTGCGCTTGCGACATGGTCTTTTTCCTTACGCGAATCATATGCCGTCACTATCGCAAGCTGCAACGGTCTTGCACAGGGCGAAAAAACTTATTTATTTGGAATGCCAGTAAAACCGGGGTTCCAGCCATGAAGCGCAGCTGGAACAGGTTCGTCGCCGCCGACTCCACGTCAGCCATTCGTGGCTGCCTCGGCTATGCCAGAGACCACAGAAACCTTTCAGTCGAGGGCGTGGCTGATCTTGCTGGTTTCAGCCACCACGACCTCTACAAGTACGCCAGCAATGGCCGCATGCCAGCAATCCTGATCCCTCCGTTCGAACACGCGTGCGGTGCGCACTTTCTCAGCGATTGGTTGGCACTGAAGGCGGGCCGGTTGGTGATTTCGGTTCCGCTCGGCCGCTCCACCAGCGCAAAAGACATCAATGCACTGCAGACGGTACTGAACGACGCAGTCGGCCAGATCCTGGCCTTCGCTGCCGGCAACACGGATGAGCATCAGGCACTGTCGGCGATTCACGCGGCAATGGCCGGCTTGGCCTGGCATCGCGTCAACATCGAAAAACACAGCCAGCCCGAACTGGCGCTGGGAGCGGACGAATGAGCGAAACCAGCAAGCCGGCGCAATCGGTCCGCCGCGCCTTTCGTTTGGTGTGGGTGCTGCAGGGCCACAGCTTTGAGGGGCTGCGCCTGAAACAGGTGGCCGATGCCTTGCAGGTCAGTTCGCCGATGGCGCTGCGCGATCTGCAGGTGCTGGCCGAGGAAGGTTTGGCCGAGCGCGTACCGGGCCGCGAGGACTGCTGGCGACTGACGCCCAAGCTGGTGCAGCTTGCCTGCGCCCATCAGGAAGAAATGCGGCGCCTGAAGGCTGCCGTTGATGAATTCACCCAGCGCTATACGCGCCAACCCCGCTAAGAGGAAAAGCCCATGGCTCGCAAACCGCTCACCATCGTAGAGGCAGTCGGCCCCGATTTCATCGGCGGTACGCTGCCGGACGACACCGCCAGGGAAATCGTTGTCCGTGAGGCAATGGATCAACAGGACAGCCGCGTCCGTGCCGTTGCGGTGCAGCTGGGTTACCAGTTGCCCGCCGATTGCATCGACCCCGATCTGATCCAGCGCGATATCGCCGCCAATATGCGCCGCAGCGTCGAAGCCTGCCTGGAAGTGGGCCGAGGGCTGGCCGTGCTCAAGGCCGCTTGCGAGCACGGGCAGTTCACTGCCAGATTGGAGGTATTGGGTATTGAACATACCGTCGCTATTCGATTCATGCAGGCGGCGATGAAGTTTTCAAAAGCTGCGACGTCGCAGCTTTTGACGAAGGCTATCGGCAATCAATCCAAGCTGTTCGAAATGCTGGTGCTCGACGACGAGCAGATCGAGGAACTCGAACTCACCGGATCGACCGGCGAGCTCACGCTCGACGACGTCGCCACCATGAGCGTGAAGGAGCTGCGCGCCAAACTGCGCGAGGCCCGCGACAGCCTGACTGACAAAGACCGCGTGCTTGAAGCGCGCAACAGCAAGATCGACGAGCTCGACGAGAAGCTGGTGCGTACCACGCGGCAGGTGCAGGCGCTGAGCCCGGCCGAGATCGGTGAACAGATTCGCACCGAAGCGACGGCCATGATGTCCCGGGCGGAAACCGAGCTACGCGCGCTCAAGCCGGCGTTCGATGCCTTGCAGCAGCACAGTACCGATCACGGCAGCGCGCACGCCGACTTCATGGCCGGTTTGGTGGCACAGCTGCAGTTCGCGTTGAACCAGCTGCGCGGCGAGTTTGATATCGCCGATGCGCCCAGCGGCGACGCCACGCCGGCGTGGCTGCGCGAAGGCGCGGAAGAAGAGGCGCTGGCTGCCATTCGCCAAGCAGGTCAGTCGATGGGCATGAGCTTCGACGCCAACGGCTTGCCGGTCGCCGGCACCGCGCAAGGGGCCTGAGATGAGTGCCGCGCTCAATGAACGGTTGTACGCGGTGGCCCGTGCCGCCGCTACCGCGGGGCACGGCCGGAAGACCGCCATTTACCGGGCGGCCTGCGCCGAACTCGGCATCAGCCTGGCCACGCTGCACAAGAAGCTGGCCGAACTGACGGTGCGCGCACCACGCAAGCGCCGCGCCGATGCCGGCGAAACCAGTCTGACGCGTGACGAGGCGGTGACGATCTCGACGCTGCTGATGGAGTCCACCCGCAAGAACGGCAAGCGCCTGTATGCCATTGGCGATGCGATTGATGCGCTACGCGCGAACGAGATGATTCGCGCCGAGTTCATCGACCAAGATACCGGTGAAGTTCGACCGCTGTCGGAAAGCACCATCAGCCGGGCGCTGCGCGGTTATGGCTTGCACCCGGATCAGCTGTCTGCCCCGGCGCCGGTGACCGAACTGGCTAGCCTGCACCCGAATCACGTCTGGCAGATCGATGCCAGCCTGTGCGTGCTCTATTACTTGATGCCGTCGGCGTCGATCAAGGTTCGCGACACCGGCCTGCAGATCATGGCGCACGATCAGTTCTACAAGAACAAGCCGAAGAACGTGGCACGCATCGCCGCGGACCGGGTTTGGTCTTACGAGATCACCGATCATGCGAGCGGCTGGATTTACGTCGAGTACGTGATGGGCGCTGAAAGTGGCGAGAACCTGTGCTCGGTGCTGATCAATGCAATGCAGGCGCGCTTGGGTGCCGACCTGCTGCATGGTGTACCGCGCATCCTGATGCTGGACGCCGGCTCGGCCAACACGGCGGCGATGACCCGCAACCTGTGCAAGGCGCTGGGTATCGAGCTGATCGTGCACAAGGTCGGCAACGCGCGCGCCACCGGCCAGGTGGAAAAGGCCCGCGACATCATCGAGCGCAAGTTCGAGCCGGGCCTGAAGTTTCGCCGTGTCGCCAATCTGGCGGAGTTGAACGCACTGGCAAGGGAGTGGCGAGCCATGTTCAACACGACCGAGAAACACCGCCGCCACGGAAAGACGCGCAATCAGGTCTGGATGACGATTCTGGCCAGCCAGCTGATCAAGGCGCCGTCGATCGAGGTTTGTCGGGAACTGGCGGTTGCCTCGCCCGAAAGCCGCAAGGTCACGCCGAAGCTGCGCGTTTCGTTCCAAGGGCGCGAATACGACGTGTCGACCGTGCCGGGCGTGATGGTCGGCGAAAAGCTGATGGTTACCCGCAACCCGTGGCGCAGCGACGCCGCCCAGGTCGTGTTGACCAACGCGGATGGTCACGAGGTGTTCCATGTCGTGCCCGAGGTCATCAAGTCGGAATTCGGCTTTGCTGAGAGCGCAGCGGTCATCGGCCAGAGCTATCGCGCCCACGCAGACACGCCGGCGCAGCTTGCGGCCAAGGAAGTCGAGCAGCTCGCCACCGGGGCTACTACGCCCGCCGAAGCCGAAGCGGCGCGCAAAGCCAAGGCGCTGCCGTTCGGTGGCCGGTTCAATCCCTACAAGCACGTCGAGGATGCGCAGCTGCCGACCTACCTGCCGCGCCGTGGCACCGAGCACGGGCTGACACCGCCGAAGGTCGAGCTGCCGCCGCTCAACGTGTTCGAGCTGGCCAAGCTGCTGAAGCCGCGCCTAGGCGATGCCTGGACGACCGAAAGCTACGCCTGGCTGGAAAAGCAATACCCGCAGGGTGCGCAGGAAGACGCGCTCGACGACATCGAACAGGCCATGCGCCGCCCGGCACTGAGCATCGTGCGCTCGGCCGCTTAGGAGAAGGACATGCTCAAGCTCAAACAGCTGTTGACCCAAGCCGGCCGCAGGCAAACCGAACTGGCCGCGCACCTCAAGCTCAGCGCCGCCACCGTGGCACAACTGGTCAATCACGGTCACTGGCCCAAGTCACTGGATCGCGACGCATTGGCCGATTCGATCCTGGCGTACTTGCGTGAGGCCGGCCTCATGGCGACTGATTTGCAAGACGCATTTGAAGAGTGGACACCGGCACGCGCCAACGTGCCGGCATCCGATCCCCAGCCCCAAGAAGCAGCAATCGACCAAGAACCGGAGGCCCCGATGTTACTGCGAAAGCAAGTCCTGCAACCACAAACCCGCCGCCATTTCGGCCTGACTCGCGATCCGTTCGACGATGTGCGCGGTAGCGACGAGGTCTATGCCTCCGCCGATGTGCGGTATGTGCGAGAGTCGATGTTCCAAATCGCTCGCCACGGCGGCTTTATGGCCATCGTCGGCGAGTCAGGCGCGGGCAAGTCGACGCTGCGCAAAGACCTGATCACCCGCACCCAGTCCCAGGACTTGCCGGTCATCGTGATCCAGCCGCATGTGCTTGGGATGGAGGACAACGACATCAAGGGCAAGACGCTCAAGAGCAACCACATTGCCGAGTCGATCATGGCGGCCGTGGCACCGCTGGTGGCTCCCAAATCGAGTCCGGAGGCGCGTTTCAATCAGGTCTTCAATGTGCTGCGCGATTCGGCCCGCGCGGGCCACAGTCACGTGCTGATCATTGAAGAGGCACACAGCCTGCCGATCCCGACGCTGAAACACCTGAAGCGGTTTTTTGAACTGGAGGATGGCTTTAAGAAACTGCTCGGCATCGTATTGATCGGCCAGTCCGAACTGGCGATGAAGCTGGACGAGCGTAATCCGCACGTGCGCGAGGTGGTCCAGCGCTGCGAGATGGTGACACTGCAACCGCTGGGCGAGCATCTGAAACCCTACCTGGCCGCACGTTTCGAGCGCGCCGGCCGAGCGCTCGACGAGGTGGTGGATGACGCCGCGTTGAAGGCGCTGACCGCAAAACTGTCCGGCCAGGACAAGCGCGGCCAGACGGCCTACTCGGTGCTGTACCCGCTGGCCGTGCACAACGTGCTGACCGCGGCGCTGAACGCGGCTGCCGAATTCGGTGTCCCACGGGTCACCGCCGACGTCGTTGCGGAGGTGTGAGCGATGGGCCTGTATGAACACGCCCTGGTGCAGGCCAAGCGCTTGCGCGACGACACCGAGCGCTGCCTCGCTGCGATCGACTGGCTGATCGCACACGGCTTCCTGCCGGTACTGCAAAACGCATCACAGAGTGTGCAGCCCTATGTGCTGATCAAGACCACGCCCAGGATCGAGCAGCTCAAGCGCCGATTTAGTGCCGAGGTCAGCGAGCGTGTCCACGACGACTGCGGCCCGCGCGTGCGCATGCAGGTCGAAATCAACGGCTGCCCGGTCTGCTGGTACGAATCGGAGGTGAATCCATGCTGAACGCAACGACGATCCACTGGCTGCCTCGCGTACTGACGCCGACGACGCAGACCCGCCTGAACCTGCAAAACCGCGTCATCCGCAAGCTGCGCACCTTGGGCGTCCGCGTGCTGCGCATCGAGTTTGATCGCCACCTGACGATTCACGTCGACCCGGCTACTGCAGGCGCGGCACGCCGGGCAGCGAAATCGCTCTGGATTGCACGCACGCCGGAGGTCGACACCGTGCACCTGACCATCGACCAGGTGCGCGTGACCTACCAGGAGCAACGCGAGCAGGTGCACGCAGTATGACTGGGACGCATGTGGCGATCGAACTGGATACGGAGACGAAGCAACAGTTGGCCGACGAAGCGGAGCGCCTGGTGCGTGCTGGCATGGATCGACAGAAGGCACGCCGGGCGGTGTGGGACGACTACCAGGCGGCACAGGCCGGCAGGCCGGAGCAGCGAGTATCTCGCCCGCTTGAAACGCCGGTGCCCGAGCCACCGAGGTCTGCCAAGGCGGAGCCGGGCAACGACAAATTTTTCACGCCAGAGCGCCTGCAGAAGAACAGGACTGCGCTGGCGAAATTGAAACAACAGATTGGATTGAGGAACACGCAATGAACGCGATCCCCGAGGGATACATGAAGGATGGCAAAGGCCGTCTGGTGCCGGTCGACATCATCAAGCCGATCGATTTGTCGCGAGACGAGTTCGTCGCCGAGACCTACGCCAAGGCGATGGCGATCCAGGATGAGCTGGCTCGCTTCAAAGCCGAGTTGTTTGCGGACATCGAGGCATTCGTCGCGATGTCGGCCGAGCGATACGGCGCCGACGTGGGCGGCGAGAAAGGCAACGTGGCGCTGACCAGTTTCGATGGCAATACCCGCGTGGTGCGCGCCATCAGCGATACGCTGGCCTTCGACGAAGGGTTGCTCGCGGCCAAAACACTGATCGACGAGTGCGTGCACCAATGGACCGAGGACGCCCGGCCGGAAGTGAAGGCGCTGATTGCCGATGCGTTCCAGACCGACAAGGCTGGCAACATCTCGACAGGCCGCGTGCTGGGTCTGCGACGCCTCGATATCGTCGATGAAAAGTGGCAGCGCGCCATGCGGGCGCTGTCCGACTCGTTGCGCGTCCAGTGCTCGAAAGCCTACGTGCGGATTGAGCGTCGCAATGCTGGCACCGGCAAGTTCGAAGCCGTCCGGCTTGATTTGGCGGGGGTGTGAGATGGCCAAGCTGACCAATCTGTTTGAGTGGGGCATGACCACCGTCGTGGACCTGTTCAAAGAGGCCGAGGAGGCCGAAGGAAATCAGCTTGAGATGGTGGAGATGGAGCTGAAGAACGGTCGTACCGTTGCCATCGCCTTGATCTCTGGCCCTTATGCCCACGACATGACCCAAATGATGCGCGATGCAAAAAGCCGCGCGGGCTGAAACCGGAGGTGCCATGGCACTGATCACCGTCGTCATTGAAGACACGCCTTCTGGTGGCATCAGCGTGTACAGCAATTTCAAGCCACCGCTGGCGCACTTGCCTACACCGGCTCAACTGCTCGCGATGAGCATCCTGAGCCGACCCGATAACGAACCCAAGCAATCCCGACCCAACCACCAAGGAGAAATCGCATGACCAAGAAAGAACTGCTGGAAGCGATCCACCGTATTGCCGAACTCGAATGCCCCGGCCTGAGCAAAAAAGCCGTTGAAGTCACGCTCAAGGCGCTTGGTGACGTGTCAACTGCGACGCTCAAAGGCGGTGGCGAAGTCGTGCTGCCTGAGCTGGGCAAGCTGGCCGTGAAGCATCGCAACGCCCGCATGGGGCGCAATCCAAGCACCGGCGAGTCGATCGAGATTCCGGCCAAATCGGCGCTCAAGTTCACTCCGGCCAAGGTGCTGAAAGACGCGCTGGCGTAGTTCTGCGAAACCGCCGTAAGGCGGTCTGCCGGGCGTGGTGGTCCGGTACTGATGAGCAGCCCACGATGACACAAGAAAAGTACAGCAACCGTCAGCGCCTGATCCGGCTGATCCATGTCGCCAAGCGCGATTTGTCGATGGACGACGAGACCTATCGGTTGATGCTGAAGAACGAGACCGGCCTCAGTTCAACCAGCAACCTGAGCGAGTCGCAGCTCGACCGCGTTGTCGGGGCGCTGAAGAAAAAAGGCTTCAAGGTGAAGCCGAAGAAACCGCAAAGCCGGCCGCTGGCCGAAGACGCCCAGTCGCGCATGATGCGCGGCCTCTGGCTGGAGCTGCACCAGCTCGGCTATGTGGGCAATCCGTCTGAGGCAGCGCTGGCGGCCTATTGCAAGCGCATCACTCGCGTCGACGCGCTGCAGTGGCTCAACGGTGAGCAGACGCTGGCCATGATCGAGAGCCTGAAGAAGTGGCGCGATCGCGATGCGCTGGCGATCGCCGAGCGTTGCGGCTTTGGCGGACTGCAGTACGAGCAGCTCGAGGCGGTATCAAAGCTGTGCGCCAAGGTGACCGGCTTGCCGGATCGCTCCAAGGCAAACCTGGCCGCGGTGAAACAGTGGCTGGATGAACGCAAACAAGCACACAGGGAGGCTTGCGCATGAAAGGCAACGAGATGAGGAGCAAGGGGCCGGAGCTGCTGGTCGATTTGGCCCTGCATACCGCCGCGGCGCTGGTCGAGTTGGCTGGCGTCGAGGGTGCACGAGCTGAGCAGCTCGGCCGCGAGGTCGCGGATCGTATGGCGGGTCATTGGGGCGGACAGAACATCTACTTCCCGATGGGTCTGTCGTATAAGCTGTCCCAGCGCGATCGCAGCATCTATGACAAGTTCAATGGCACCAACCAGAGTGATTTGGCCCGAGAGTTCGGCGTGTCGCTGCAGTGGGTGTACAAGATCATCAAAGCTGTTCGTGCGGAGGAAATGGCACGACGCCAAGGCGGGTTGTTTGAGAACGAAGAGGACGAGGATTGAGGGATGGGGCGAACTGCCGTTATCTATACGTTGCCAGCACATCTAAGGCAGACCTTGGCACAGAAGATTATAGAGAATGGCTACGGCAACTATGTATTTCTATCCGAGTGGTTGCGAGATGAGGGCTACACCGTATCGAAGTCCTCTTTGCATCGCTTTGGCCAAGAGTTGAAGACCAACAAGATGGAAAGCATCGCTGATGAGTTCTTTCGTAGCGCAGTCGATAGTCAGGCGCTGGTCGAGTTGCGAATGAGGTGCCTTGAATCAGCGGCCATCACCAACCCAGATGATGCAGTTCAGGTGGCAAAACGTTATCTCAACTGGGTTCTGTCTGGAGGTTGACTGGGTTTCACTGGCTGCAAACTCTTTGCACGAAGGATTCCATCCTTTACCAGTGAGTCCCAGCGCTTCCCATATTTATCTCACCCCTGTACTGGGATTTATCTCGCACCCCATCAGGCTGTGCATTTCGCGCAGAGGTTTGCTGCGCATCAGCCCCCTCACCCTCAGTCATCCAGGTTTTCGGTAGCAGGTGGCTTGAGCGAGTCGAGCCCGATGTCTCCGCTTTGGGGTGGCTGGCCGGCCAGAACGGAGAGGTGTACTGGTTGGGCACATGGCAAAAAAAAATCCCCAACGCGTGCGCTGGGGAAGGGGGACAGGAGGCCGCATGGCAGAGCGACACTCCGATTTCCAGTCTAATGCTGCATTGCAGCAAATCAATCCGTACGGCTGACGGCCTGCTGAACGGTAGGGCGCCGACGGTGCAAGCGGTAGATCCTTGCGGTGAATATGCCCGCGGCAAAAGGCCGGACGGGCTTCGATGCTAAAATCGGAGCCAGACTCCGGCCGGCCCGGCTCGCCGCGCAGCAGCGCGATGCCGGCCCGGCCCACACAAGCCACTGAAAAAAGGATTTGCTATGGTCGATCAGAACAACCTGATCTGGCTGGACATGGAAATGACCGGTCTCGATCCGCAGAACGACAAGATCATCGAACTGGCGATCGTGATTACCGACAGCCAGCTCAACACCGTCGCCGAATCGCCGGCGTGGGCGGTGCATCAGCCGGATGCCGTGCTCGACGCGATGGATGATTGGAACAAGTCGACCCATGGCCGCTCGGGCCTGATCGACCGGATCAAGGCGTCGACCCTGAGCGTCGAGGCCGTCGAGGCCGAGGCGCTGGCGTTCATCCAGCAATACGTACCGCAGCGCACCAGCCCGATGTGCGGCAATTCGATTTGTCAGGACCGGCGCTTCATGGCGCGCTGGATGCCCAAGCTGGAAGTCTGGTTCCACTACCGCAATCTGGATGTGTCGACGCTGAAGGAGCTGTGCAAGCGCTGGCAGCCGGATGTGCATCGCCAGTTCAAGAAGAAGGCCCGTCACGAGGCGCTGGCCGACATCTACGAATCGATCGACGAAATGAAGTTCTACCGCGAGCATTTCCTGAAGGCGCCGGTGTCGCCGCTGCTGGTCGATTGAGCTTGAGGACGCGATGAACGCCCCCATCTTGAATACCGAGGCGCTGGCGGTCGAACTGGGCCGGCTGTTGCTGGCGCGCGGCCACAGCGTGACCACGGCCGAATCGTGCACCGGCGGCTTGATTGCCGGCGCGATCACCGATGTCGCCGGCTCGAGCAACTGGTTCAACCGTGGTTTCATCACCTATAGCAATAGCGCCAAAGTCGACATGCTCGACGTGCCGCCGGCCTTCATCCAGGGCCTCGGCGCGGTGAGCGAGCCGGTGGTTGCGACGATGGTGCAGGGGGCGATGGCCGCGGCGAGCGCCGAATGGGGCATTGCGGTGTCCGGCATTGCCGGCCCCGGTGGCGGCAGCGACGACAAGCCGGTCGGCACCGTCTGGTTCGGCTTGGGCACGCCAGCCGGCATCGTCACCGAACGCCGCGTATTCGAGGGCGATCGCGCCGCGGTGCGCCGGCAGACCGTCGCGCATGGTCTTGATCGGCTGGTGCAGCTGATCAAGGAAATCCGATGACCGCCATCGTCGTCCGCCAACAGCCTGTCGCGCCTGCGCGGCGCGCGCAACCGATCAAGGAAAGCCGGTGACTACCGTCGTCGTCGTCAGAAAGAACAATCAGGTCGCCATTGCGGCCGACAGCCAGTCCACCTTTGGCGATACCGCGCTGGGCGCGGGTTTTGACGCCCAGTGGAACAAGATCTTCAAATCGCATGGCAGTTATTTCTCGATCTCCGGCAGCGCCGCGCACGATCTGGTGATCCAGGCTGCACTGAAAAAATCGAAGACGCTGGATTTTTCCAGTCGGGTGGCGATTTTCGAGAGCTTCCGCAAGCTGCATCCGAAGCTCAAGGAAGACTTCTTCCTCAAGCCCGACGAGGAAGAGGACGATCCGTACGAATCGAGCCAGCTGACGGCGCTGATCGCCAACAAGCACGGCATTTTCGGCGTCTACAGCCTGCGCGAAGTCTACGAATATGCACGCTTCTGGGCGATCGGCAGCGGCCACGATTACGCGCTGGGCGCGATGCAGGCGGTGTATGACCGCGACGATCTGAGCGCACTGGATATCGCCCGCATCGGCGTCGAAGTCGGCTGCACCTTCGACATCAGCTCCAGCCTGCCGATGACCGAATATGTGATTGAGCTCGGTCAGGACGACTGAGCCAGCTTGGGAAACATCATGAACGGCGCCGATCCGACCAACCCGCATCCGATGGCAGGTTTTCCGCAGGTGTGCTTCATCAAGAACACCGTGCGTAATCCGAACATCATCGTGGGCGATTACAGTTATTACGATGACCCGGAAGATGCCGAGAACTTCGAGCGCAACGTCCTGTATCACTTTCCGTTCATTGGCGACAAGCTGATCATCGGCAGGTTTTGCGCGATAGCGCGCGGGGCGAAATTCATCATGAATGGCGCCAACCACAAGCTCTCGGGTGTTTCGACTTACCCTTTCTATATTTTCGGCAATGGCTGGGAAACAGTCATGCCCAAGCCGGGCGAGCTGCCGTACAAAGGCGATACCGTCATCGGCAATGATGTCTGGATCGGCTACGAAGCGCTGATCATGCCGGGCGTGAAGATCGGCAATGGCGCGATTGTTTCGTCCCGTTCCGTGGTGGTGGCCGATGTGCCGCCGTATACCATCGTTGGCGGCAATCCGGCCAAGCCTATTAAACAGCGCTTCGATCCGGGGATCGTGGCACGCCTGGAAGCGCTGGCGTGGTGGGATTGGCCTGCCGAGAAAATCACCCGGCATCTGCCGCTGATTGTTTCGGGCGATACCGAGGCATTGCTGCGTGTTGCCGCTGACTGATATTGACTCGATCGCTGTGGCCAGATGCCACGCCGATCATTCTGACGGATAGGCTTATGTATATCGGCAATCTGGCCACTTGGCCGCAGCAACGCGCCATTCTGCCCGACGCGGTCAACCGTGCGCTTGATGCGCTCGCGCAGCAGGATCTGGCCGCCATGCCGGCCGGCCGTTATGAAATCGACGGTGATCGCTTGTTCTTCATGATTCAGGAAATGATCACCCAGCCCTTCGAAGCCGGCCGCCCGGAAGCGCATCGTCGCTATGCCGACATCCAGCTGCTGCTGAATGGCGAGGAAGGCTATGGCATCGCGCCACCGGATCCCGCTTTGCCGGTGCTCGATGATTTTTTCGACAGCCGCGACATCGGCTTTTACGCCACGCCGCTGAACGAGCAGCGCATCAACCTGCAGCCCGGCGATTTCGTCGTGTTCTACCCGGGCGAATTGCACCGGCCCGGCCGCTGCGTGGCCGAATCGATGCCGATCCGCAAGGTGGTGGTCAAGATCGACCGCGCCTTGCTCGGGCTTTGACCTGACCGATGCAATCCTGCCGGCCGCGTCGTGCTTGCCTACAACTTGAACGTCGTGACTGAAGGGAATCCCTGTGGGACGCTTCGGCCCTTCAAAGCGCGCCGTGCCCACACCGCTGTGCCAGATTTTGTCAGTCATTTTTTTGAATTGAGAGCCCGGCCCTGACCGGCAGAGAACCATGACCCAAGACACGCTTGAACGTTTCCTTTTCGACGATGCGCCGGTGCGCGGCGAGATCGTCAAGCTCGACGCCAGCTACCGCGAAGTCCTCGCCCGTCACGATTACCCGCCGGTGCTGGCGCGTTTCATCGGCGAACTGATGGCTGCCGGCACGCTGCTGTCGGCGACGCTGAAGTTCGAAGGCACGCTGGTGATGCAGCTGCACGGCACCGGCGCCGTCCGCTTGCTGGTGGTCGAAGTGACCAGCGACAACACCATCCGCGCGATGGCGCGCTGGGAAGGCGACATTCCCGATGTGTCGCTGGCCGAACTGCTCGGTCAGGACCGCCGCTTCATGCTGACGCTCGACCCGGATGAAGGCGAAGCCTATCAGGGCATCGTCGGCCTCGAGCCGGATCAGAGCGTCGCCGACATCATCGAACACTATATGAAGCATTCAGAGCAGCTCGATACCCGGCTGTGGCTGGCGTGCGGCGACGGCCTCGCCGCCGGGCTGATGGTGCAGAAGATGCCCGCCGGCCACGGCGACCCGGAAGCGTGGGAGCGCATCGGCATGCTGGCACAGACGATCACGCCGGCAGAAATGCTCGAACTGCCGGTGCGTGATGTGCTGTACCGGCTGTTCAACGAAGAGCAGGTCCGCGTGTTCGACCCGGCCACGCCGCGCTTCGCCTGCACCTGTTCGCGCGAGCGCGTCGGCGGCATGCTCGAAATGGTCGGCCGCGAAGAAGTCGACCACGTGCTGGCCGAAAAGGGCTCGGTCGACGTCACCTGCGAATTCTGCGGCAAGGGTTACCACTTCGATCTGGTCGATATCGAACAGCTGTTTGCCGGTCATGGCACTAGGCCGGTCGGTGATCAGTTGCACTAAAGCAAAGAAGCCCCGGTTTGCCGGGGTTTTTTTTGGGGGCATCTCGCGTTATCGCAGATTGCTTTTTAATTTTGTAATGCATTTGACATTATTTTGACGCCAGTCTTTGTGATTTCTTGCTTAAGTTTTGGATATTATTTACATTGTCGCTGTTGGTTCGAATTGATTGCTTTGTGTTCACTCGAAAATAAACAGGGATGATGTATGCAAGTTCTAATTACATTGGTGGTCGCCGTAAGCGCGGTCTGGGTCTATCTTGATGCGACCAAGCATAAAATCGGCAAGCGGCCTGGCGCGTCCGGCTTGCTTAATCTTTCCGCAGGCGGGTGGGCGGCTTCGACTCTGTTTCTATGGATCATTGGCTTCCCAGCCTATCTGATCAAGCGCAAGTCATTAATTGCACTGGCATCTGATATGCCGGTAACGGTTTCCCGGCGCGGTGTCAAAACGGGTGTTCTGGCGGCGATTGGTGGTTTGTGGGTGTTGGCGGCGCTTGCTGCCGAAGTACCCGCAACGGCGCAAACCGCTGGTGATGCTCAGGCTGCGGTTGCGGAATCGGGCGAGACAGCACCGGCCGAGGTCGAAAAGGTCGCGTCGGTCCAGCCTGAGGCGGCAAAGCCAAAACATAACTGGCTGGTCGAGAGCGATGGGAAGTATGGCTATGGGTCGGCAGTTAGCAAGAATCAGGCCGCCGATGGTCAAGTAGCAGGTGACGTAAATATGTTCCGCTATGTTGGCAAGCAAGGCGATAAATATCAAATTGTGGATATTGGTACGTCTGAGAATGAGGGTGCCACTGTTGTTCTGGAGTGTACTTATCCGTGTACACTTGGGAAGGTAATGGGGTTTAACCCTGGTTCGATAGGGCAGCCTGCGCTTCAGACTGAATATACTCAAATCAGCGAAGCTACAGTAGCCTCCAATATTTTTGAAGATGCGGCTAATGGGGCATTGACGATACGTATGACGATGGACTCCAAGGGCCAGCAGAAACACATTTGGTTCGATGAAAAGAAAGGCATGCAGTTGCTCTCTGAATAAACAGGGGGCCATCAAAAACCCGCCAATCGGCGGGTTTTTTCATGTAAAGCTTCGATGTCGCGTATGCGCTATGTGTTCGCGCCGACATAGGCAAAGCGCGGCACCGATTCGCCGTTGACGATGACTTCTTCAAAGAACATCGCATACGGCCGTACCCATAGGCCGAAGTCGCCGTACTGTGCGCGGTACAGCACCATCCATTCGGTGGTTTCCGAATGCCGGACCACGTCGATCACTTCGTAATTCAGGTTCTTGTAGTGGCGGTAGTGGCCGGTTTGCAGTGGTGGGCGAGGCGTCATGTTTTTTATCTCCATGTAAAAAACGGCTGGCACGCAGGGTGACCAGCCGTTGTTCCTGCGTGGCTTTGACGATTAGAGCTTGGCTTCAATCCAGGCCGGTACGCCTTGCAGGGCCGCCGGCAGGTTTTCCGGCTGGGTGCCGCCAGCCTGCGCCATGTCCGGGCGGCCGCCGCCCTTGCCGCCGACCTGGGTGGCGACGTGGTTGGCGATTTCGCCGGCCTTGATCTTGCCGGTCAGGTCCTTGGAGACGCGGGCGATGATGCTGACCTTGCCGTCGAGCGCGCTGGCCAGGATGGCGATGCCGGTGCCGACGCGATCCATCAGCTTGTCGCTCATTTCGCGCAGCGTGCCGCCGTCGATGCCATCGAGGTTGGAGATGACCACCTTGACGTCCTTGATCGTCAGCATGCCGACGCCGACCAGTTGGTCGAGCTGGCCGAAGGCCATCTGGCTCTTCAGGCCTTGCGCTTCCTTCTGCGCGGCCTTCAGTTCCGCCTGCAGCTTTTCAAGTTTGGCGACGAGTTCGCCCGGCTGCGCGCCGGCGACGCCGGTGGCGGTCTTCAGTTCGCTTTCGATCGCCTGCACCGTGGCCAGTGCGCCTTCGCCAGTGACGGCTTCGACGCGGCGGATGCCGGCGGCGACGCCCGATTCGGCGACGATCTTGAAGAAGCCGATGTCACCGGTGCGGTGCACGTGGGTGCCGCCGCACAGTTCGGTCGAGAAATCGCCCATCTTCAGTACGCGCACTTCGTCGCCATACTTCTCGCCGAACAGCGCCATTGCGCCGGCCTTGATCGCGTCGTCGTAGCTCATCAGGCCGACGTCGACGGCGTGGTTGGCCATCACGACGTGGTTGACCAGTGCTTCGATCTTGGCGATTTCTTCAGTGCTCAGCGCCTTCGGGTGGCTGAAGTCGAAACGGGTGCGTTCGAACGTGACCAGCGAGCCTTTCTGCTCGACATGGTTGCCGAGCACGTCGCGCAGCGCGGCGTGCAGCAGGTGGGTCGCGCTGTGGTTGCGCTGGGTGGCGTGGCGCTTGTGCAGGTCGATGGTCGCTGTGACGCTGTCGCCGACTTTGAGCGCGCCGCGCGCGAGTTTGCCCTGATGGCCGAACACGTCGGCTTTCACTTTCTGGGTGTCGGTGACGTCGAACAGCGCATTCAGGCCGCCGGCGACCGAAATTTCGCCGACGTCGCCGGCCTGGCCGCCGGATTCGGCGTAGAACGGCGTGTTGTCGAGGACGACGACGCCTTCGTCACCGGCATTCAGTTGCTGCACTTGTTCGCTGCCCTTGTAGAGCGCGATCACCGTCGCTTCGGTGCTGACTTCGGTGTAGCCGTGGAAGGCCGAGGCGTTGCCGTCGTAGCTGAGGCCGGCGGTCATCTTGAAGCTGCCGGCGGCGCGGCCGCGTTCCTGTTCTTCTTTCAGCTCGCGCTCGTAGCCGGCCATGTCCAGCTCGAGATTGCGCTCGCGGCAGATGTCGGCGGTCAGGTCGATCGGGAAGCCGTAGGTGCTGTGCAGCGTGAACGCGGTCTTGCCGTCGAGGACGGTCTTGCCGCCTTCGAGCGATTTTTCCAGCAGCGCCATGCCGATATCGAGCGTGCGCGCGAATTGTTCTTCCTCGGCGCGCAGCGCGTCTTCGATCCGGGCCTGACCTTCGCGCAGCTGCGGATAGGCATCGCCCATCACGCGGGCGAGGTCGTCGACCAGCTTGTGGAAGAACACGCCTTTCTGGCCGAGCTTGTAACCGTGGCGCACGGCGCGGCGGACGATGCGGCGCAGCACGTAGCCGCGGCCTTCGTTGCTCGGCAGCACGCCGTCGGCAACGAGGAAGGCGCAGGCGCGGATGTGGTCGGCGATGACCTTCAGCGACGGCGTGGTCTGGTTGTACTCGACGCCGGTTTCGCGCGCGGCGGCTTTGACCAGCTCGGCCAGCACATCGGTCTCGTAGTTGGACTTCACGCCCTGCAGCACGGTCGACAGGCGCTCAAGGCCCATGCCGGTGTCGACCGACGGCTTCGGCAGCGGATGCAGCGTGCCGGTCTCGTCGCGGTTGAACTGCATGAAGACGTTGTTCCAGATCTCCATGTAGCGGTCGCCGTCTTCATCGGGCGATCCCGGCGGGCCGCCAGCGACCGACGGGCCGTGGTCGTAGAAGATTTCGGTACACGGGCCGCAGGGGCCGGTGTCGCCCATGGTCCAGAAGTTGTCCGATGCGTATTGCGCGCCCTTGTTGTCGCCGATGCGGACGATCTTGTCGGCGGCGAGGCCGACGTCCTTGTGCCAGATGTCGAACGCTTCGTCGTCAGAGGCGTAGACGGTGACCATCAGCTTGTCTTTCGGCAGGTTCAGCCATTGCTCGCTGGTGAGGAATTCCCAGGCAAAGGTGATCGCGTCGCGCTTGAAATAGTCGCCGAAGCTGAAATTGCCCAGCATCTCGAAGAAGGTATGGTGGCGCGCGGTGTAGCCGACGTTTTCGAGGTCGTTGTGCTTGCCGCCGGCGCGCAGGCATTTCTGGCTGGTCGTCGCGCGGGTGTAGCTGCGCTTGTCAAAACCGAGGAAGCAGTCCTTGAACTGCACCATGCCCGCCACGGTGAACATGATGGTCGGGTCGTTGTTCGGCACCAGCGGGCTGGAGGCGACGACCTGGTGGTTCTTGCTGGCGAAGAAGTCGAGGAACTTCTGGCGAATCTCGGCGGTTTTCATGGGCGCTGGGCTCGGAATGCGTGCAAATTGCAAACCTTGGATTCTAAAGGAAAGCCCGTCGGGGAGGATAGCTGCGGGCTGTGTTTGTGTCTGTGAGACAGGGGAGCAAAGCGGCTGACAAAACCCAGCGAAGCGGTGCTGGCAAGGCGTGCGAAGCGCAGACAGTACAAGCAGGTACGGCAAGCGAGTACAACGCAGCCAGCAGGGTTTTGTTAGCCGCTCTTGGCGAAGCGGCGGTTGATGGCCCAGCCGATCAGCCCAAACAGCGCCATCGACCACGCCAGCGGCTTTGCCGTGCCGTCGTGGATCATGCCCATGGCGAAGGTTGCCAGCGTGGCGAGGCCGTACTGCAGCGTGCCCAGCAACGACGAGGCGCTGCCGGCGCGTTCCGGATGGTTGGCCAGCGAGGCCGCGGCGGCGTTCGGGTTGACGAAGCCGAGGCTGGTCATGAAGCAGAAGATGCCGGCCAGCAGCAGCGGCATCGTCGCGATGCCGGCAACGCCGGCAACCGCCAGCAGCATCGATGCGGCAAGCACGGCGATCAGCCCGGCACGCAGCAGCGTATAGATGCTGTTGCGCTTGAGCAGCGCGGCATTGATCTGTGACGCGGCGATCAGGCCGACCGAGTTGGCGCAGAACACCCAGCCATAGGCGCTGGGGCTCAGGTGGAACAGCTCGATCAGCACGAAGGGCGAGCCGGCGAGGTAGGCGTACAGCCCGGCCTGGGCGAAACCACCGGCGATGGCGTGGGTGCTGAAATCGCGGTCACGCAGGATTTCGACGTAAACGCGGAACACGCTGAACGGGTTGAGCGAGGTGCCCGGATCGGGCTGCCGTGTTTCCTTGAGCGTGACGATGACGGCAATCAGGCAGGCGAGGCCGAAGGCGACATTGAGGCCGAAGATCACCCGCCAGCTCGAAACCTGCAGGATGTAGCCACCGAGCAGCGGCGCGAGGATCGGCGAGACGCCCATGATCAGCATCAGCATCGAGAACGAACGCGCGGCTTCGCGCGGGTCGCAGCGGTCGCGGACGATGGCCCGTGCCAGCACGATGCCCGAACACGCGCCGAAAGCCTGAATGAATCGCCAGACCATCAGGGCATCGATGCTTTGCGCCAGCATGCAGCCGATCGAGGCGAGCGAATACAAGACCAGACCGGCCACCAGCGGTTTCTTGCGACCGAAACGGTCGCTGGCCGGACCGTAGACCAGCTGGCCGCACAGCAGGCCGACGAAAAAGGTCGTCAGCGTCAGTTGCACCGCGCCACTGCCGGCGTTGAGGCTGTGCTGGATCGCCGGGAACGCCGGCAAATACATATCGATCGATACCGAACCGATCGCGGTCAGCGTGCCGAGCAGCACCATCCAGCCGGGAATGTGGAAACGTGTGTTGGAAGTCATGCCGATATGCTGCCAGCAAACGGGAATTGTTACCTCGAAAATAATCCCGAAAGTAACTAGATGGCCAAGCCGGGCAAGGCGGTGCCGAGGATTACGGCAGGCGCAAACCCGGCCCGGTTCGTGCACGGGCACTTTGGTGCAGTCCGGTGTGCGGACGCCTTGCTGCGCAGGTTTCCAGAGTGAGGCGCTACACGGTCTTCAAGGACACCGGGTCCTCGAAGACCGTGTGCGCTGCTGCAGCGCCGAAGCAGCTGCAAAGCGCCGTGGCCGTGCCAGCCGGAGCCGCAGCTCAGTAGCCGACGGTAAAGCGGGCGCGGCTGTGCTTCGGTGTTTCGAGCTCGTCGAGCATCGCCACGGCGTAGTCCTCGACCGAAATCACGCTGTTGCCGTCGGCATCGACCAGCAACTGATCGCCACCGAGGCGGAACCGGCCGGTGCGCTCGCCCGGCTGCAACATGGCCGACGGGCTCAGCAAGGTCCAGTCGAGCGCGGTTTCGGCACGCAGCAGGTTCAGCGCTTCGCGGGCGCCGAGGGCCGACGCCTTCCATTGCTCGGGGAATGCCGGCGTGTCGACGAGTTGCACCCCCGGTGCGACCTCGAGGCTGCCTGCGCCGCCGACGACCAGCAGGCGGGCGACATCGGCCTGCTTGGTGGCGGCGACGATGGATTTGAAGCCGTCGACGAAATAGCCGAGCACATCGCTTTGCGCGTGGCCGCTGAATGCGCTGATCACCGCGTCATGACCCTTGAGCTGTGCTGCCAGCGCGGCGGTGTCCTGCACCTTGACGGCGACACCGGTCAGATTGGCGTGCGGCTGCAGTTTTTCCGGATGCTGGACCAGCGCGGTGACGCGATGGCCGCGGGCGAGGGCTTCGGCGAGCAACTTGGTACCGACGTAGCCGGTGGCTCCGATGAGGGCGATATGCATGGAAAGCTCCTTGTTGATGTCAGACGTGGGAAGCAACGAACTCGACCAAGGCGGCCGGGTCCTGGAAAAGCAGGGTGTTGGGTGTGATGACAACATCGTCGCCGCGGCGCAGCAGCAGTACCGGCACGCCGCGCAGATTGAGCTGGCGCATCAGCGTGCGGGCCTGTACGACCTGCTGCTGCAATGCCTCGGGCCAAGCCTCGGTTGCGTCCAGCGTAGCGGCATCGAGATCGAAGGCCTTGGCCAGCGCGGCACGCTGCGGAGTATCGATCAGCTCGCCGTCGACATAGCGCACGGCCTGCACCCGTTGTAGAACGTCGAGCGCAAGTTCGGGGCGCTGTTCGGCGATCAGGTGCCAGGCCAGCGTGGCTGCGGTCGAGTCGAGCACGATGTTGTCGCCGCCGAGCAGCCGGTCGCGATAGGCCTCGCTGAAGACCACGCCGGTGCGTTCGCGGATCTGCATGTCGCTCTGCCAGAAGTAAGCTTTGGCGGCCGGCACGTCGGCGGCGCCGGCGAACAGCCCGGTCGGCAGCAGGCGCAGCGGCAGCGGACTGGCGTCGCGCAGTGCGGCGAGTGCGGGGTGGGCGCCGTAGCACCAGCCGCAGCTGGGATCAAACAACAGGATCAGTTCGGTTTGCATCGGGTACTCCGGTGTATCGATGCAGCCATGATGCGCTTCGGTATTGATCGGATAAATAACTCAATCAATAATTGACTGTTAGCAAATAGAGAACAGTTTGATGGCCCATGACCTGAACCGGCTGGCGCTCTTCGCCGCTGTGGCCGAAACCGGCAGCTTCACCGCAGCGGCCGAGCGCATCGGCAAGCCGAAGTCGCAGGTCAGCCAGCAGGTCGGCCGGCTCGAAGCCGAACTGGGCGTGCGGCTGTTCACGCGGACGACGCGCAAGGTCAGCCTGACCGAGGCGGGGAGTGCGCTGTTCGACGAATGTGCACCGCTGCTGAACGAGATGCAGGCGGCGCTGGCGCGCCTCGATGCGGAGCGGCGCGAGCCGAGCGGACTGCTGCGGCTGACGGTGTCGGCCGAGTACGCGGCGACCGTGCTGGCGCCGCTGATCGTCAGCTTTGTCGAGCGTTATCCGAAGATGGAAATCGACGTCGTCACGGCCAGCGAGCAGGTCGATCTGGTCGACGCCCGGATCGATCTGGCGATCCGCATGGGCTGGCTCAAGGATTCGAGCCTGCGAGCGGTCTCGCTCGGCGATTTCGGTCAGTGGGTGGTTGCTGCGCCGGCTTATCTGCAACGGCATGGCGTGCCGCAGCGGCCGGCCGAACTGGTTTCACACCGCTGGGTGGCGCTGTCGCTGCTGCGTTTGCCGCTGCAGTGGACGTTTACGAACCCGGACGGCGGTACGGAAACGGTGCGGGTCAAGGCTGCGCTGAGGATCAATTCGACCGCCGGCTTGCAGGGGCTGGTCGCGGCAGGGGCGGGTATGTCGACCCTGCCGGATTTCATGGTGGCCGAGCAGGTCCGCACCGGCCTGCTGGTCCGGGTGCTGGCCGGTTTTGCGCTACCGCGCGCCGGCATCTATGCGGTCTATCCGGACGGCCGGCATGTACCGGTCAAGGTTCGGGCGTTCATCGATCATGTCCGTGATGCCTTGGTCGCGTCCGGCTAGCGCAAACCTTGGCCTGCAAACCTTGATGGTTTCGCAATCGCAGGCCGTAGGCCGACGCGCGGGAACGTTCAGTCGTCGCTATCGTCGCTGCCGCCGATGACCTTGTAGACAACGTCGAGCGAGAAGCCGCGACCGGCGAGAAAGCGCGCCTGTTTGGCGCGTTCCTTGGCGTCCTGCGGTGGCGTGCCGAACTTCTTTTGCCATTGAGCACGGGCCTGGGCGAACTCGTCGTCGGCGACGTCGGCAAGCGCATCGTCGATGATCGAATCGTCGACACCTTTCTGCCTCAGCTCGGCACGCAGCCGCTGCGGGCCGTAGCGTTGCGAGCGAAAGTGCGCCCATTGCTCGGCAAAACGCGTGTCCGACAGCCAGCCGCGGGCAACGAAATCGTCGAGGATCGCATCGAGTGCCGCTTCGTCGCCGTCGGCATGCGGCAGCAGCTTCTGGCGCAGTTCGAGTCGCGCATATTCACGCCGGGCGAGATGGCCGAGGGCGCGGTTGCGCAGGGTAGGTATCGTCGGGGCCATGTGGACTCACAATGAAAAACGGCCGGTAAACCGGCCGTTTGGGGTCGAACAAGGCCTTATTCGGCCAGCGCTTCGGCGTCGTCATCGACCTGGGCCGCACCGGTATCCAGCGGCAGCACCGGACCAATTTTCTCGCGCACTTTGGCGACGATCTCGGCGGCCACTTCCGGGTTGTCCTTCAGGTACTGGCGCGAGTTCTCCATGCCCTGACCGATCTTGTTGCCGTTGTAGCTGTACCAGGCGCCCGATTTCTCGACGATTTTCTGCGCGACGCCCTGTTCGATGATTTCGCCTTCACGCGAAATGCCTTCGCCGTAGAGGATGTCGAACGTGACGATGCGGAACGGCGGTGCGACCTTGTTCTTGGCGATCTTGACCTTGGTCTGGTTGCCGATGATCTCGTCGCCTTTTTTCACCGCGCCGATGCG
Organism: Jeongeupia wiesaeckerbachi; assembly: GCF_050916355.1. Lineage (GTDB taxonomy): Bacteria > Pseudomonadota > Gammaproteobacteria > Burkholderiales > Chitinibacteraceae > Jeongeupia > Jeongeupia wiesaeckerbachi. The sequence continues at coordinate 2,522,657 of NZ_CP136946.1, forward strand.
GCGGATGTCGAGGCGAACCGAGGCGTAGAACTTGAGCGCATTGCCGCCGGTGGTGGTTTCCGGGCTCTGGCCGGGCATCATCACGCCGATCTTCATCCGCAGCTGGTTGATGAAGATCACCAGCGTGTTGGTGCGCTTGATGTTGCCGGTGAGCTTGCGCAGCGCCTGGCTCATCAGTCGCGCTTGCAGGCCGACGTGGACGTCGCCCATCTCGCCTTCGATTTCGGCCTTCGGCACCAGCGCGGCGACCGAGTCGACGACGATGATGTCGACGCCACCCGAGCGGACCAGCATGTCGGCGATTTCCAGACCCTGCTCGCCGGTGTCCGGTTGCGAGATCAGCATTTCCGGCACGTTGACGCCAAGGCGGGCGGCGTAGATCGGGTCGAGCGCGTTCTCGGCGTCGATGTAGGCGGCGGTACCACCGAGCTTCTGGATTTCGGCGACGACGTGCAGACACAGCGTCGTTTTACCCGACGATTCCGGCCCGAAGATTTCAACGATACGACCACGCGGCAGACCGCCAACGCCGAGGGCGAGGTCAAGGCCGAGCGAACCGGTCGACACGACCTGAAGGTCGTTCTCGATCTGGTTTTCGCCCATCTTCATGATGGAGCCCTTGCCGAACTGTCGTTCGATCTGCGCCAGTGCCGCGGCGAGCGCCTTGCTCTTGTTGTCGTCCATGTCCGTCAATCCGGGGTGTCGTTTATCTTGGTGCCGATTGTAGAACAATTGTTCTACGAATAAAAGATCATCGGTCGGGATTGTCGTCGGTCAGCGGCATGGCTGGCGTGGCGATTTGCAAGGGCAACAGATTTACCCAGATCAAAGCGGGGCCAACTCGATGGGCGGTGGCAAATTGCGCGCGGCATAATGCCGTCTCTTGCGGGAGGGATGTGGATGCGGGTGATCGTGCTGGGGGCTGGGGTGGTCGGTGTGACGTCGGCGTGGTTTTTGGCGCAGGCCGGGCATGAGGTGACGGTCATCGATCGCGAGCCGGAAGCCGGGCTGGAAACCAGCTACGCCAACGGCGGGCAGATTTCGGTCTGTCATGCCGAACCGTGGGCCAATCCGAAGGCGCCATGGAAAACCCTGCAATGGCTGGGCGAGGAGGACGCGCCGCTGCTGTTCCGGCTGAAAATGGACCCGGCCCAATGGCGCTGGGGCCTGCGCTTTCTGCAGGAGTGCACGCCGGCACGCGCGCGCAGCAATCTGCAGAATCTGGTGCGGCTCGGCCTATACAGCCGCGCACAGCTGCAACAGGTCCGCGCCGACACCGGTCTGCATTACGACGAACTCTCGAAGGGCATCCTGCACTACTACACCGACGAGGCCGATTTTGCCGCGGCGATTCCGGCGGCGGCGGCCATGCGCGAAATCGGCCTCGACCGCGAAGTGAAAAACGCTGCCGAGTGCATGGCGATCGAGCCGGCGCTGACCAGAAGCCGGCTGCCCATTGTCGGCGGCACGTTTACATCGACCGACGAATCGGGCGATGCGCGCAAGTTCACCCAGGAGCTCGCCAAGCTGGCAGCCAGCCGCGGCGTGGTGTTCCGTTACCAGACGCGGATTACCCGCTTGCTGCAGGCCGGTGGCCGGATCGACGGGGTCGACGTCGAGTTTGACGACGATGGCGAGGCGATGACCGAAACGCTGCGCGCCGATGCATATCTGGTCTGTCTCGGCAGCTATAGCCCGTTGCTGATGAAGCAGGTCGGCATCACGCTCGACATCTATCCGGCCAAGGGTTATTCGGCGACGATTCCGGTGAACGATGCCGATCTGGCGCCGACGGTGAGCCTGACCGATGACGGCTACAAACTGGTGTTTTCGCGCCTGGGCGACCGGCTGCGCGTGGCCGGCACCGCCGAGTTCAACGGCTACAACCTCGAACTGAACGAAGTGCGCTGCAAGGCGCTGATCGACCGGACCCGTGAAATTTTCCCGCAGATCGCCGGTTATGACGACGCCGAGTTCTGGTGCGGTCTGCGGCCGGCGACGCCGGGCAACCTGCCGTATATCGGCCGCAGCCGCATCGACAATCTGTACCTGAACACCGGCCACGGTACGCTGGGCTGGACCGAATCCTGCGGTTCGGGGCATGCGATTGCCGAGCTGATCTCGGGACGCAGACCCGAGGTTGATTTCCCTTTCCTCAAGGGGGCCTGATGCGGTGTTGCGCTGGCGGCGTGGTGAGCGGACTGGTGATGCTGGCGCTGGCCGCACAGCAGGTCGCCAGCAGGGCGCAGATCGGTGGCGACGGCCTGATCGGGCGGCGGATGTGTCAGGCATGAGGGGCGTTCTGATGCGCATCTGGCTCGTCGTTGCGGTGTTGCTGAGTGGCATGGTTCAGGCGGATACCCGCGGCATGCCCGTCACGGCGACGGTTCCCGGCAGTTGCAAGTTCAGCAACGCCGACGACGTGGTGCTCGATTTCGGCGCGCTGGTGCCCGGGCAGGGCGCGCGGCAGGTCTCGCAGTCGGTCGCGTTCACCTGCAGTACCGGCACGCAATACACCGTGGCGATGGATCTGGGGCGCAATCCGGATGGTCAGCAGCGCCGCATGCGTGGCGACAGCGGCAGCTACATTCCCTATGCCTTGAGCGCGACGCCAACAAGCGGCAACGGGCAGGGAGAGCTGACGCCGATCTCGCTGCTGCTGACCGCCAGCGTCGAGGCCGCCGCTTATGTCGACAGCCCGATCGGCAGTTACAACGACAATGTGGTGCTGACCGTTTCTCCTTGATTCGAATGTGGGTTTTACCGTATTGCATCGGTAATTTGGTACATAAATTGAATATCCCATTTGATTAAACTTGAGCAAAACCGAGTTAAATCAATCGTTTCCGGTTCGGGAACAACGGGAGTATTCAAATGAAAAAGCAGATCTGCTGGGCGCTGGGCGCCACCATGCTGATGCTGGTTGCAGGCGGCGCCTCTGCCGTTGACAAGAATGTGCAGGTCAAGGCAAAGGTCGTCGGGACCTGTGACTTTACCGACGCGAACGACGTGGTGATCGACTTCGGTACGCTGACACCGGGGGGCGGTGACCAGAGCAAGTCGGCCTCGACCAATTTCTGGTGCTCCAACGGCGTGAACTACCAGGTGTCGCTCGACAATGGCCTGAGCCCGGATGGTGGCGGCAAGCGGCAGATGGTGTTGTCTGGCGGGACACCGACCGATGTGATCGGCTATACGCTCTCGCCGGACAAGACCAGCGGCACGGCTACCGGCCAGAGCACGCCGATTCCGCTGACGCTGACCGGCGAGGTCAAGGGGACCGACTATCAGGATGCCAAGATCGGCGATTACAATGACACGGTGATTCTGACTATCGATCTGGCGCCGTGACCCTCAAAACCAAGATCAAGGCCGGCTTTGCCGGCCTGTTGTTTTTTGCTGCGACCGTTCAGGCCGCCGGGTTCGGCGTTTCGCCGGTCCGTATCGATTTCACCCCGCAGGATCGTGCCAGCGCGATCACGGTGACCAATAACAGCGACGTGATCCTGCGGGTTGCGGTGTCGCTGAAGGCCTGGCAGCAGGATACCGCCGGCAAGGATCAGTACACGCCGTCCGATGCGCTGGTGTATTTTCCGCGCCAGCTCGAACTGGCGCCGAAGGCCAGCAAGGTCATCCGTCTCGGGCCCAAGGGCGAGCGCGGTGCGCAGGAACAGGCGTTCCGTCTCTATGTGAGCGAGCAGCCCGACGCCGGCGCAAACCGACAGGGGCAGGTGGCGATGCTGGTGAGCTTCGGCGTGCCGGTCTTCGTTCAGCCGCAGCAAGCGGTACCGTCGTTCAAGGCAACGCCGGCTGCGGGCAAGGGCCGGCTTGATGTCAGGATCGACAACGACGGCAATACGACCCTCAAGATCAAGCAGGCGACCTTCTCCGACGGCACGTCGGTGGACCGCTTCGACGCCTGGTATGTGCTGCCGGGGGTATCTCGCAACTACGGCTTCAAGCTGCCCGATGCGCTGTGCAAGCAGGCCAAGCCGGCACTGACGCTGGTCTTCGACAAGAAGACCCTGACCGTGCCGCTGAGCCTGGCGTCGGGAGACTGCAAAGCCTGATGCTGCGGCGATGCTTCGGGCTGGCCCTTGCCCTGATCGCCGGCACGGCAAGCGCCGAGGCCTTGCTGGTCGCCGTGCGCATCAACGATGTTGATCGCGGTGCGCAGCGGGCCTGGCTGGCGGCTGGCGAGCTGTGGCTGGCCAGCGATGACGTTCGCCAGCTCGGGCTGAAACTCGATGGCCAGTCCGCCGAGTTCGACGGCGTGCGTTATCTGCAGCTGTCGTCGTTCAAACAGGTGCGCAGCCACTACGACCCGGATCAGCTGACCGTGTCGCTGACCATCGCGCCGGCACAGATCGGCGAGCAGACGATTTCGCTGTACGGCAAGTCCCAGCCGGCCGAGGTCTGGCGCGGCGGCGTGTCCGGCTACCTCAATTACAACATTTCGACCTTCCGCAATCCCGACGGCAGCGACGGCTACGGCTTTGCGCCGCTGGTCAATCTGTCCGCCGGCGGCTGGAATCTGCGTAGCGACCAGAACTACCAGTCGTCCGGCCGCGACGAGCGCTGGCAGCGCGTCACCACCACCGCGACCTATGACTGGCCGGACAGCATGGCGAGGCTGACGCTCGGCGACTTGGCGCCGGTGACCGGCACGCTGGGCAATGCGCCGCAACTGGCCGGGATCGGCTTCTCGCGCGTGTTTGCAATGCAACAGGATTTCGACAGCGCGCCGTCGATGTCGGCGACGGTGCCGGTAACGACGCCGTCAACGGCCGAGGTCTATCTCAACGGCGAGCGCATCCGTACCGAGAGCCTGAGCCCCGGCATGTACCAGTTCCAGGACCTGCGCTATTTCGCCGGCCTGCAGAACGTGCAGATCGTGCTGCGCGACGAATACGGCAATCGCCAGACGATCAATGTGCCGTACTACTTCGACGACAGCCTGCTCAAGGCCGGGCTCAACGATTTCAGCTACAACGCCGGCGTCTGGCGTCGGCCCGAAGGCTTCGACGATTACGGCGGACTCGCGTATTCGCTGTTCCACCGCTACGGCGTGACCGACAGTTTCACCATTGGCGCGCGGGCCGAGGGCAATCCCGATTACGACTCGGCCGGCGGGCTGGTGACGATGCGGCTCGGCCGGGCCGGCGTGCTGTCCGGCGCGTTCTCGTGGGCGCGGCACGATGATGGCAACGCCGGTGATGCGCAATACCTGGCCTATCGCTTCGACGACCGCAGCTGGAGTCTGCGCGGCTTTGCCCAGCATATCGACTCCGGTTACGTCGCCGCCGACAACAGCTTTGCACCGCCGCGCTGGAGCGGTGGTGCCGGCGGCAGCTGGGGCGCGCCGGCCTGGGGCAATTGGAGCCTCGACTGGTCGCGCCAGCTCGGCGGTGCGCTGCCGACGCAGAACCAGTGGCGACTCGGTTATTCGGTGGCACCGCTGCGCTCGGTCTCGCTGTCGATGAACCTGACGCTGGCCGATACCGGTGAAAACACCTCGCTCGGCGGCTATGTGAACCTGGCCTGGTTCTACGACAGCAGGACCACCGCGTCGGCCAGCAGCCAGCGCAGCAACGACGGCAACTGGCAGAACACCGTGGCGCTCGCGCGCTCGACGCCATTCGGCGAAGGCTGGGGCTACCGGATCAACGCGCAGCACAGCGAGACCGGCGACGAAGTCGACGGCTCGATCGACGGTCGCTTCGCGCCGGGGCAGCTGTCGCTCAGCGCCTCGCGCAACGAGGGGCAAGAGAGTGCATGGCGGGCGAGCTGGGCTGGTGCACTGGTGTATGCCGACGGCGCGGCCGAGCTGGTGCGGCAGGTCAACCAGAGCTTTGCGATCACCGAACTGCCGCTCGCCGGCGTCGCCGTCACGCAGAACGGCCAGGTGGTCGGGCGCAGCGGCGCCGACGGCCGTGTGGTGCTGCCGGATCTGTCGAATTACAACGCCCAGCAGATCGGGTTGGTGCAGAACGACCTTCCGCTCGATTACGCGGTGCCGCAACTGCGGCGCGACGTACAGCCCGCGTACAACAGCGGTCGCGTCGTCCGCTTCGAGGCCACACCGATCCGCGCGTGGGCCGGCCTGCTCGTCGACGGGCAGGACAAACCGCTGGCCAGTGCCGTGATCCGGCTGGCATTGCCCGAAGGCACGCGCAAGCTGCAGACGGCGCTCGACGGCAGTTTCTACGTCGACGAGCTGGCGGCTGGCGAGTACCGTTTCGTTGTCACCGATGCAGAGGCGCTGCGTTGCCGTGGCACGCTGGTGCTGCCGGCCGGCAACGACGTCGTCCAGCAACTGGCGCCGGTGCGCTGCGCAGGAGAGTCGTGATGGGCCGATTGTTGTTCGCGCTGTTCCTCGTGATGATCGCCCGTCTGGCGAGTGCCGGCTGCACGATCGGCTCGGGGCAGGACCCGTCGTTCGGCCAGTACAACCCCGAGTTGTCGAGCACCAGTGTGATCAACTTCTACGTCGCCATCGCCTGCGATACACCGACGTCGTACACGCTGCAGGCCGGCCCGAGCATGAGCAGTCAGAGCATCAGCAGCCGCTGGATGGTCCGCGTCGGTGGCAGCGAGCCGCTTTCCTATCAGCTGTGTGTCGGGGTCAACAACACCAGCTGCTCGACCATTTTCGGCGACGGCACCACGGGCCAACCGATCACCGGCAATGCGCCCGGCGGCGGCGCGACCAGTCTGGCCAACGCGACGGCGCTGCTCTACGGCAGCCAGCAGGTGCCGCCGGGGGATTATGCCGATATCGTACCGGTGACCTTGCTACCCTGAAGGCATTGCGCGGCCGCAATGTAGTCGTTCGGTTCCGGAACTACTGCGGCCGGAACCGGTAGAATCGCAGTCAGATTTCCCATCCACTCAATGGAGCTAAAGCATGACCAAGCTGTTCATCGAAGACTTGGCCCTCGCCGGCAAGCGTGTCCTGATCCGCGTTGACTTCAACGTGCCGGTCAAAAACGGTGTGGTCGAAAGCGACAAGCGCATCCGCGCTGCACTGCCGACGATCCGCTACGCGCTGGAGCAGGGCGCGTCGGTCGTGCTGATGAGCCACCTCGGCCGTCCGAACGGTGCGCGCGTCGAGAAATATACGCTGGCGCCGGTCGCCACCCGTCTGGCCGAGCTGCTCGGCAAGCCGGTTGCCTTCCTCAACGACTGCGTCGGCCCGGAAGTCGAAGCCGCCGTCGCCAAGCTGCAAGCCGGTCAGGTTGCACTGCTCGAAAACGTGCGCTTCCACATCGAGGAAGAAGGCAAGGCCAAGGATGCCGACGGCAATAGCGTCAAGGCCGATCCGGCTGCCGTCGAAGCGTTCCGCGCTTCGCTGTCGAAGCTCGGCGACGTGTTCGTCAACGACGCTTTCGGCACCGCGCACCGTGCGCACTCGTCGGTCGTCGGCGTCAACCTGCCGCGCGCTGCGGGTTATCTGCTGAAGAAAGAACTCGAATTCCTCGGCGACGCGGTCGATCGTCCGGTGCGTCCGTTCGTGGCGATCATCGGCGGCTCGAAGATCTCGGGCAAGATCGACGTGATCCAGGCATTGCTGCCCAAGGTCGACAAGCTGATCATCGGCGGCGGCATGGCGTTCACCTTCCTCAAGGCCAAGGGTCTGGAGATCGGCAACTCGCTGTGTGAAAACGACCGCGTCGAACTGGCGCGCGAGCTGATGGCCGCCGCCGGCGACAAGCTCGAACTGCCGTCGGATACCATGATCACCAAGCACCTGGACTTCGACGCCCGCACGCTCGACGGTCTGGTCCAGGTCGATTCGACCGCGATTCCGGCCGATCAGGAAGGCGTCGACATCGGTGAAGCATCGCGCAAGCGTTTCGCCGACATCATCAAATCCGCCAAGACGGTGCTGTGGAACGGCCCGATGGGCGTGTTCGAAATCGACGAAAGCGCGCAAGGTACGTTCGCCGTGGCGCATGCGCTGGCCGAAGCAACCGCCACCGGTGCGATCACCGTCGTCGGCGGTGGCGACTCGGTCGCCGCGGTCGAGAAGGCCGGTCTGGAAGACAAGGTGTCGCATGTGTCGACCGGTGGCGGCGCTTCGCTCGAATTCCTCGAAGGCAAGGCACTGCCGGGCGTCGTCGCGCTGAGCGACAAGTAAGCGTTTCCCGCTTCGCCACGAAAAACCGCAGCTTCGGCTGCGGTTTTTTTATGCCTTGCATACCTGCGAACGCCCAGTCGACCGATGAATCGCCAATCGAAGCGCGGTGCGAAATACCGCGCTTCGCATGCCTACGTGCTTCTCGGCGGCAATCGGCGCAATACCGGCTCCCGGCGGCACGGGCAAGTTCATGCCTTCTTGGAAGCAATTGCCTGAACTACCGCGCCAAGACCCGTGTGGTA